>CAZFWN010000057.1:0-21172 GCA_964522745.1 uncultured Ktedonobacterales bacterium
TGCTCCAGCAGCTTCAGCAGCAGATCATGCAGCAGCACTTCCAGGGCATGCAGCAGGCCATCCAGAACATGACGCCCGAAGACCTCAAGCGCATCCGCGACATGGTCCGTGACCTGAACCAGATGCTGCGCGAGCGGCAAGAGGGAAACGAGCCTGATTTCGACGCCTTCATGCAGAAATACGGCGATATGTTTCCCGGCGTCAACTCATTGGATGACCTCATCGAGCAGTTGCAGCGCCAGCAGGCACAGATGCAAGCATTGATGGACAGCATGACGCCGGAGATGCGCGAGCAGCTTCAGGGCATGGTCGATCAATTGATTGGCGATGACCGGCTGCGCGTGGATATGATGGAACTGGCCGCGCATCTGGACCGCATGGGTCCAAACGACTTTCGCACGCAGTATGACTTCCAGGGCGATGAGTCCCTAAGCATGCAGGAAGCTCTGCGGCTGATGGGCCAGATGCAAGGTCTGGACGAATTGGAAGAGCAGATGCGCGACGCCCGCCGTCTGGGCGATCTCGATGGGCTTGATGCTGAGAAGGTGCGTCAGTTGGTCGGCGATGAAGAGGGCCAGGCGCTGGAGCAGCTCAAAGACCTGATGAAGCTGCTCGAAGACGCCGGCTATATTCAGAAGCAGGGCAACCGTTGGGAGATGACCGCGCGCGGCATGCGCAAGATCGGGCAGAAAGCCTTGCAGGACATCTTCTCCCAACTCAAGCGAGACCGCTTCGGGCATCACGCAACGGCCACACGCGGCACCGGCGGCGAGCGCATCGACGAGAGCAAAGTCTATCAGTTTGGCGATCCCTTCTTGCTTGACCTGGAAAAGACGCTGATGAACTCGCTGCATCGCAACGGAGCCGGCACTCCCGTCCGCCTGGAGAAAGATGACTTCGAGGTCTATCGCACCGAATTGATTACCCAATCCACCACCGTGCTGATGCTCGATATGAGTATGAGCATGGTCTATAACTACTGCTCTCAGGCTGCTAAGCGGGTCGCAGTGGCACTGGAGAGCCTGATTCGCGGCCAATTCCCGCGAGATAAGCTTTTTATCGTCACCTTCTCGCGTATCGCCCGCGTTCGCAGGCCAGAAGAACTGGCCGGCCTGGGCAGCTATGACCACGAGCAGGGCACCAATATGGCGCACGGTTTGATGCTGGCGCGGCAGTTGCTCGAAAAGCAGAAGGGCACCAACCGCCAGATCATCATGATTACCGATGGCGGCCCAACCATGTCCTACGAAGAGGGGGAGTGGTGGTTCGGCATGCCACCAAACTTTAACGCCGAGCAGCAAACCTTGCGCGAGGTGCAGCGGGCCACGCGCGACAACGTTGTGATTAACACCTTTATGCTGGACCGCGATCCCTGGATGATTCAGTTTGTCAATCAGATGGCCCAGATCAACGGCGGGCGTACCTTCTTTGCCACGCCAGAGAACCTGGGCGAATACATCCTCATCGACTATGTGAACAACAAAAAGAAGCGGGTAAAATAGTATGCTGGGCGCCGATCAGCAACAGACGGTACTTCCACCGGATATAGACCTGCTGCTGACCGGCGCCCAGCAGATCAACCTGAGCCTGACCACTGAGCAACTGGCGCAATTTGCCCGCTACCGCGACCTCCTGCTGGAGTGGAACCAGCGCTTCAACCTGACCGCCATTACCGACCCGCAAGAGGTGCTGACCAAACATTTCCTCGACTCGCTGGCCTTCCTCTTCGCCATCCCCCGCCGCTTCAAAGTCAGCGGCACGCTCAAGCTGCTGGATGTTGGCAGCGGTGCGGGCTTTCCAGGGCTGCCCCTCCAGATCGCCTATCCAACCTGGCAGATCACTCTGCTGGAAGCCACCGGCAAGAAGGTGCGCTTTCTGGAACAGGTGATAGCGGACCTGGGGCTGAGCCAGGCGCGGGCGCTTCAAGGCCGCGCCGAAGACCTGGCCCACGACCCGCAGCACCGCGCCGCCTATGACCTTGTCACAGCGCGCGCCCTGGCCGCCCTGCCAACGCTGCTGGAATATTGTTTGCCCTTCTGCGCTCCAGGTGGGCTGGTCATCGCGGCAAAAAAAGGCGACATCAGCGCGGAACTGGAGCGCAGCAAAGCGGCTGCCTCCAAACTTGGCGGGCGCTGGGCCGCCCTCAATACCTTCAGCCTGCCCGGCCTGGAAGATGAGCGGGCGCTGGTGGTCTTCCAGGAAACGCAGCCCGCGCTGCCCCAGTATCCCCGCCGGGCCGGCGCCCCACTCAAGCACCCCTTGGGGTGAATCAAACTAAATCTCTAGACCACCTCGCACTGGTCAATCCTTAAAGTATTGACAAGCCCACTATCTATAGATATAATTTCCCAAGATACCATCGAACCAGCAACTTATGGCAGCAGCGGAAAGAGAGCAGCAGGCGGAACAGAGAATCAGGCCAGCATGTTGCAAAAGCCTCAAAAGCGTGGAGCATCCGCGATATTGATTCTGCAACGGGTTTTGCAACAAGGAGGCGGGTTTTTGCTACTAGCTAGCCAACACGCTGATTTTCTCATGCAACGCCAGGTTGCTATTCTCCTTTCTAGGATGGATCATCAATTTCAGCGAACAGGCAAAGCCCCTCACGTTACAAGTATTCCCATAACGGAAGGAGCCTTCGTTATAATAATTCTGCCGATTTTCGGCCAGATTTTTCTAAAGGGTAGTATCAATTTAGCCTCATCAGCAGCCATGCTGAAAGAAGCTATCACGCCTGCGCTATGAGCGACCCCTCCAGATAGATCGTCTGGCCCCGGCTGGGGCCGACGGAGATGAGCGCGATGGGCGTCTCCAGCAGTTCGCTCAGGCGGTCCAGATAGCGTTTCGCCGCTGCCGGCAAGGCGCTGTAGCTGGTGATCTGGCTGGTTTCACATTGCCAGCCTGGCATCTCTTCATAGATTGGCTCGCAGGCGCCCAGGTCGGTGAGGTTGGCCGGCGGCGTCTGCACCACTTTGCCACGCAGGCTGTAGCCGGTGCAAATCTTGAGCGTTGGGAAGGTATCCAGCACATCCAGCTTCATGATGGCCGCGCTGCTTAGCCCATTTAAGCGAGCCGAGTAGCGCGAGATCGCGGCGTCAAACCAGCCGCAGCGGCGCGCCCTGCCGCTGGTCGTGCCATACTCATGCCCGCGCTCGCGCATCGTCTCGCCGACCGTATCCAATGACTCTGTTGGCATGGGGCCGCTGCCCACGCGGGTTGTATAGGCTTTATAGACCCCAATCACCTGCTCGATGCTGCGCGGCGGCAGGCCCGCTCCGGTAGAGGCATAGCCAGAAACGGTGGTCGAGGAGGTCACGAAGGGATACGTGCCAAAGTCAACATCCAAGAGCGCGCCATGCGCCCCCTCCAGCAAAATAGAGCGCCCGGCGGCCAACGCATCCTGCAAGATAGTCTGCGTATCGGTGATGGCCGGGCGCAGTTGCTCGCCATAGGCAAGATATTCGCCATAGATCTCGTCCAGCGAGAGCGGGGCATGCCCATAGATAGAGGTAATCATACGATTTTTCTGCTGTAACACCAGAGCCAGCTTGCCGCGAAACTGCTCGGCATCGAGCAAATCACCGGCGCGAATGCCGGTGCGCGCATACTTATCGACATAGGCCGGCCCGATGCCGCGCAGCGTCGTGCCAATCTTTTCAGCGCCCCGGCTCTCCTCTTCCAAACGGTCCAGCAGGAAGTGATAGGGCATGACCACATGCGCCCGGTCACTGATCGAGATATGTTCCAGATTGACCCCCTGGCGGCGCAGCGCCTCCATCTCCTCCAGCAAGCCTCTGGGATCGATGACTACGCCATTGCCGATGATGCCCCTGGTCTGTGGGTGCAAAACGCCTGCCGGCACCTGATGGAAGGCAAACTCACCCCCCTCATAGACGACGCGATGCCCGGCATTGCCGCCGCCCTGATAGCGCACCACATAGTCGGCGCGCCCCGCCAATTCATCGATAATCTTGCCCTTGCCTTCGTCGCCCCACTGAGCGCCGACAACCGCCGTCACACTCACCGCTTCTTTCCTCTCTGGAGGGGTTCCTAACGCCCCTCAGCATAGCTAATCAATAATTCATTGGTTAATTGTTCCACTGGCGCGCGGTCATCGGTAAAGACCACACCGCCATCTGCCCGCCAGACCGACGCCTGAGGCAGCACCTCTTGCGCTACCTGACCAAGCAAACTATCCGGCGACAAGGCAGCCAGATTTCTGCGAAAGGTATCTAAATTGGTTGGATGCTTTGTCGCCATAATCTCTGCATTGAACGTGCCAGGAACCAGGAAGACATAGACGCTGGGAAACACAAGGCTGAGCGTGTTCACAAACGCCTGCACCAGATGAAAATCCGTCAGCGTGTGGCCGGTATTCAGCGCCAGCACTCCTGTATCGCTCAGATGCGCGCGAATCTCTTGAAAGAACTCCATCGTCGTCAGATGGAAGGGGATATAGGGCTGCTGGAAGGCATCGATGGCGATCAGGTCGTAGCTTGCCCTGGTCTGGCGAATAAACGCCCGGCCATCTTGCTCATAGACATGCAGGTTTGGCTCGCGCATCGCAAAATACTGGCGAGCCACATCGACAATCGCCGGATCAAGCTCCACGCCATCTATCGGCACCGGCCCATAGACCTGGCTAAACTGGCGCGCAATCGTTCCGCCGGCCAGCCCGATAATGCCCACGCTATGCAACTGCGCCGGCTGAAAGCCTGGATTGAAGAAGGGCGCCGCCAGGAAATAATCCCAGTACCAGCCGGTGAGAATTTGATTGGGGTTATAGATGGAGTGAATGGCCTGCCCCTCATTCAGCACCAGTTCTCGCGTGCCATTGGACGACTCTGTGACCTGGATATAGTTGTAGAGTGACTCGCGCTCATAGATCAGCCCTGGGATGGACTTGAGTGGCCCCAGCGGCGCGCTCACGGCTGCGCCCGCCGGCACGAGGCAGGCCAGCGCCAGCGCGCCCTGCACAACGAGTTGTTGCAGGCTCACCTTGCGTGGCGCCCCTGCCGGCTGCCTTCCCAAACCCCGCGCGGCGATCAGGCTCCAGGCCGAGGAGAGAAAGAGCAGCGCGGCAAACACCAGAAACGTGCGGCGCGTGCCAATCGTGGGAATCAGCCAGAAGACCGGCACAAAGGTTCCCAGAATGCTGCCCAGCGTCGAGAGCATATACACGCCACCGCTGCTCGAACCCGCCCGCTCCAGCCGAGTCATCGTCAGGCGGATGGCAAAGGGCGGCACCATGCCCAGCAGCGTTACTGGCACCAAGAAGAGGAGCATCACCGATTCAAGCGATCCAGCGATGATACCCACATTGGCTTTGCTCAGCCCCAACGTGCCCTGCTGCAAGACAGGCTGACTGATGACGGGGATAAGCGCCATCGACAACGCCGCGCCAAGCATCAATAACGCCAGCCCACGCTCGGAGGGGAAGCGATCTGCCAGGCGGCCACCCAGAAAATAGCCGGCGCTGAGGTACAGCAGGATTAGCCCGATCAGGTTGGCCCAGACCACCTGTGAGGTGCCAAAATAGGGAGCCAGCAGGCGTGCCGCGCACATTTCAATTGCCATGCCGCCCACGCCACTGAGAAACACTGCGATTAAGACGCGAATACGCATCGTGCCAGCTTTCAACCAGCCATACAACAGAAAACGATCCACCAGAGATCAAGCTGGCTCTCTTCACCCCAGAGCCGATACATTATAACCTGTCCAGCACATTCTTGCACGGCCAGCGAGGGGCAAAAGTTTCAGGGGGCAAGCAAGATGGTAATGGTTTGCAAGCCTTGCCTGGGATCATGGCGGTAAGCGGCGATGTGCAGGTTCTCTTCTTCAGCGCCAGTAGCGCCGCGATAGGGTCTGCCATAAAAGGACGCGATCAACCAGACCCAGGGCGACTCTTGCAGGTTTTCCATATTGCCCTTATCGATCCCACTAGGATAGGGCGGACCGCCCGGATGGCTATGATAGGCGCCCACAATGCGCTCGCCATAGGTCAGGTCATAGTGTAAAAGCTCTTCGCTCGCAAATTCAAAGCGCACGGCGGAATTGCGCGTATTGCGCAGGGGCAGCGCCTCTTCTACCATCCAATCGCCCGCCTCGGTCATCTCGCCGATCAGCAGGCCACACGCCTCAATATGCGGGCGCTGGAACATATCTGCGCGAATCGCTTGCCGCGCCTTCGCGCTCAAGATCACTTTTGCCATGACCTTCACCAACCAGATCGTAGTAGTGTTGCTCAACCCAAATCTCTATAACGAAAACTCGCATCTCTGAGGCCACTAAGAAGAACTCCGCCGGCTCCTGCCCTCATTAAGAGATAAAAGGCCACCCAACCATCCAGCATTATATCACCTTCCGGTCAGGCGGCGTCAATCTAGTGGATTTCAGGGCGTGATACAATAACCTTCAGCCTTGTATCAGGAGAGAACTCATGCCCAGGGAGACGCATAAAACTAGAAAGCGGCCCGGCTCGGAGCCAGCCCATCAGCCCACCACGCCACAAACGCGAGATACTGCTGCGCAGCAGGCAGCACAGGCGTTGCTCAATCAACTTCCCGCGCTCTCGCAGCAATTGCGCCAGAGCAGTGATCGCGCCGCTGCGGCTGAAGCGCTGGCTGCGATTGAGCAGCAGCCGGTGGCTTTGGCACTGGCCGTTGCAGGCGCGCTCGGCTCCAATAAGACGCGCGAGGCCGCCGATGTGGCGCTGGCGCTAGCCGAACTGAGCCAGCAGTCGGAGGTACGAAAAGAGGCACGCCGCTCGCTGGTGCGCCTGCGTTCGATGGGCATTGCGCCGCTCTTCTCGCTGCCTGCCATCCAGGCTACTGCACAGCCAGTGCAGCGCACGTTTTTTCAAGGCTATGTCTCCCGCAACCGCGAGCAAGGAGAAGTGCAGCTCGCGCTGGCCTGGTATGAAAATCAGGCCGCCGGGGCGGTGCGCGGCATGGTCTTCCTGCTCGAATTCTGGCGCGATGGCGTAAAAGAATTCTTCATGACCGACACCACGACGCCCAGGCGCTTCCAGCAGACCTATTATGAGAAAAGCAAGCTGCGCGAGCAGCAGATTGAAATCGTCTCTTGTACCCTGGCCCAGGCGCGCCAGTTAGTACAGGAGGCGCTGAGCATCAACACCTGGCGCAAAACCGCGCTTCCCGATGAATACAAACGCCACTACGCCACCGTTCGTGATCTGCTGCTCAACGCAGCGATCAGCGACGAGGAGGAGATAGCGGTAGCGCGGGAGGGAGACCGTCCCTGGATTTCCCGCGAACTGGAGCCAGAGGAAACCGTCGCCAATTATCTAGGTGGCTGGTCGTTCGGCGATTATGGGCTGGCCTATGACCTGCTGACCGATGACCATCCGGCCCGGCGCAGCCAGACACGCGACGAGTTCATCCAACTGCGCCGCCAGTGGGCCAGCGAGGCCGAGCCGGCCAGCCTGCGGCTGCTGCTGGTGCGCGAGCGCGCCGCAGACCAGCAGCAGGGGCTGTGGGTGCCGGGCGGCTATCAGCTTGGCGGGCGCAAAGAGGTCGAGGCGTTCTGGTCGCTGGTGCTGAAAGAGAGTCCCCTGAGCGGGCAGATGGAAGAGATGCCGATGGGCACAGCCATCAATCGTGAGAGCGGACGACACTGGTACTGGACCAGCTACACGCTCGTCCAGCAAGACGGCGTCTGGCGCATCAGCCGCCAGCGCGATGATGGGCTGCTGGCGCAGGGCATGCCTCTCCCTGATCTGCAACAGCGCGTCAAGGACGCCACCGAAAAAGCCAACCAGATCGCCCAGACGCAGCCCAAGACGCCCGAAGAGACGCAGGAGGCGTTTCGCATGCTCATCGGCACTGTGGTAACTTCGCTGCATGAGAGCGATGCCCTGATCGCACGCCTGTCGTTGGATCGCGCCCCCTACGAGCAAGCCGTCCTGGACGCCCGCTCGATCAGCCAGTATGAGCGCGCAGCGGCCTATTATGCCAAAATGCTAGAGCGCTTTGGCGACCGGGCGCGGCTGCTGGCACAGCTTGGCATCATGCAATACCTGACTGGAGAGCGCGAGCAGCAAGAGGGCAACCAGGATAGCGCGAATATCTGGCGGGAGCGGGCCAGCGCCTCGCTCGAAGAGTCGCTCGCGTTGGAGCCGGGGGCAGATACCTATCAGGCGCTTGGTGAACTGCGCGCGCGGGCTGGCCGGCTGGAAGAAGCGGGCGAGTTGATGCGCCATGCGTTGGAGCTTGATCCCTCGCGGGCAGAACTCTGGAGCGAGTTAGGCACGCTCCAACTGAGCCAGAATGAACCACGCGCCGCGCTGGAAAACTACCAAAAGGCGCTTGAACATGACCCGAATTTGCCGGGCATCCACTTCCGCATCGGCAGAGCCTATCGCGCGCTTGGGGAGAATGAGCAGGCGCGCCTGGCCTATGAGGAGGCTATCAGGCGCAATCCCAACGATAGCGAGTCGTATAATAACCTGGCGGCGCTCGTGCAAGAGCAGCAGCCGGAGCGCGCTATTGCATTGCTTGAGCGCGCCGTTGCGCTGGCGCCCACCGCAGCGTTGTATCACGCAAACCTGGCCGCGCTTTCCTTCAAGACGAAAGCCATCAGGCGCGGCAAAGCTGAGCTAGAACTGGCCGAGCAACTCGACCCCGCACATCCGGTGGTGCGGCAGGTGCGCGCACTGGCAAAAAGCCTCAAGGTGTGATGCTGGTGAGCAGCCGATTGGCCGAGGCAATCACATCTTCGGCAGGGATGGCCTCCAGGCAGCGGCGCGAGCGGCAGAGGTTGACCTGCCAGGGCGGTTGATTGCCCACAAAATGAAAGCATGGGCTGCACGGCAGCGGACGATGGGCCGCAACAAAGCGATAGCCGGGCCGGCCCACCGGATGGAAGTGCTGGATGTTTGATGGCCCAAAGATACCGATGGCCGGCGTCCCTACCGCTGCCGCCATATGCAAGGGGCAAGAGTCGTTGCCGATGAAGAGCGTGCTGGCATCGATCAATGCAGCCGTTTGCTTGAGCGATGTCTGCCCGGCAGCCAGCACCGGCGGTGTCGGAAGCTGATCGGCAATGAGTTTGACCAGGGGTATATCGGTTGGCCCACCCACCAGCACGATCTTCGCCTGGTATTGCTCGATGAGGTGGCGCGCTACGGTGACAAATCGCTCAAGCCCCCACTGCTTGCGGCCACCGAAGCCCTCACCACCTGGGTGCATCGTGACGACAATATCCCCTGGCCTGACACCGGCATTGCGCAAGATGGAGCGGGCGACCTTGCGATCTTTCCCCGTCAGATACAGGCGCGGCACTCGCGCTGACTCCTCCGCAGGCAGCAGCGCGCCCACGCGATTGACCGCGTAGAGATAACGATCAATGGCGTGCCCGCTGACAAACTTCTCATCGCGCGTGGAGCGCAGCCACCACTGGCGCGGCATTGGAAAGCCCACATGCGCCGGCGCGCCGGTGGTCATGGTTAAAACATAGCCCAGCGGTGAAAGGTTCACGACCAGATCAAATTGCTCGCGCCGCAGTTGATAGAGAACACGCGCCGCCCGCGCCCACTCTAAACCGGCGCCAGCAGGATTGATCTGCACCAGTTGATCGAGGTCGGGGTTGCCCTCCAGCAGCCCAACATTGCTGCGATAGGTGAGCGCAGTAATCTGGGCATGGGGAAAGCGCGCGCGCAACGCATGCAGCGCCGGCGTCGTCAGCAGCGTATCGCCCAGCGGCAGAAGCAGCGTTGCCAACACTTTACGCGGCTCACCAGGCAGCGCTGGAGCCTGGCTGATGCGGCCAATATCTAGCGTTTTGGGGGCATATTCTGGAAACGCGACACTCGCCGATGTACGCAGAGAACGATCCATAACCCCTAACCTCGCTCGTGCCAAAATTCTATACCAGAACAGATTCTACCGGCAGGCACAGCAGAACTGCCAGCGCGCAGCGCTTAACGATGGACATTGAGCGGCTCAAGCTCGATCTCACCTGGCACCGTTCTATTACCTGGCACTCCCGACACAGCCTGCCTCTGACCTGACGGTTCTGCGCGCAGCCGACTATCCAGAAAGACGCTAAGCAGACCCCCTACAAATACCATGCCTGCCAGCACCCACATCACCGTCGCAATATTGTAAATATCCGCAATGCCACCCATAAACAGAATGACCGGAATAGATGCCGCATTATAAACTAGCAATTGTAACGAGAGTACCCGGCCCTTCATCGCATCGGGGGTCTGCTCCTGGATCAGGGTCAGCGCGGGTAGATTCATCAGATCAAGCGCGCAGCCCAACACAAAGACCAGCGCCATCATCAGCCCCAAGAAGAGCCAATCGCTGAACCAATGCAGCGGATCGATCTGATGCGCTACACGCTGACACAGGACCAGCAGGATACTGGTGATGCTGACGCCAAGAATGCCGGCGCTGATGCTGCGCGCGGTGCCCAGGCGCTTAATGATGCGCGGCATCACCGCCGAGCCGAGTACCAAACCCACCCCTGCCGGCACAAAGATCAGCGCGGCATTTGTCGGAGGCCGGTTCAGCAGCTGCTCAGCAAATTTGGGCGCAAGCTGCCCGATCACCAGCAGGATAATTCCAGCAAAGGAAAGCTGAAAAACGGCGATCAGCAAACGCCGATTTCCATACGTAAAACGCCAGCTCTCCCAGACATCGCTGAGCGCGCGCTTGACCTGAGCCGTTCTGGTCGCCCGCCCCTTAGAAACCCGCTCCAGAACAAACAAGCGATTGGGCAGCGTAAATGTCAGCCCGGTGCAAAGAAAATAGGCCAGCCCGATGATCAGATAGAGTACCTGCACCGCGTCAAATGGCAGTGAGACGCCGGCCAGCGAAATGGTGATTGGAGAGATCGCGTTGAGAATCAACGGCCCAAGTAAGACAAACCCCAGTGCCTGCGCCAGAGTAAAGGTGATATTGAAGAGCGAGAGCGCGTTGACTAATTCACCCTCATCCACCAACAATGGGATTGCGGCTCCCTCGGCTGGCGTAAAGAACTGACTGATGGCCGCAATCAGGAACGTCAACAGATAAATTGGCAGGACATCATGCCGGTCTATCATCAGATTGACGACAAAGCCAAGCGTGCAGAGGCCGCGCAGCAGATTACTGAGCCAGAGTACCTGCCGTCTATTGATGCGGTCCACCAGCACGCCGGCAGGAATGCCAAATAGAATGGCCGGCAAGCTAAACGAGATGATCGCCAGACCGATCAACGTTGAGGAGCCGGTGACTTCAGCAATCAGCACCAGCAGCCCATAATTGGCTGCATTTTGAATGGTTTGTGAAATAAGTTGTGCCAACCACAGACGTAAAAAAAAACGATTCCGCAGCAGGCTGCGATAGCCCACACGCGGTGAAACACTTGCCATGTACGCCCCAAACTACGCCAAACAAAAGGTGACGAGAACTGGAGACCAGCAGCGCCTACCACAATACATCAATCGATTAACCGGGGTTCTTGGTCACAAAATGAACCCGGCTCCGCGAGCAGGCAGCACGTTCCTCCAGCAGAGAACGGCTAGACGTCTTCCTGCTCTTGTGGTGAGGGCGCGGCGTCTGGGGCGTGACTGAGAATCTGTTTTAGCCGGCGCTCCACCTCGCTCCTGGGCAGGAGGACGCGCCGGCCACAGCCCTCGCACTTGAGGCCAATGTCCGCGCCTAAGCGGATCACCAGCCAATCGTAGCTGCCACAGGGGTGCGGCTTGCGCAGCCGGATGCGATCATTGAGCGCTAATGGCACAAATTTCATGGGCATCCTCCTGCTTTATTGCGGCAGCTCTGAGGTGTTTGGATGCGTGGCATGCCCCAACCTGGGCATATCTACCGGAAAGGCTCGATAAAGACCCCGCGCCATAATATACGCTTCCACCGCAGCCGGCACTTGATAGCGGATAGAACGCCCATCAGCGACGCGCCGGCGCAGATCGCTGGAACTGATGGCAATCTGCGGCGCAGCCAGCGGTTGCAACCGCTGGCCGATGCCTGGCAGCGCCACCTCCAGGCGCGCCAGATAGCGTGGGTCGTGTTCATAGCCAGGCCGATGGACTGCCACCAATCGATCTGCCTGCTGCACCACCCCTGCCGGATCATGCCAGGTGAGCAATTCATCGAGCATATCCCAGCCGATGACAAAATAAATCTCCGTCTCTGACCCCCACTGTTCGTGTAGAATTTTGAGCGTATCAACGGTATAGGATGGACCGCCGCGCTCGACATCCACCAGCGAGAGCGTAAAAGCCGGATTGCTCGCAATCGCCAGTTCGACCATATGGACGCGATGCGCAGCCGGCGTAATATGGCGGCTGCGTTTGTGGGGCGGATCGCCGGCAGGGAGAAAAAACAATCGATCAAGCTTAAGCGCGGAGACAACTTCTTCGCCGATAATCAGATGCCCAACATGAATGGGGTCAAATGTCCCACCCAGCACTCCAAAGCGCCGAGGCATACGTTCCTTTCTTCTTCCTTACTTCCTGGCTCCTGCGCTTACACCGTGCCAACCACGCCAGGAACGGAAACCTCTGCTGCTGGAAGCGCGTGCTTGACATGGAAGAGGGCATCAGACAAGACATCGAGCCGGTCAGTAGGCACCCAGAAATGCACCACCATCGTGATTTTCTGGTCAACAGCGCTGCTGATCTGGAGACTAGGGGCCGGGTCTTCCAAGACGCCATCTACCGTCTTGAGCGCCTTTAAGATGGCCTGCTCACACTCTTCCGCGCTCTGCTGCCCCTCAGCCGGCAGCGTGACGGTCAGCATGGCGCGCCGGCGACGATAGGCGCTGTTATTAGTGACAGCCGAGCTAAAAATAATACCATTCGGGATCAACACCTGCTCACCAGTCGTAGTACGCAGGGTGGTCACACGCATATGAATATCCTCTACCTCCCCAACATACCCATTCACGGCAATTTCATCGCCGATACGAAATGGGCGTTCCACCAGCAGATACACCCCCGCCACCAGATTTTTGAGAAGATCTTGAATGGCAAAGGTCGTGGCAACGGTTACCGCGCCCAGCACCGTCACCGGAATAAAAAGTTGCACATTCCAGACAGCCAGGATAATCAGCGCCCCTACCCCCAGCGCGCAGAGGTAGATCATGCGGCTGATCAGCACGCTCAGGTTAATATCGATGCGGCTGTGCGTCATTCGGCTGATCGACGCCCGCTGCATGATGCGCCCAACGCCGAGCATCAAGGCTACAACCAGCAGCGTGAGGCCAATATTGCTCAGCACGCCGGGTGCTTGCCTGCCTAGTTGATCGAGCAGGCGGCGCGGATCGTTGCCAATGCCCCAGATACCGACGATGAGCAGCAGCCCCAGCCCAAACATGCTGACATATGCTATACGGCCTAGCAGCCGGCTCCAGCCATCGCTGGCTTTGCCACCACGCAAGCTTTCAGTCGTCACACGTTGCAAGCTGCGAGCAATACGCAGGCAGAGTGCGGCAACCAGCAGAGTGCCGCCAAGCTGTATCGCAAAGGCAGCCGGATTATTTTTGATATAATCTGCAATTCCGCTGATGATGGGAATCGAACTGGCATCGGTTCCGACGGGAAGAGTTGATTGATACACCTGAGTTGCCCTCCAGGCTTATTATACCACAGGCGCCGACAAATTCAGGCCAGGAGCGGGCTGACAAGACCTGCAAAAAGCATCGGATCAGTGCATGATCACCTGCCCAGCCGGCAGGTTTGAGAGCCGGGACGAATCGAAGGATGCGAGCAGTTCGCGCACGCTCAGCGTCTCGCCTGGCGGGCAAAGGCCACAGCTTGCCGCCAGCGCGCCTACGACGCGCTCTGGGGAAACGCCCGCCTCGCTCAGCGCCCCCACGCCAGCCGCCTGCTCGCGCTTCGCCAGCCTCGCGCCCTGCGCATCCACTACCAGCGGCACATGCCCAAAGACAGGCAGGGCAAAACCGAGCGCCTCAAAGAGCGCGATCTGCCGGGCCGTTGAACTGAGCAGATCGGCGCCGCGTATCACCTGGGTGATCTGCATCAGCCCATCATCCACCACCACTGCCAACTGATAGGCCGGGATGCCATCGCTGCGCGAGACGATAAAATCGCCCACTGCCTGAGCCACATTCTGGGTGATGACGCCAGCGACCAGATCGGTACACTCAACCAATCGATCTGGGGCGCGAAAGCGCAGGCAGGGCCGTCTTCCCGCCGCCTCGCGTGCCTGGCGCTCGGCCTGGCTCAGATTGCGACAGGTGCCAGGATAGCGCGGCCCTTCATCCCCGGCTGCCTGTGGCGCGCTGGCGGCGCGCGCCACTTCTGCCCGGCTGCAATAACAAGGATAGACCAGATCAGCGGCGCGCAGCCGCGCCAGCGCGGCCTCATAGACCGCCTGGCGTTCGCTTTGGAGATAGGGGCCGAAGGGACCACCAACATCCGGCCCTTCATCCCAATCCAGGCCGAGCCAGCGCAAATCCTCCAGCATGCGCGCCGTCGCCCCTGGGCGCACTCGTGGCCGGTCCAGGTCTTCGACCCGCAAGACAAACGCGCCGCCGGCTTTGCGGGCAAAGAGCCAGGCCAGTAAAGCCGTGCGCAGATTGCCCAGATGCAGGTCTCCGGTTGGGCTGGGCGCGTAGCGCCCTCGCAGTAGTGAAGCTTTCATGGTTAGAAGCAAAGCGTGAGGGGACAACAACGCCTACATCTCGGCTCCCGGCGGCAGTGGCTTCCTGCACTGCGCCGCCCAGACACACCGCTGATCTTGACCGGCAGCCACCGGCATCAGCGGCGCCAGCGCCAGCCCATGCCGCCGCAGCAGCCGGCTGACCAAGCAGAGCGGCAGCCCAACCACCGAGAGATAGCAGCCCTCCACGCGGTCCACCGGACGAAAGAGTTCATGCTGTACGGCATAGGCGCCAGCTTTATCGAGCGGATCGCCCGTCGCTACATACCTGGCAATCTCTTCATCAGAGTAGGGTCGCATGTAGACAGCGGTGGTCAGATGCCCGGATTCCAGCACATCCATCTGGCGATCAGAGACGGCAACCCCGGTTGCCACCTGATGCACGCGCCCGCGCAGCAGTCGGAGCATACGCACCGCATCAGCCGGGTCGCGTGGCTTGCTCAGCATTTCTCCATCCAGGATCACCGTTGTATCGGCAGCCAGAATCAGACCATCGAAGTCCGGCTGGCTTGCCGCAACGGCTCGCGCCTTGGCAACCGCCAGCGCCTCCACCAGTTCAGGGTAGCTGCCCTGAAAGGCGGCGGCAAAGGCATCCTCATCCAGATCAGCGGGCACCACGCGAAACGGTATGCCCGTCCTCCCCAGAATTTCGCGCCGCCGGGGCGAGGACGACGCCAACAGCAGCGTCCTCGCCCCGTGATCGTCAGTCGGCTGCTCCTGCTTTACAACACTCATTTACAAGGCTGCTCCTTCGCGTTCATCACTCACTCAACACGCTCGCAAGACGGCCACACACTCGATATGGGCCGTCTGTGGGAACATATCCAGCGGCTGCACCTGGGTGAGCGTGTAGGCTCCCGTCGTCTGGCAGAGATACTGGAGGTCACGCGCCAGTGTGGCCGGGTCACACGAGACATAGACCACACGCGGGACGCAACGCGCCACCAGCGCGTCTAGCACCGGGCGCTGGCAGCCCTGACGCGGCGGATCCAGCACCAGGCCATCAATCGTCTCGGTCAGCGTAGGCAAGAGATCTTCCGTCTTGCCCTGAAGGATATGGACATTGGGCACCTCGCGCACGTTCCAGAGCGCATCGCGCACCGCGCTGGCCGACTCTTCAATGGCGATGACCTTCTGCGCGTGGCGCGCCAGCAGCAGCGCAAACGTGCCCACCCCGCAATAGGTATCGGCAAGAGTCATCTCCGGGCTGACCTCCAACCCACGCAGCACCAGCGCCGCCATCTGTTCGGCCTGGGGGGTGTTGGTCTGGAAGAATGAGCTAGGCCGGATGCGAAAGCGCGCTCCCGCCAGTTCCTCCTCCATGCTCTCCTCGCGCACATCCAGCCCGGCGTCCTCCAACCGTGCGCGTAGCTCTGGCGTTGGGAGCGGCTGGAGCATCACCTGGTCCGTCTGCGCGCCACAGCGCACCAGCGCCTGCGGGCGCGGCTGCGGCGATGACGTCAGCACGCGCAGCGCGCGATTGATCGTCTCATGGGCAATTGGGCAATCACTGAGCGGCAGCACGCGATGCGTCCCGCGCGCCGTCAGGCCCACCTGGCCCTCGCGGTTCACCGAAAAGCGCATATGGTTGCGATAGCGCCAGGGCACTGCGCAGCCCAGCGTCGGAAGGACCGGAGGCCCGGCAAAACCGCCCTCCTCGCGCAGCAGATCAATCACCATCTGGCGCTTGATCTCCAATTGCCGGGCATAGTCTATATGCTGGAACTGGCAGCCACCGCACGAGCCAAACTGCGGACACGGCGCTTCGACCCGCCAGGGCGAGGCTTGCACAACCTGCACAATCGAGATACGTGGCGGCAGCTTACGCCGATGCTTTTTTCGCCGCTGCGGGCGCACTTGCGGCTCTTCCACCGACACAATCACCTGCTCGCCAGGAATGCCGGCAGGCACGCGCAATTGTTGGGGAACACGAGCAGCCATGTCTTCAGCAGTCTCGCTCGAAGCAGAGCCATTCCCCGATCCAGACGCTTGTATCGGATCGAGGACCGATATGTCTATAGGAAAAGCCGTATCATCAGGCAGCACAGCAACAACCTGACCAACAGCATCTCCCTCGCGGGTCAGGCCAGTCAATTGTACCAGATAATAGTGAATCTTTGGTCGTGCATCTATCGGATTTTCATTCATTAGATTCAGAAGGGGATCGCTTCTAGCTGATAAGAAGAAACAAGGTAGAGCGCAGCGCTTAATGCTGCGCTCCCAGCAATTGTATCACCCTTGAAATGCCCGTGCTGCTGGCATTCAGCGCGTCAGCACGCTATATTACCAGGAAGAACATCATCATCGTGAACGGGAGAACCGCTATGCAGCGCCAGCCGACCTCATGCGCCCTGAGTTTTAGCGGCGGCAAAGATTCGATGCTCGCTTTGGATAGGGCCATCCGGCGCGGCTGGCCGGTGAGCTATTTGCTCAATCTCTACGATGAGGCCAGCGAGCGCGTTCGCTTTCATGGAGTGCGCACCACGCTGATTCAGGCGCAGGCCGACGCGCTGGGCATTTCCTTGCTGAGCAAACCAACCCGGCCTGAGAACTTTGAGCAGGTGTTTCTAGCGGCGCTGGACGACCTGCGCGAGCGCGGCGTTGATACCATCATCTTTGGCAACATCCACCTGGCCGATGTGCGCGCCTGGTATGAGGAACGCACCACCAGTCATGGTTTGCTACATCTGGAGCCGCTCTGGGGCGAGCCGGTCGACGCGTTGGCACGCGAAGTCATCGAGCTCGGCTACCATGCTGTTCTCACCAGCGTTGAACTGGCACGCGCCAAGGAAGCCTGGCTGGGCCAGCCGCTCAGCGACGTGCTGCTGGCCGAGTTCGCCCAAGCTGGCATCGATCTCTGCGGCGAGCGCGGCGAGTACCACACCTTTGTGAGCAATGGTCCGCTCTTTCGCGCTCCCATTCCTGTTCGCCTGGGCGAGCGAGTGAGCATGCCCGGCTACGCGCTGATTGATGTGCTGCTGGAGAGGGATGCTGGCGGTTAAAACCGCGCCTATGGGCCTGCGGGCCGAAAAGTAAAAGAGCATCAATCGCTAGTGGCTTTTGAGAGAACTACCCGGCCCTGGATAGAGAGGAATCGATATGCGAGTTCTATCGTTGCTGGCAAGCGCCACCGAGATGATTGCAGCGCTCGGCTGCCTCGATCAACTGGTTGGTCGCTCGCATGAATGTGACTACCCGGCGGAGGTGCTGGCACTCCCAGCGCTCAGCTACCCACAAATCAACGTCAACACCAGCAGCGCCGAGATCGACGCCCAGGTGAAAGCGCTCAGCCAGGCAGCCAATGCCGAGGATGCGTCGCTCAAGGCGCTCAGCATCTATCGCATCGACATAGACCTATTACAGCAGTTGCGGCCCGACGTCATCGTTACTCAGACGCAATGCGAGGTCTGCGCCGTCAGCGAGCGCGACGTATCGCGGGCAGTTGCGCAGTTGGTTGGCTTCCAGCCGCGTATCGTCTCACTGGCACCCTACCGGCTGGCCGATGTCTGGGAAGATGTCGTGCGGGTCGGCAAGGCGCTGAGCCGCACAGAGCAGGCGCGAGAACTGGTAGCGGGCTATCAGGCGCGTCTGGAGGCGCTGCGCGCTCGCACCGCCGCGCACGCTGAGCATCCTCGTGTAGCTGTGCTGGAATGGCTTGATCCGCCAATGGCTGGCGGTAACTGGACGCCAGAACTGGTGGAGATCGCTGGCGGCATCAACCTCTTTGGCGAAATCGGCGTCCACTCGCCCTGGCTGGCCTGGGACGACCTGCTGGCCGCCGATCCCGATGTGCTGATTCTCACGTCCTGCGGCTTTACCCTGGAGCGCACGCTTGAAGATATCCCCCTGCTGGAAGCACGCCCAGGCTGGTCGAACCTACGCACCGTGAAGAGTGGGCGCGTCTTTGCCGTCGATGGCAACCAGTATTTCAACCGCTCTGGCCCGCGCCTGGTCGAATCCGCAGAGATTCTGGCAACGCTGCTCTACGGGCAAGAGATGGCGCCCGGCCTGGACCGCACAAGCTGGCGGGAGATTAGGCACTCATAAGTGCCTGCTCCAGATCATCGAGCAGGTCTTGCGTATCCTCGCAGCCAACGCTCAGGCGAATAAAGCCATCGGGGATGGCGTCGCCGCCCCAACGCGCCCGACGCTCGGCGGTGGTATGGATGCCGCCAAAGCTGGTGGCCTGGATGATAAGCTGGCAGGCTCCTATAAAGCGCTCGGCTGGCTCTTTTCCGGCCAGAACAAAGCTGACAACGGGACCAGAGCGGGACATCTGGCGCGAGGCCACAGGATAGGCCGGGTCTTCGGGAAGTCCTGGATAGCGCACCAGTTGCACCTCTGGCCGCGCCGCGAGAAAGCGGGCAATTGCCAGCGCGCTGGCGCACTGCCGCTCCAGGCGCAGATCAAGCGTTGCCAGCGAGCGATGCGCCAGCCAGACCTCCATCGGCCCTGGCACCGCCCCTTGTTGCGAGCGCCAGGCACGCAACTGGGTAGCCCATACCGGATCGCGCGCCGTTACATGCCCCAGGATCAAATCGCTCTGGCCGGTCAACGCCTTGGTATCACTACTCATAGAGAAATCCGCCCCAAGCTCAAGGGGACGCTGCCCAAGCGGCGTGGCCGTCGTGTTATCGACGGCCACCAGCACCCCGCGCTCGCGCGCTGCTGCGGCAAGCGCGGCAATGTCACACACCTCAAGCATCGGATTGCTGGGGCTTTCCAACCAGAGCAGCTTTGCGCCATTCAAATGCTGAAATTGAGCGTTCTCCCTGGTTGGAGCCAGCCGCACCTCGATACCAATGCTGGCAAGATAGCCTCCAGCCAGCAGTCTGGTCGTATAGTAGCTGTCTGACGGCAGCACCAGCACATCCCCAGGATGGAGCAGCACGCCAAACAAGGCCGCAACCGCCGCCATGCCGGAGGCAAAGACCACCGCGTCGCCCCCCTCTAGCTCGCTGAGGGCGCGCTCGAAATGGGTCCAGGTGGGATTATGATAACGACCATAGGTATAGGTCGCGTCGGCAGGATCGCCAGTAAAGTGATAAGCGCCCGCGAAGGTCGGCCCTGGCAAGAATGGCGCGCCCTGAGCGCGCCCAGGGAGACCGGCCCGGATCACTCGTGTTCCATCTCGCATCGTAGCACCTCGCCAGTATGTGCAGCGCTTGCTCTCCAACTGAGAAGCAAGCCAGTAGAGCAAATTCCGCAGCAAAAGAAAAAAGCGGACGCCCTCCCCGGCTGCGAAAGGGAGGGCGCCCGCTCCAAGGAGGAGAGGATGTTTGCCAAATGGTCGTCTGCTTTAGGCGTCGTAGTAGAAGGTGAACTCTATCGGCGTTGGGCGCAGGCGCACATCCACCGACTGAGCGCGCTTGAACTCAATATACTTGCCGATCAAATCTTCCGTAAAGACGCCGCCTTCCACCAGGAACTCGGAATCGGCTTCGAGCGCGCTGAGCGCTTCATCCAGCGACCCAGGCACCGAGCGAATCTCGTGCGCTTCCGCCGGGCTGAGATCATAAATGTTCTTATCCAGCGGGCCAAAGCTGTGCGAAGCCGGATCAATGCGGCGCTTGATACCATCCAGCCCGGCCATCAGCAGCGCGGCAAAGGTCAGGTAAGGATTGCAGGAGGGGTCCGGCGGGCGGAACTCCAGGCGCTTGGCCTTGGGGTTGTCCGAGTACATCGGGATACGCACCGCCGCTGAACGATTGCGCTGCGAGAAGACCAGATTCACCGGCGCCTCAAAGCCGGGCACCAGACGCTTGTAGCTGTTCGTCGTCGGCGCGGCCAGGGCCAGAATGGCGGGCGCGTGCGTCAGCAATCCGCCGATATAATAGCGCGCCGTCTGACTCAGCCCAGCGTAGCCATCCTCGTCAAAGAACAGCGGGCGCTCGCCCTTCCACAGGCTTTGATGGACGTGCATGCCCGACCCGTTATCACCGAAGAGCGGCTTGGGCATGAAGGTGGCTGTCTTGCCATGCCGGCGGGCAACATTCTTCACAATGTACTTGTAGAGCATCAGCTTGTCGGCCATGCGCGTCAGGCTATCAAAGCGCATATCGATCTCGCACTGGCCGGCGGTGGCGACTTCGTGGTGCTGCGCCTCCACCTGGATACCGGCGGCTTCCATCGTCAGCACCATCTCGGTGCGCAGGTCTTGCAGGGTATCTGCTGGCGCAACGGGGAAATAGCCCTCTTTGCCGCGAATGGTATGCCCCAGATTGGATGAATTCGGGCCGGCGCTGTTCCAGTGGGCCTCAGCGGAATCCACCTCAGCGATTTGCAGGTTTTGCGTCGAGGCATAGCGCACCGAATCAAAGACAAAGAACTCGGCCTCTGGTCCCCAGTAGCTCGTCTCCGCCACACCGCTGCTGCGCAAATACTCTTCTGCCTTGCGGGCAATATAGCGCGGGTCGCGGCTGTAAGGGCGCTTGGCAGCGCCAGGCTCGGCCACATCGCAGATTAAGCTGAGCGTGGGGACGGAAGTGAAGGGGTCCATAAAGGCCGACTCAGGATCGGGC
>CAZFWN010000057.1:21272-26890 GCA_964522745.1 uncultured Ktedonobacterales bacterium
GCTGAGCGTGGGGACGGAAGTGAAGGGGTCCATAAAGGCCGACTCAGGATCGGGCATCAAGAGCATATCGCTCTCATTGATTTCCTGGAATCCCCGAATACTCGACCCGTCAAAGCCCAGCCCGTTCTCAAACACATCCTCATCAAATGCAGAGAGGGGCACGCTGAAATGCTGCCAGGTTCCCGGCATATCAGTAAACTTCACGTCAACCATCTTTGCGCCCCGCTCACGTGCGAACCGCATTACATCTTCAGGGGTCATGCCTCGGTTTACTCCTTTTTCACACCAATCTTGCAGCCTGACAAATCTGAGACCTTTATACTTTGTGCGCAATGCACAATACACAGGCATCTCTTTCTTACCATAAGAATACAAGAGAAAACGCGGCCTTGTCTTTAGATAGAATAGCAGGAATGAGCAAGAGGTTATTAGTGTATTCTGCACAATACTCTGCCATTAGAGCCGCGAGCAAGGATTTTGACAATCGCCCATTCCAGACGGTATGCTCATACGCGCAGGGCAGCGTGATCTCTGCTATCAACAGATGCGAACCAGGCATGGAGAGGAAGAACAGGCCATGCAGCAGCCAGACCTGATCTCACAGAACCCGCAAGCGCTCCCGACAGCGGCGAGCGCAGCAGATACGCGCCGGCGTTCAGTTCTGGTGTTAGAGATAGGCGTGCTTGCCGGCATCCTGGGACTTTCGCTGCTGCTGCGCCTGTGGCACCTTTCCGCCGTGACCGATAGCTACGATGAGGGAGTCTACCTGGCATCGCTGCGCGCTATGCACCAGGGCTATGGCCTCTTTACGCCTGTTTTTTCTTCGCAGCCGCCCTTTTTCTTGCTCTCCCTCTCTCCATTCATCTGGCTGTTTGGGCCAACCTTTCTGGCAGCGCGCGGCGGCGTGGTCTTTTTTTCGCTGATTGGGGTGCTTGCCATGTACCTGCTCGGCAGGCGCCTGGGCGGTCCCTGGGTAGGAGCCGCCGCCGCGCTGCTGCTCGCCTGCGATTACCTCTTCCTCATCCAGTCACAGACCATTGAGGCAGAAGGCCCCTCAGTGGCGCTGATGACCGTTGCAGTGGCCGCAGCCGCCTATGCCGGACGCTATCCCTGGCAGGCAGCCACTCTCTCAGGCGTCGCCACCACGCTTGCCACGATGGAAAAACTCTTTGCGGTAATAGTGATTGTACCAATCGCCTTGCTGTTCCTGGGGCACCTGATAAGTTACGCCCAGGCCCAACGGGGCACGCTCCCAACCGGCCAGTCAGAAAGCAAACCATTTTCGCCCCGTCTGTTGCTCCAACGGCCAACCCTCGCCCTCGCAGGGCTGCTTGCAGGCGCCTATCTGCTGGGTCTGGTGCTAACAACCGCGCTGGTCTTTCTGCCCTACCTGGACCAGTTGCCTGCTGTTTATCAACAGGTCATAGGCTTTCACCTTGCCGCCGGACAGAGCTTCGCCAGCACGCTCAGCCAGAATTTCCGGCTAGTGCTGCACAATACCACCGCCACCTATCCGCTCATGCTGCTCGCGCTGCTGGGCTTCATCGTGGGACTATTGCGCCGGCGCTGGCACGTCCTGACTGCCAGCGCGTGGACGCTGGCCGCGCTGCTGATCCTGCTGCGTCAGCAACCGCTCTTCCCGCACCATCTGGTGCTGCTGATCCCTGGGCTGGCGCTAAGCGCCGCGATTGGCCTGATGCCGGCGCCCAAAACCTTTGCCGCTGATCTGGCAACACTCCAGACTCGCCTGCGCCGCTTCCTCCCATCGCTCGGCGCACGACAAGCCTTTGTCATATCTGTGGGGCTTCCCTTATTGCTGGTGGCAGGCGTGCTTGCGCTGAATCTGCGCACGAACCTCGACCATCCCCTGGGCATGCCAGCGGCAGACGCCGCCCGGTTTTCCCAGATCGCCAGCGACCTGCGCCAGTTCACGACGCCACAGCAAGCCGTCATCACCGATGACCAATATATTGCTATGCTTGCTGACCGCGATGTGCCACCATCCCTGGTGGACACGTCCGCCGTGCGCATCGAGACCGGCTACCTGACCACCACTCAGGTCATCGCCATTGCCCAGCAGCCCCAGGTTGGAGCCATCCTGTTCTATAGTGGCCGCTTTCAGCAGCTAATAGGATTCCAGACCTGGGTTGAGCAGCACTTCCGCCTGGCAAAAACCTACGGCAATGGACAGGCACTCTATCTTCGCGCTTCGCCCTAGCGCTGTACCTGGAAAAGCTGCCGGTCTGGGAGGCGTACTGCCGTCAGCCTTCCGCTCTGGAAGGCTCCCGTATCAATGCCGATTTTGTTGGGTTGTAGAAGCGGCTCAGCCAGGCGGTAATGCCCAAAGACCACTGGTTTGCCCCAATCATAGGTGCTTTCCAGAAAGCCTTTAGCTCCCCACATCTTATGGAGACCCGCCGTTCGCCAGATGGGTTTGCCTGGAAGGACTCCGGCATGAACATAGTAGGCATAGTCATCTTCATATTCGATGCGCGTTTCCTCCAACCAGTCGCCCACCGCGAAAGGAACCTGTCCATGAGAGCGTTCCCAGACCTCCCTTGCGCCTTCAATGCCAGGCGCCTGGGAGAACGCAGCGCCATTCCAGCAGGCGAGCCAGGCATCCTCATGATTGCCACGCAGAAAGATACACGCTGGATGCGTCCGTTTGAGTTCTTGCAGGGCCAGCACGGTAGCAACCGAATCTTCGCCGCGATCCAGACAGTCACCCAAGAAGACCAGGGTATCTTCGTCACGAAAAGGAAGCATGGCTAGCAGCCGCTTGAGCAACGTCACCTCCCCGTGAACATCCCCAACCGCATAGGTCACCGCTTGACCGGGTGGCAGTGCAGGCTCCATATCTCTGGTTCACTTTCAAAACAAGATAAGCGCCACCAACGTCGGCACAATCACCACCGCCAGCGTGAGATAATCCCGGCGTTGCAGGCGGGTTTCATGGAGCATGGTTTGCTCGCTGCCCAGGCCATAGCCGCGTGACTCCAGCGCAACAGCCAGTTCACCCGCCCGGCGCAGCGCTCCATGCAGCATGGGCACCAGCAGTGCCAGGATGGCCTGACCACGTTTGCGAAGCGACCCCTGGCTAAAGCTCGCGCCCCGCGCCTGCTGAGCTTTGATCAACTGGTCCGCTTCATCGATCAGCAGCGGCAGAAAACGCAGCGCGATCAGCGTCATCAGCGCAAACTCATCTGCTGGCAGCCGCAGCCGCCGCAGTGGGCGAAGCAGCAGCGCGATACCCTCAGCCAGCGCTACCGGGCTGGTGGTCAGCGCTACCAACTGCGAGGCGAGAAAGACGAATACAAAGATGCTGGAAAAGCCCACAATCAGCCAGGCGCCATCTGAGCTAATCACAAACGGGCCAAGATTCGCCACCGTTGTATCGCCGGGCGTAAAGAGCAGGGTCGGGATCGACGCCAGCAGCAGCAGAAGCAGCACCAGGCGCATGCGCTTGAAGAGATAGCCAAAGCGAATCTGGCTGAGCCAGACCGCCAGCGCCAGCAGCACCAGCATGGCTACATATGGCCCCAGGTGCCAGTGTCGCTGGTTTGAGAGAAAGAGCAGCGGCACCAGCCAGAGCAAAAGAAGCACCTTAGTACGCGCTTGCAGCCGGTGCAGCAGCGAATTTCCGGGGAGATAGATGCCAAGCGGCAGATTATTCAGCATGGCGTGGCGCTCCAGAGGGTTGCCTGGACGCCGACTGGTGAGCCAGGATCGCCTCGGCCAGTTCATCCAGCGACAGCGCATTATCAGGGAGAGACATGCCCTGCCGGCGCAGCAGCGCGGCCATCTCGCTCAACGGCGGCACATCTAAGCCCCATTCTGCCAATAGATGCGCCTGTTTGAAGAGGTCACGCGGGCTGCCTTGCAGGACCAGCCGGCCCTGATGCAAGACCAGCACCCGCCCGGCCAGCGCCGCCACCTCGCTCATATCATGCGAGACCAGTAGAATCGTCGTCTGGCGCTCGCTCTGCAACCGGCGCAGCACGCCATACAGTTCAGCGCGGCCCTCGCCGTCCAGGCCAGCGGTTGGCTCATCCAGCACTAGCACCTGCGGCTCCATCGCCAGCACGCCCGCCAGCGCGGCACGGCGCATCTGCCCACCGCTCAGCGAAAAAGGGCTGCGCTGCCCAAACGCCTCAACCGGCATGCTCACCAGCCGCAGCGCCTCCTCTACCACCTGCTTGACCTTGAACTCGCGCATGCCCACCTGACGCGGCCCAAAGGCCACATCTTCAAACACCGTCGGCGCAAACAACTGGTTTTCCGGTGATTGAAAGACGAGGCCCACCAACCGGCGCAGCTTTGCCAGATCGGCGCCTTTCGCGCCAACATCAATATCCTGAACAACAACTCGCCCGCCTGTGGGGCGCAGCAGCCCATTGAGATGCTGCACCAATGTCGATTTGCCCGACCCATTCACCCCAATAATGCCGATGCAGCTCCCATCTTCAATACTAAAGGACACATCTTCTAGAGCGGTTTTTGCCAGCGGCGTGCCGGCAGCGTAGATATACGTTAGGGATTCAACTCGAATTACCACAACGCCAGCTTCCCTTTTTAGTCTGCCCTTGCAGACAAAAACATTCGCTCTCCCTCTCTACCAGATCGTTTCATCAATCCCAGCAGCCACACATCTGCTCGCCCATTGAATAGGATACTATTGCATCCCATGAGCCAGGAAGAGCATAGCAAGAGATACATCTTTCATCAGTACGATTTCACACACATTTTTGTTACCAGATGCCACAGATGACAGCAACGAGGCCGGTACGATAGTATAAGAGTCACAGAAGAATCACCGAGCTATCACGGCTCATAGTCTCAAAGGGGGAAGACGTGGATTTTCGCCTGAGCGACGAACAACAAGCCATTCGCAGCGCCGTGCGCGACCTGTGCAAGCGCTACCCTGGCAGCTATTGGCGCGATCTCGACCAGCGGCGCGCCTATCCTGAAGACTTTGTAGAGGAACTGACGCGCGGTGGCTGGCTGGCCGCTCTGATCCCCAGGGAATATGGCGGCGCCGGCCTGGGCGTGATCGAGGCCAGCATCATCCTCGAAGAGATCAATCACTCTGGGGGCAATGCCGCCGCCTGCCACGCGCAGATGTATATCATGGGCGCGCTGCTGCGGCATGGCAGCGAGGAGCAGAAGCAGCGGTTTTTGCCCGGCATTGCCGATGGCAGCCTGCGCCTGCAAGCCTTCGGCGTCACCGAACCAAACGCCGGCTCCGACACCACGCGCATCCAGACGATAGCCGTCCGCCAGGGAGACCGCTATGTGGTCAACGGCCAGAAAATCTTTACCTCGCGTGTCCAGCACTCCGACCTGATGCTGCTGCTGGCGCGCACCACGCCGTTTGATGCCATCAAGGACCGTACCCAGGGGTTGAGCGTCTTTCTGGTGGACCTGCGCGCCGCCGGCTCCGGCATCGAGGTACGCCCGCTGGCTACGATGCTGAATCACGAAACCAACGAGGTCTTCTTCAACAACCTGGAAATCCCGGCTGATTCGCTGATCGGCCAGGAGGGCCAGGGCTTCCGCTACATTCTGGACGGCATGAACGCCGAGCGCATCCTCATTGCCGCTGAGTGCATCGGCGATGG
>CAZFWN010000058.1:0-1189 GCA_964522745.1 uncultured Ktedonobacterales bacterium
CAGCCCTCAGCGCCCGTAGCGACATTCACATTTCCCTGGTTAAACAGGCGCGGCTGGGCAGCGGACACCAGCATATCCTCGCCAACAGTACAGAGGCTTCCAGCCACATTATAGAAGAGTCCTTGCTGAGCAACGCTCCAGCCTGCCGCGCCATCGTAGGACAAGGCGAGCGAAACTGTCTGGGATTCCGCCTGCTGCACCGGAAAGGTCACCTCGGCCACCAGATCGCCCGCGGCAGTGGTGAAGCGCCAGCCAGGGGCCACCAGCGCGGCAATAAACCACTGCTTGCCTTGTGGCTGGATAAGCGGCGCGCTACTAAGGTCATCAATCAGGGGGCAGAGAATGGCGACACAGGCGTGGAACCCATAGCCGGAGGCGCGCAAGGCAACCAGCGGCGTCGCTATCAACTGCGTCGCGGCGAGGCTGCTGATTGAGAGACCCTGCTGATCGACGCCCGTTGCATAGTGCTGGCCGGCAGGAACGACGGTACGCATGGAGGCGTCCGCAGCATTCAGAGCAGCGGTGATCGCAGAGACCGCCGCGCTGTACAAGCTGTCCGGCAGATCATCGGCAGACAGTGGAAGGGCGATAATTGCTTCGGGAGTGATGGTTCTGCCGTTGAATGTCAGGCTGGTGCGCGTAGCCCCCAGGTTGAACGCCGAATAGCCATAGGGGCCAGAGCAGGTATCCTGGCGAAAGGTGGGCGGCCACTCGATCTGGCAGGAGACCTTTCGGAAAGGCGGCGCGTCCAGGACGAACTGATTCATGCCCCGGCTGAGTGTCGCCAGGAGCGGCGGAGCGCCGGCCAGGACGTGGCCGTTGAAGGTCACAGCGCCATAGGACACATTGCTCTCAATCAGCGCATCCTGGTTGGGAACGGCTGCGGGCGTAGCGCGCACCACCTGAGGCGCGGCGGGCGCCAGGGGCAAGGCGCGCCACAAGCCCACCACCGTTGCCGCAATAACCACAACGGCGATGGCTATCTGAAAGAGGCGCTTGCGCGATGATGCCGGGCGGGCGGGCAGCGCGTCCAGATCAATCGTTTCAAGCTTGCTCTCTTCGGCAAGCCTATCCTCATCCTGAGCGGCTGGCTCAGGCTCAGGCGGTGACATTGGTGCCATCCCTCCCTGCCAGAGATTTCCTGCTGAGAAGCATAGCAAAGCGCCAGCAAGAATGCAAATAGCTCAGC
>CAZFWN010000058.1:1289-2960 GCA_964522745.1 uncultured Ktedonobacterales bacterium
AAGGCGCGCAGCATCGCGCGCGTATATTCCGCGCCGGCGGCCAGCGGCAGCCAGGGCGCAAAGCCGGTAATCAGCATGGCCGGCGCCGTCGCCAGTTGCAGGCTGGTGGCTGTGCGCAGCTTGCCCCAGCGCCGCACCAGCAGCGGCGCGCCCAGGCCCGCCAGCCCGCCCAGCAGGCCGGCAACGGTGAAGAGGCCACCCAGCGTCCCTGGTTGCAGGCCAAACTTGAGGAAAAAGAACAACTGCATCAGGCCCACCACCATGCCCTCGCCAAAGGTAATCAGCGCGTCGGGCACCAGCAGCATGGCAAAGAGCAGCGCCAGTGAGCGCGCCGGCGCGCCCGGCTTCACGTTCCTCTGGGCGCCTGTCGAGATAATCCCGCCCGGCTGCATCTGTGGCTTCTGTGGCGCTTGATACTTCACCGGGCGCAGCCAGAAGAGCGGGATGGCCGCGAAGGAAACGATGATCGCCGCTGACAACACGCCCAGGCGCAACGGCAGCGGATGCGTTGCTGGCTGATGGACGAGCAGCGAGGCGACCTCTGGCACAAAGCCACCGATCAGGCTGCCCAGCGCGCCCACGCCCAGCAGCAGGAAGCTGTTGAGCGCCAGCACGCCCACGCGCTCATCTTCACCGACGCTTTCCGCCAGCATCGGCACCGTCGTGACCCAATAAAACGAGGCAAAGATACCGTTGAGGAAGGCGGAGATCAGCAGCGCCGGCACCGAGGTGCTGAAGGCTATCGCCACCAACGTGAACGGAGTAATCAGGCCACTGATGAGCATCACCGGCCTGCGCCCCAGGCGGTCTGAGATCATGCCAGCGGGGATCGCCATCAGCAGCGCGGAGATAGCCGACATACCGGCAAACAGCCCGACAAAATCCTCTTTATAGCCCAGGCTGTAGACATACAGATTGATGGTAACGGCCCCAATGCTGATTTGAAAGCCTTTGCCCAGGGTAAAGAAAAGCAGAATCCAGATGCTGCGGTTAAAGCGCATCCAGCGCAGCCGGCCACGCCAGCCGCGCGCCGGCGACAGGGACATTCAAGACTCCTTCATCCATCGAAAAAATGTTCTCTTGAGATTCTAGCACCCTTCGGCACGGGCGACACCGGCCAAAAGGACAGACCGCTGGACAGCGTGCGGTATAATAGATGAGATTGCAAAAGGAGGAAACCATGTCACAACCTGCCTCGCGCCTCTGGATTCTCGCTGGCCTGCTGGCGCTGCTCTGTCTCGCGCTGCTCGTTGGTTGTTCGTCAACGCCCCAGGGCAACGGGCAGAAGCCTGGCGCGACCAAGACCCCGCACAAGACGCCGGTTGTCCAGGCCAGCGGCACGTCCGTGCCCGCCGGCACGCCGTCTGCCACCGCTACGCCGCCGGCGGCGTGCAGCGGGCAGCTCAGCGATGTTGTCATCCCCAATGGGTCTACGCTGGTTGGCCCGGTGAGTACCTCCGGCGCCACCGTCGGCTGCGCCTATCTGGTCCACAACGACCTGCAAACCGTCGAGACATTCTTTAAGACGCAGATGGGCAATAAAGGCTGGACCTTCCTCAACCAGAGTCCAGAAGGGCCACAGGCAGTCGTGCAAACCTATTTCAAAGGCCAGCGCTTCGCCACCATCACGCTGAGCCAGCACAACCAGGACACGCACAGCACCGATTTCAC
>CAZFWN010000058.1:3060-26372 GCA_964522745.1 uncultured Ktedonobacterales bacterium
TCGCCACCATCACGCTGAGCCAGCACAACCAGGACACGCACAGCACCGATTTCACTATTTCGGTGGAGAGCAGCAAATAAAACAGCCCTTCGCCGAATTCATTCGGCGCTACGGACCTGCGGCCACGAAGTCCCTACAGGACTTGATGGCGCCTGCGGCGCCCCTAGCGCCGATTAAAATCGGCGAAGGGGCTGTCCAATTTCGCCCCCACTTGCGCGTTGAGTTCATAGACGCGTCGATATGAAAGGGGGCCATCTTGACCCTATCCGATTTGCCCGGCACCAGGCTTCAGTGTTCGCTGGAGCAGGTTGCCGCCGTCCTGGAGCGTTCTCAATGGGCGCTCCACAGCTTCTTGCGCGGGATCGTCGGCGACAGCGAGCAGGCGAGCGATCTGGTGCAAGATGCCTGCTATGAAGCCTGCCGGGCCGCGCAGCGCGGTGATCCTCCGTTTGTCGGCGAGAGCCGCGCCGAAACAGACATCCGCCGCTGGCTTTTTCGCGTTGGCTATAACCGCGCCATCTCTGCCTTGCGCCGACGCCGCATCATCCGCTGGCTGCCATTAGAAAGCGTCTCCCTGCCCATTTCGTTTGAAGAAGAGTTTGTCGAAGAGCAAGACGTGCGCGCAGCCCTGGCAAAGCTCGCCCCAACCGATGCGGCCTGCCTTTCGCTCATCATCATCCACCAATTCACCGCAGCCGAGGTCGGGCAGATCATTGGCGCCTCGCCCCAGGCTGTTGCCAAACGCTTCGCCCGCGCAAAACAACGCCTGCGTGACGTTTATCTCGCGCAGCATCCCCAAGAAGAGAGGGAACATCCATGAGTCAGCATCCCCAGAGTACCCTCGCCACCTGTGCCGATATTGCCTCGCTCCTGCCGCTGGCCGGCCACAACCTGCTTGACGAGCGCGACGCCGCCACCCTGCGCGCGCATCTGGCGACCTGCGCCGCCTGCCGCGCCGAACTCGCGCTCTATGATCGTGTAGAGGCCGCCTGGTCACGCAGCTTCGCGCCACACCCGGAAGCCTCGCCGCTCGTCTCAAAACAGGATATACTAGACCTCCTGACAGATAGCTCCAACCACGTCGTATCTGCCGCGCCGACACGAGTATCCGCCAGGCCAGTCCTGCCCGCCGCGCGACACAGCCGGTCACGCCGTTTCGTGCGCGGCCTCTCGGCGCTGGCCGCGACGGTGCTGATCGTCGTCCTGGTGGGGGCTGCTTTGCTGGCGCGTGGGCACACTCCAGGTGGAGCAGCAGGAAAGGCAACGCCGGCCCTGCCGCCCTCGCAGCACATCTCTGACAGCGGATTGGCCGACATCTCGATGGTCTCGCCCACCGAAGGCTGGGCCGTTGGAGGCACGTATCTCGCCGATTACAATCACAGCAGCAATCCTGACTCGCTCTCTGAGGATGTGCTGCTCTGGCACTATCTCAATGGCGCCTGGTCGCCTGTCCAGCTTCCCTTGCATGGTCGGCTGACCAGCATCTCAATGGACTCGCCAACCGACGGCTGGGCCATTGGGGAAAATCTCTACTCCCAGACGCAAGACAGGCTGCTGCTGCTCCACTACGACGGGCACACCTGGAAACAAATGCCCGCACAAACCATCCGGGCGGAGATATTGGGGCAGGTGCAGATGCTCTCGCCCAGCGATGGCTGGATCATTGGGTCAGTCCTCCCCCTTGGCCCACAGGCCGCTGCTCACAGCGGCATCTGGCATTATGACGGCCAGACCTGGAAAGAGGATTCGCTGCCCACCAGCTTGAGCGATCTTACACAGAAAAACGCAGTTCAAGTGACTGGTATTTCGATGATCTCAGCCACCGAAGGGTGGGCTGTGGCGATAGTGACTCCTGTAATAGAGATGCCTCCCTCTCCAACACCTATTCTCCCCTTACCACAAGATGTCTCGCCCAGCAGCATCATTCTGCACTATAGCGGCGGGCGCTGGGAGGTACAGCGCCCCATCTCAAACGCGCGCCTGTCTTCTGTCTCGCTGCTCTCGGCCAGCGATGGCTGGATCGCTGGAGCAACCACCACTGAGAACCTTGTGCCGGACCCAAACTCCCCCAATGGGAGTGTTGTCAATGGCGCAACCGCCCCGCTGCTGCTGCGCTATACAGGCGGCCAATGGATCGAGGCAACCGCAAGCCTGCATGTCCAGACCAGCAAGATTGAGGGCCTGCACCGGGTTTCCATGCGCTCAGCCAATGATGGCTGGTTGCTCTTCTTTCCCAAAGACCAGAATGTCTTCTCTTCTACGTTGCTCCATTACAACGGCGTCCAATGGGGTCTGGTGAGCCTGCCCATCATCAAGAATACCAGTTCCTACAGTATCTCCGACATCTCGATGGTCTCGCCTACTGAAGGCTGGGCGGTTGGCAGTCGCACCGTGAAGAGCAGTTCCGGCTACACACTCCTCAATGTACCAATCATCCTCCACTACCTCAATGGCGCCTGGAGCGTCGCCCAGAGCTAGCGCCGGGGCATCTCCCTTTGAATCTGGGCCGTGCTGGCCCGCGTTCTGCGGGCTGGGCAGGTAGCTGATTGGTCAAAGAAGAAAGGAGGCGCGCCATGCCATGCAAAGAGAAGTTGGAGAGCTATCTCCACCAGGAGCAGATTCCCTTTCAGGTGCAGCAGCACCCGGTCGCCTTCACGGCCCAGGATATTGCCGCCAGGGAGCATATCCCTGGCAAGCAGGTTGCCAAAGTGGTGATCGTTTTCGCCGATGGCAAGCAGACCATGCTGGTCTTGCCTGCCCCCTATCGGGTCGATTTCACCCGCGTCGCGTCGGCGCTGGGGGCCAGGGAGGTCCGGCTGGCCGACGAAATCGAACTCGGCGTCGCCTTTCCAGATTGCGACGTGGGGGCCATGCCGCCCTTTGGCAATTTGTATCAGCTTCCGGTCTATGTGGATAAGCGCCTGGCCGAAGACGACACCATCACCTTCCCCGTAGGGACGCATACCGAAACGATGAGCCTCAAGTACGCGGACTTTGCGCGGCTGGTCACGCCCATCCTCGCGGAGTTTTCGCAGCCCGCCCAGGCGGCGCTCAGGTAGCATCACCATCGCCTTGTATCTGGCGTGCCGGCCCCCAGCCTGTCAGCTGGGGGCCGGCACGCTTCGTTCGCCAGCACGGTGGTTGACGCTGCGGAGCGCTTCTACTCTACTTTCGCTTCGACTTTTTCCAGCATGTTGTGTACCTGGCGCAAAGGCTGGCCCGTGCCGCCGCGCCGCATAAGCAGCATCTCGGCGGCGATGGAGAGCGCGATCTCATCGGGCGTCTCCGCGCCCAGGTCCAGACCAATTGGCGCGTGCGCCTGCTCCAGCCGCTCGCGGGGAATGCCCTCTTCCAGCAGTTCGCGGAAGATGCGCCGCACCTTGCCAGGGCTGCCAATCATGCCTACATAGGGTGCTGGCGATTGCAGCGCCACGCGCAGTGCCTCCTTATCCAGGTTGTGCCCGCGTGTGACCACCACGATCCAGGTAGAAGCATCGGGCTGGAGTTCGCCAACCAGATGGGCAATATCGCCGAAATGAAGCTGCGTCCCTTCGGGGAAGGTCTGCGGATTGACCAGATCGCGGCGATCATCGATCACCAGCAGGCGGAAATCCAGATGCGCGGCAATGCGCGCCAGCGCTTGCGCCACATAGCCACCACCCACCAGGAAGAGCCGCTGCTCCGGGCGCACCACCTCCACAAACACCTCCATCGTCCCGCCGCAACTGCCCGACGTTTCGCCAGTGTCGGCGTCGATATGATAGAGCGCGGCGCGCGGGAGGCCATCCTTGAGCGTTGCCAGCCCATCCTGCGCGGCGCGATTATCCAGCAGCGTGCCGCCCAGCGTGCCCGTCACCTGTCCATCTGCATGCACCAGCATTTTGGTGCCTGCCGGGCGTGGCGAGGAGCCAGCCGTCTTGACAACGGTGACCACTGCCACCTGCTCGCCCCGGTTCAGGGCGGATTGAATGTCGTTGTAAATGTTGCTCATGAGGAGTGCATTCTGGCATCAGCCGTTGCGCGCACAATATCCACAAACTCTGGTTTAAGCGAGGCGCCGCCGACCAGCGCGCCATCGATGTCTGGCTGCGAGACGAACTCAGTGATATTAGCCGCCGTCACGCTGCCGCCGTACTGCACCCGCACCGCCTGCGCGGCCTCTTCGCCATAGAGACCGGCCAGCAGCGAGCGAATCAATTGAATGACCGTTACGGCATCCTGGGCCGTCGCCGCCTTGCCCGTGCCAATGGCCCAGATTGGCTCATAGGCCACCACGATCTCAGGAACGCGCTCAGCCGGCAGCCCACCCAGGCTGCCATGCACCTGCGTGGTAATCAACTGCTCCGTCTCGCCCGCCTCGCGCTGCTCCAGCCGCTCGCCCACGCAGACAATCGGCTTCAGGCGATACTCCAGCGCGGCACGCACCTTCTTGTTCACCAGCGCGTCCGTCTCGCCGAAATAGCCGCGCCGCTCCGAATGGCCCAGGATGACATACTCGCAGAGACCCTGGAGCATGGTTGGAGCAATCTCGCCGGTGTAGGCGCCCTTCGGCTCATAGTACATATTCTGCGCGCCCAGCTTCACCTCGCTGCCGACAATCGCGCTATAGACGGTAGTGAGCGAGACGGCGGGCGGACACAGCACACGCTCCACCTCGTGAATTTCGTGCAGCCCTGGCAGAATGCCGGCCACAAACTCCTCGGCCTCCGTCGGGCTATAGTTCATCTTCCAGTTGCCTGCAATGATGGGTGTTCTCATGGAATCCCCACCTCCCGATGCCACAATAGATGAAGAGGTTATTACACACATTGTATCGCATCGCAGGAGTGACAAACAAGGAGCCGCGCCGATGGTGAGAGGCCATAACAATCCCTTAATCAAACAGCCAGCAGCACCGGCATGCCGGTGCTGCTGGCTGCGTTCTCTCGCTCCTCTGCGTTAGGCGAGATCGACGCTGTAGAAGCTATAGGTGTTCCCCCCTTTGGGCTGCACCTCCACATACAACGTCTCTTTGCCGCTGGCTGTATCGGAAACGACGAGCGCTGTGAGAACTGACCCGGCGAGCGCTGGCGCTACCTTGTGCCAGCTTGATTCACCGGCCTTCCAGGCATAGAAGCCGCCGATTGAATGCACCAGCATGGACCCATCAGGCAGCATTCCAATCTGGCCCTGGCTAAGCCCCTGATCCGCTATCGAGGGAATCGGCTGCCAGGTCTTCCCGCTGTCAAGGCTGAAGTCCATCGCGTGCAGATCCGCGTGGGAGCCAAGGTAGATGAGTACCGGCTGCGCCTGGCCGCTGACATTCACAGCCACTAGCCGGGAGTTGACTTCGAGGCTGCTCACCGGCATCCACTGCGCGCCCGCGTTATCGCTGCGCCAGACCTGGACGGGGTCTGTGGGGCTAATTTGCACGTTGCAATCGCTCAATGTCGTGGCAAAAAGCGTGGCCCCGGTGAGGGGCACGGCCACACTCAGGACACACTGCTGCCCAACTACCAGCCCCTGGTCGGCAAATTGCCAGGTGGCGCCATCATCGCGGCTCATCACCAGATGGCTCGCGGGATTCCCGCGCCCCACGAACAGAAGCGCGTAGAGCCGATTTTCCTGAGCAACGATGCCCCTCATAGTGAGATTGGGAGGGCTGACAGATGCGGGGAAATTGACCGGCGCCCAACTCTCTCCACCAGTGCTGCTGAAATACACCATGCTGCACGCCGGCCCAGCGGATAGGCTAGAGAAGGGAGGTAGCCGCTGCTGCCTGGCCCGCTGGGCAATCAATGTTATCGATGAGCAGCACATGCTGCGCATTCCCAGGGCTGATGTAGAGATAGGTTAAGACCGACAGCGTGATCGCCATCCTGCGCCCGTTGCACCAGTTCCCCAAGCGGCGCGTCATCGGCGGCGAGGGCGCCATCGATCTGGTACGCGAGCTGATCCATCCACAAGCCTCCTGAAACCTGTCGTTCTTCCCTGGTCATTGTTAGGACGCGCGAGATCGGCAAACCTTTGACTTTTTCCTGTTTGTTAGCTGGCAACATGGTAATATTGCAGTTTGTATGGCATACTGCAAGTAATCAGTTATCTAAATAGTGGATAGCTGCCCTTCATCCCCGCGCAACTGGCTTTCCCTGTGGTTATTCAGCACCGGCGCTGAGGTCCATCCCTCCGCATACCAGGCTCATCGCTCGCCTTGGCGCCTGATGACAGCGGCTGCCACGCCCCCCGGCGTGAAGTATAGAGTGCAACGGCGCAACTCACACCAGCATGCTGCGCGCAGCATTTCAGCGCGCTCAGGAGGGACTCTTCATGGCATCAACATCCCCTGGTTTGTCCCTGCGGTCTCTGGCTTCTCCCTTATCTCTGCGGCGTATCGCGCTTGTCTTCTCGCTGGTGCTGCTCTCAACGATGGCCTCGGTGGCCTTCAGCAGCCACGCGCACGCCCAGAGCTTTGTCGGCCCGAAACAGTATTATCTCTCGCTGGGCAACTCGCTCGCCTTCGGCTATCAGCCCAATCTCGATTGGAGTCATGGCTATGCTGATGATTTCTTCAGCAACCTGAAGAACCACAACAGCCAGCAGTTGATCAACATGGGCTGCCCCGGCGAGACCAGCAGCACCTTTATCAATGGCGGCTGCCCCTATGCCTATCTCAAAAAATATCTCTACTTCACGCCCCAGCTTCAGGCGGCGGTCAGCTTCATCAACAACCACGCCGGCCAGGTCAGCCCCGTCACGCTGGACATCGGCGCCAACGATCTGCTGCCCGACATCAACAACTCAAATTGCACGGTCAGCAGCACCTGGAGCAGCGATCTGGCGAAGGTGAAAACCAACCTGGGCACCATCCTGGGCCAGTTGAAAAGCGCGCTGCATGGCACAGGCGATCTGCTGCTGATGAACTACTACGACCCCTATCAGAACCAGTGCCCGAACTCAGTCCCCTATGTGCAGCAGATCAACACCGCCATCGCCAATGCCGCCGCCAGCTATGGCGTCTCGGTTGCCAATGTCTTCACGGCCTTTGGCGGCGCGACGGTTCCCGACCCCAACACCTGCAACTATACCTGGATCTGCAACTTCCTCTTCCACGACATTCACGCAACTGATAGCGGCTATTCGGTGATCGCCAGCGCATTCGAGAACACCTACGGCTACTAGCTGATCGGTCAGCGCGCCGGGGGATTGGTCAGCAGGCAAGAGGGGCCGCGAGCGTTTGCGGCCCCTCTTGCTGGCAATGAACAGCGCTCTAGTCGCGTGGCTCCAGGGGGGGTGGTGATTGCTCGGCGGACGGCGATGGCTGGCGCAGCCAGAGCGAGACATGCGCGGGCTGCATGGTCTCGGTGACCACCCCGATCAACTGCGCACGTATCTGCTCCAGGTCCACTTCCTGGCGCAGCGTCGCGCTGAAGGCGGCCAGCGTCTTCTCCGCATCATACTTGCGGCGATAGAACTGGCGATCAATGATCGCCTGAATCCGGCGGCGCGCGGGCAGGAAGAGCAAGGCAATCGCCAGGGTCGAAAGAACAATCACCACCGGCTGAGAAGCATCAACCAGGCTCTCCAACCCGATGATGAGGCCCGCGTAGAGCGCGCCCAGCAACGCCGTCAGCAAGCCATAGACCAGCGCCTTGTTGATGAGCGTGTCAATGTCCCAGAGCCGGTAACGCAGGATAGCCACGCCAATAGAGAGCGGGATAGCACCCGTAATGAAGATGAAGATAGGGTAGACCAGGGGTGCATACAGCGAATCAGGCGCCCTGAGCGCTGGAATGAAGGCATAGGGCTGCCAGTAGGCAACGTTCGCCAGCAGCACAACGAGAAGGCCAAAGACGACCCACTTGGTCTGCTGGCGCTCTACTGGGCCAGAAACACGCCGGTAGCGATAGATTTGGCTAAACAACAAATTGCCATAGAAGACGAGATACAGCGGGCCGACCAGCCAGTTAGGAAGAGTGTCTAGAGAAATGAAGAGCGGGATGATATTAAATATCATCCAGCCGATCACGAACCAGTACGTCCAGCGCGGCACCAGGCGCCCGGTGGGAAAGAGCGAGAAAATCAGATAAAACCCCATCAGGTTGAAACTATGCAGCAGAAAGGCAGGTGTCTGCCAGATGCCTGTCGCGCCGACAATGCCGCCTGAAGGGTCCGCCGCCCCCAGGGCGACCAGAAGCGCCATCCAATCATCAGACCGGCGCCAGAAGAGAATCCCCGCCACAATAAGCCCAGGTGCTATAGAAATGAAGCTGAGCGCCGTGCTGTAGGCGGCATAGTTGCCCAGTGTCAGCCCAAGCGCGCTAAGGGTATGCGCCTGTTCAGGTGTCAGCGGGCAGCTTCCATCTGGGCAGGGCGTCTCCAGAAAGGAGATAATGGCTGGGAACATGACGAAAAAAAGCGCCCACGATGCGAGCGCCAGCCCCATCGTGCCCACTCGCGCCAGCACCAGCCAGCGCCCGCGCAGGCGCGTGTCGGCGGCAGGGGGATGGAGCGTGCTGCTGGCGCCGGCTGATAAGAGCGCTGGCTGGGACATCGTCTGGCTCCTCCCATTCAACACACTGCTTTTCTTGCAGTATACCAGTTCCGCGTTACGAAAGCGTTACGAGCAGCCCTATCGAACTGCCTCCTCTTTTCGTACCTGGCCTTCACCTGCCTTTGCATGCACCTGAAACACTGGATGGCGCGGCGCCTCGCGCTCAAACGCTTCGAGCGGCGAGTCCGGCGTCACATCGAAATAGGCGCGAATAAAGCCTGGGGCAGTTGACAGAATCCCTTTGAGCAGCGGCGCGGCCTGCTCTGGAGGTAGCTCGACTACCGAGATCGCCTCCGAGCGCCGCCCGCGCGTCAGCGTGGCCTCGCCTGCCGCCCGCAGATTGCGCACCCAGTTGACCTGCCCAAATGAGCCAATCAGCAGGCGCCGTCCATCCTGTTCCACCAACACCACCGGCGTCGTGCGCGGCTGGCCGCTCTTGCGTCCGCGCACGGTCAGCAAGATCATTGGCATTGACCCCTTGGGCCTGATATTCACGCCAGCCCGCAGCAGCAGCTCAACGATCTTATTGCTCAAGCGCACAGCAAACGAGACCCGATACGTTTTTGCCATGAGATGACCTCTTTCTAGTTTCACCATCTGTTTGTACATCCAACCAAATTGAACGGCAAAAAAATTACGCTTTGGCCGAAGCCTCACCCTCAATCAAGGATTGCACCAAGCCGTAGGCAGCGCTCAGATCAAGCGCTGGCTGGGCAAGCTGTTGCAGCGCCAGGCCATCCACACAGGCCAGCATGACCATTGCGATGTTCTGCGCCCGCGCCTCATCCATGCCCATGAGGTCGTGGATCGTCCGCGCCATGCCCTGCCGCGTGGTCGCCAGGTACTCGCCCACCGCCGGCAGAAACTCCGGCTTGCGCAACCCCAGCGCGAAGAGTTCATAGCGCAGCCGATACCAGGCCGGGTCTTTATGGCCGACCTCATGCGCCTTCACCAGGGCAACGGCTGGAAACGCCTGGGTCGCCAGCGCCGCCTGCAAATCCTGCCGCAACTGCTGCGCAAATCGTTTGCCCGCCTCCCACAACACCGCCAGCAGTAATTCATCCTTCGACTTGAAGTGGTAATGAAACAACCCAGGAGAAACATCAGCAAGCAGAGCAATCTCTTTCACCGTCGCGGCTTCAACCCCCTTCTCCGCGAGGATGGTATAGCCAGCAGCGATGAGACGCTCTCGATTATCGCCCCGATGCTTCCAGGCTCTTTTTTGTTTTGCCATTGTTTGGTCGTCCATACAAATACCATAGCGCGAAATGGAACATGCTGTCAAGAGCGCAGGCGGTTGATGACGTTTGACTTTTAGATTGGGTCTCGGCGCGCCGGCGAGGACGCCGCCGAATGAATTCGGCGCTAGGGGCGCCTGCGGCGCCAGGAAGTCCCGGAGGGACATGGTGGCCGAAGGCCCGTAGCGCCGATTTTAATCGGCGGATGGTTGGAAAGCCGCTGGCCTGCTGAACAAGGCGGCTATGGCTTGAGCTTCTTCGCCAGCCACGAGCGCAACGTGCTGGCAACCTCCGGCAAGATAGGGCCAGCCGTGCCAGGGTCTTTGTTGGGATCCTGGACAAACTTCATATTATGGCTGGCATCGGGCACAATCACCGTCTTATGATCGTCCGGCTGGCGGCTCTTCAGCGCCGCGTCGAGCAGGGGCGTATCTTCGTTGGCGAAGACCTGCACATCTTTCGCGCCCTGAAGCACCAGCACCGGGCCGGCATACTGCTGCATCAGCGGGACCGGGTTGACCTTAAAGGCGCCCTGCCAGAACTTATCATTGTAGGCCGAGAAGAGGCTTGCCATCAGGCTTTTAATGTCGAGCTGCACCTGCGGGTTGATTTCTATCTCAAGCAGCGGCTGCACGGGCGCGTGGCCGGTCTGCTTGATGCCCGCCACGATGGCATCATAGCGGCTCAAGACAAAGGCTGTCGTGTCAGCAGAGGCGTGGTCGCGTTGCAGGGCATGGTCGATTTGCTCGCGCAGGCCCACATCATAAGGGCGCCCAGGCCCGCTGATGACGACCAGCGCCGCCGGCGGGTGCGGCAACTGCTGGCTGGGGTTGGCAAGCTCCTCAACGATATAGGCGCCTTCGCTGTGGCCGATGGGGGCAGTGCGCGCCGGATCGATCTCCGGCTGCTGTTGCAGATAGCGCAAGGTCGCCAGCGCATCGCCCACATAGTTATCCCACGCCTGGAAGTCCTGCACCGCCGCGAGTTCTTGCGCGGTTGGCTGGGCAGGGTTGCGTGGCTTTGGCGCCTGGGTGCTGGCCCCAACCCCGCGCTTATCATAGCGCAGGCTGGCGATGCCTTGCTGGGCTAATTGATCAGCGATCTGTTGGTAGAGGTTGGTCATCAGCCCCAGCTTGGGATCGTTGCCGTTGCGATCAGTTGGCCCGCTGCCGGCAACGATGATGATGCCTGGCACCCGCTGGCCTGATCGATGAGTAGGAATGAGGAGCGTACCCGCCAGTGTCACGCCAGCCACGCCTGGATAGCTCACCGTTCGCTCCTGCTGAGCGATGGTCGTGGGGGGCTGACTCTGCCCACACGCGCCGAGCGCTAGCGCGATCAGCGCAAGCAGCAGACTTACAAGCAGCAGACGCCTGACGAGGGTATGATGAGGTTGCAGCATCACACTTCTCTCCTTCTCCCTTGGGAAAACACACCACAAAGCGCTTCATTTGCCCCTATCCTACCATGCGCCCGTCACGAAAACGTTACGAACGAGTACGCTACGCTTCCTCTCCCTGGCTCCTAGTTTAGCGCACTTCCTGTGTACTGAAGCTCGTTGACTGCGCAGATGGCACGGGTTGGAGGTCGGGGATCGGCTTGTAGGCGAGCCGGCCTCGGGTGAGCAGGACGAGCAGCATCGCCACGACGGTGAAGGCGACGAGCAACTCGGCGGTGGTGTCCACGCCCTTGGGCAAGAGCAGGGGCAGCAGCACCGCCCCCGTCGTGGCGTCGAAGGAGGAGTGCAACAGCCCGAGAATGAGCAGGCTGCCCCTGGCGTTGTTGTAGACCCAGGCCGCGAACACCCGGAAGGGGACCGAGAGCAGCACCAACAGCTCAAGAATGGCGAAGAGGAACAGACCCGGCGTAAGCGTGGTCGTCGTCACGGCGCCAGGGATGAAGAGCAGCGGGAGGTGGATGCCGCCCATACAGGGGGCGACCAAGAGGGCGGCTACCAGGGCGCCATAGCGCGGCTGCAAGCGGGTAAACATGAAGCCGCCCCAGCCGGTCTCTTCCCACAGGCTGACCAGCGCGGCCACCACCACTACCTGGACCCCATACCCGATCAGCGCCGACCCCTGCTGCGGCAGCGCCCCGATGGGAGAGAGGCCATAGACGACGCTGATCCCGGCCAGCGTGACGACCAGCGGCCCGAAGCAGGCGATTAGATACCAGTGGATGCCCACGCGCCAGCGCACCCAGCGGCTCGCCAGCGCGCGGACGCCGGCTCGACCATCGACCACAGCCGTCACCGTCAAGGCCGAGCCAGCCAGCCCGAACACGGAGGCCAGCAGCACAAAGGGGAGGAAGGACGGGATGTGGTAGGGCAGGAGGCCAATCCCCTCCTTGGAGAACAGCGGGACAAGGAAGATCGTCCAGCATACAGTATAGGCCAGGATGAGATAGGCCAGGACGGGATGGCGCGTGATCCACTGCTTGAGCGCCGATGAGGAGGGGGCAACCTCTGATGTGTGAGTGAGCGTTGACATGGGGTGTCTCCTTTTTTACGAGTCCGATCTCTCGGCAGGGCAGCGAGCGCGGTCAAATGAGTACGCTAGCGCTGTACACCTGATGGGGCAAGTATAGAGTCCAGGCCAGGCTTTCCACATCGCGCCAACGATTGATTTGTCACTCCTACTTTGGTAGGGGGACATCCACCCACAGAGGAATGAGCAAGTCGCGGAGCGCTGACTCAAGCGTCGGGAAGCGAAATTGGTAGCTCAGATAAAGAGATGAGTCCTTGACAAAATCAAAGTTTAGAGCTAAACTTAGAACATGAAGAACGAGATGAGCAGCCATGAAGAGATGAAGAAGCCGGCGGTGCTGGCCTGGCTGCGGCTGGCGCGGGTCTTCCAAAAGGTGGATCGCGCCTCGGCGGAGCATTTGCGCGCCTGGGACTTGAGCGTGGCGCAGTTTGATGTGCTGGCGCAAGTGGGCGCCGACGAGGGCATCACTCAGCAGGAACTGGCGGATCGGCTGCTCGTCACCAAGGGCAATATCTGCCAGTTGCTAGAAAAGATGGAGCGCCGGGGGCTGATTCGTCGCAGCCAGGCGGGCCGCGCCAATCATCTCTTTCTCACCGAAGATGGCCGCCGGCTTTACAACGACGCAGTGCCGGCCCAGGAGCGCATGATCGCCGCGCGGTTCGGCGTCCTCTCGCCAGAGGAGCAGCACCAATTGCTCGCGCTCCTGCGCATCCTGGACCACACCATGATCTAGAAAATGGTCACGTCTGACCATTTTTTCTTGGCCTGAAAGTTTAGTTCTAAACAAAGAAGGAGAAAACGATGGAGAACACACCAGGCATTTCGGGCATTCTGGGCATCCATCACATCACCGCCATCGCCAGCGACCCGCAGCGCAATCTGGATTTCTACACCAGAATGCTGGGACTGCGACTGGTCAAGCTGACCGTCAACTTCGATGATCCCGGCACTTACCACTTCTATTTTGGTGACGAAGCGGGCCATCCGGGCACCATCCTGACCTTCTTCCCCTGGCCGCGCGCGCCACGCGGGCGCCAGGGCACCGGCCAGGTGACGACCATCAGCTTTTCCATCCCCACAGGCTCGCTGGACTACTGGCAGGATCGTCTGCTGAGCGAGGGCATCAGCACAGCGCAGCCGCAGCACCGCTTTGATGAGCAGGTACTCTCGCTGGCCGACCCCGACGGGCTGCCGCTGGAACTGGTCGCGCATCCAGGCGCCGAGGCGCGCCCAGGCTGGAGCGGTGGGCCGGTTGCGGCAGAACACGCCATTCGCGGCTTTGCCGGCGCGACGCTGACCGTCGATGATTATGAGCAAACGGCGGCGCTGCTGACGGGCGGCATGGGCTTTCAACTGACGCAGCAGGAGGGCCAGCGCTACCGCTATGAAATTGGCAGCGGCGCCGACCTGGCGCGAGTTGATCTGCTCAACGCGCCAGAGTTGGAGGAGGGCATCGTCGCCGCCGGCACGGTGCATCATATCGCCTGGCGCACGCCCAGCGACGAGCAGCAGCTTGCCTGGCGCGGCGACCTGCTCAAGCACGGGCTGCACGTCACGCCGGTGCAGGATCGCCAGTATTTCCACTCGATCTATTTCCGCGAGCCAAATGGCATCCTGTTTGAGATCGCCACCGATCCGCCGGGCTTTGCCACCGACGAGACGCCAGAGCAGTTGGGCACGCATCTCAAGCTGCCGCCCTGGCTGGAACCGCAGCGCGCCAAACTGGAAGACATCCTGCCGAAGCTGCGCCTGCCAGCAGCACAGGAAGCGAGGTAACTCATGGAAGCCAGCGATCTTGGTTTTATTCATCGCTGGCTCCCGGCCCAGGCTGGGAGCCAGACCCCCACGCTGCTCTTGCTGCACGGGACCGGGGGCGACGAGAACGATTTGCTGAAGCTGGGCCAGATGCTCGCGCCGGGCGCGGCGCTGCTCAGCCCGCGCGGCAAGGTGCTGGAGCATGGCATGCCGCGCTTCTTCCGGCGCATCGCCGAGGGTGTGCTTGACCAGGAAGACCTGGCCCGGCGCACGCAAGAACTGGCCGATTTTATCGAGCATGCCGCCGAGGTCTACGGCTTTGACCGGCAGCAGGTGATCGCCGCCGGCTTCTCCAACGGCGCGAACATCGCGGCCAGTATGCTGCTGCGCCGCCCTGAGGTGCTGGCCGGCGCGGCGCTCTTTCATCCCATGCTGCCCTTTGTGCCAGAAACCACGCCCGATCTCTCCGGCAAGCCGATCTTCATCGGCGCCGGGCAGCTCGACCCGCTGGTGCCAACGCAGCAAACAGAGCAGCTGGCCGCGCTGCTGCAACACGCCGGCGCGCAGGTCAGCCTCTCCTGGCAGCCCGGCGGCCACACGCTCGGCCTGGAGGAGGTGCGCGCCGCAGCCGACTGGATGCAGCATATTATCGGAGCATAGAATTATATCTAAACTCATCCCCTGGCGAGATTTTTCGCCAGGGGATGAGTTTAGGAAAATAGGCTGCCAGGTATTACACAAGTTAATTGTTCCCAGAACACACGAATGTAGATTAATTAGCGTCTATCTGATCGTTTGCCTTGTGTACACAAACTATTTTATTAATAATTTTTAATTGACAGGTTAAGCAATTTTGTGATATATCATCCTTGGCAAGCGACGGAGCAAGAAGTGCAAATAGGACCGTCCTGCCGAGGAGGATTCTCATGGAGAACACAAGCCTGCCCCCGCCCGGAGAGCAACCCCTTCCAGATGAGAACACCGTACCGGGAGATCAGTCGTGGCGCCCACCAACAGGCCCCATCTATCCGGCACCTCAGCCATCTGGACCATTCCCACCCCCATCAGGCCCAGTCGTACCACCGCCTGGATTCTATCCACCACCCGGCCCGCAAGGATACTCCCCACCACCAGGAGGGATGCCACAGGGAGGCAACCCTCCACGTCAAAACGCCCTGACACGGAGGGTTGCCTTACCGCTCTGGTTTGTAATCATTCTGGTCATCTGCGCCGTTGGCGGCTTTGGCACTGCTGTGGCTTCTCAGTCGTCTGGCAACACCAGCACTTCTAATCAACAGGCATCTACAGCCCCGACAGCGACACCGACGGCAACACCAACCATTGGGCCATCACCCACGCCGCGCCCAACCAATACGCCAACACCTACAGCTACCCCAACCCACACGCCTCAATGGACCGCCATTCAAACCTTCCAAGGTAATGGCAACAAGAAAACGCAGACATTTTCTGTGCCAGGCGACTGGCGAATCGCCTGGTCATGTGATCCCACTTCCTCCTATTTTGGCTCCTACAACCTGATTGTGGATGTTGACAATTCTGATGGCTCATACCTCGATCCCGGCGCAATCAATACCATCTGCAAATCAGGCAATACTAGCGACCAGACGGAAGAGCATCAGGGGGGCACGGTGTATCTTGACGTCCAGAGCGAAGCCGCCTGGACGATTCAAATCCAAACGCTTCAGTAATCCTTTTTTTCTGCTATTCTTCTGACCCTGGCTGGAATAGCCAGGGTCTTTTCTTACTTCGCATATCGAGCAGGCTGAAGGCTCTGTTCCACTGGGAGCGCCAGCAGCTTACCGGCTGAGAGCCAGCGCTATCAATGAAAGGAAACCTGGGCTACAACTGCCCAATAAGCCGCGCCAGGCGCGTCTGCTCGCCGGAGGCATCGGACACTGCGATGGGCATGATCAGCAGTTCATCCAGGCCCTTCGTCAGCAGTTCCGCCAGGCGCTGCGCGATGGTGCTTTCATCGCCGGAGACGACCAGGCTGTCGAGCAGGGCATCTGACATCTTCCCATCGGAAGCGACGGGAAAGCCGGCGTTGGCGAACATCTGGGCATAGAAGGGAAGCTGTCCGTAGACACCGAACTGCTTGCGCGCCGCTGCCAGCACGGCCTGGCGATCCTGGCCGAGCGCAACCGGAATATGGGCCACCAACGGCGGCGCCGGGCGCCCCCGCTTCGCGGCGCCCGCCCGCAAGGCCGGCTGCGCTCTTTCGAGCAGGTACGGAACAGGACACAGCCAGGAGATCGCGCCGTCGGCTATCTCTCCGGCGAGATGGAACGCGCCCTCGCGCAGTGCCGAGATCAGGATGGGCGTGTGCGGGGTGCGCGGCATGCTGGTCTTGACCGTATAGAAGCTGCCCTTGTGATCGACCTGGCCCTGCCAGAGCGCTTCGCGCAGGACGGTCACATACTCGCGCAGGTGTTCCAGTGGGCTTGGCATGGGCAGCCCATAGACGCCCTCGATGGTGGGGCGGTGGCTTGGCCCAACCCCTAAGCGCAGCCGCTGGGGAGCCAGATCGCCCAGGGCCAGGGCTTGCTGCGCCATGACCAACGGATGGCGCGGATAGGTCGGCACAATCGCCGTTCCCAGCCGCACGCTGCTCGTTCGCGCTGCGGCGGCGGCAAAGAGGGTCAGCGTGTCTGGCGCCGAAGGCGGCTGCGTCATCCAGACCTGTCGCACCCCGGCGGCCTCCGCCTCTACGATGTTGGCTACCGCTGCTGCCGCGTCCGCTCCAGAGACGCTCAGCCCAACGCGCTCGCGTGTGGGGCGCGGCGTGGACGATGGGGTAGGAGCAGGCATTGTCTCACTTGGTTGCATAGGTTTCAAATCCCCTTTCTGAGAGTGCTGGCGTTCCCTCTGCACAATTTACACCGCACCTGGGCATTCAGGTATTCCATCCTTGCCGAAGATCTTTTATGAAATATCGACGCCGAGAAAACTCACGAGGCTCCTGACATACTGTTGTCAGGAGCCTCCTGGTATGCTTTGAGTGTCAACAAAAACACGTTGTTCAGACATATCAGGAGGAAAAACGTCTTATGCCAAAGAACTTTGAACTCAGCGGTCCCGCCTTTATCGGTCTGTTCGTCCGTGATGCACAAAAGGCAGGAGACTTCTATGCAAACCTGCTTGGCTTCCGGCGCGATCCCGAAGACTTCGGCTCAAAAGGGGCTGTCGCGTTTCTGAGCTACCCCATCCCTTTCGCAGTCCTCGAACCGCCTCCGGGGGTGGACCTGGAGAGCATGCCTCGCCCCGTCCGAGCGCCTGCCGTCTGGTTCAAGACGGCGAACAGCCAGGTGGTGCATGACGCGCTGGTCGAGGCCGGCATCACCATCCTGAGACCACCTTCCGATGGGCGCTTTGGCCGACAGTTTACCTTTGTCGATCTGGATGGCTACGCCATCACTATCTATGACCGCGACGCGCCGCCCAATGGCTGGAACCAGACCAACTCGTGAAAAGATTGCCCCAGATGGACCTGGGGCATGTTCTGAACTTTTTCTCATCAGGAGGAAAATGATGAATGATGATTTGCACGATTTTGAGCAATTTATGAAACGGCGTGAGGAGGCATCACTGGCCTATGTGCAAGGCGATGCAGAGCCGCTCAGTCGCATAGTCGCCCGCGTCTCCCCCGCGACATTTTTCCCTCCAAGGGGAGGCCACCAGCAAGGGGCAACTGAGGTGGCTTCGAGATACGAACACGATGCCGCGCTATTCGAGCAGGGCAGCGACAGCAGCTTCGAGGTTCTGCAAATGGCGGCCAGCGACGGCATCGCCTATTGGGTAGGTTTTACGCGGTCAACGGCTCGAATGCGCGGAAGCGCAGAAGCCATTCCGATGAACTTGCGCACCACAGAAGTATTCCGCCGCGAAGGCGACAAATGGAAATTAGTCCATCGTCATGCCGATATGCTGATGGCCGAACCCGAAGAAAAGAGGTAAATTAGATGTTTACGAACATTGGTTATGTTGGGATTATTGTGAAGGACGTTGCCGAGGCAACCGCATTTTATCGGGATACGCTGGGCTTCGCGCTGGAGGGGGCTTCGCCGACGATGGCGCAGTTCGAGGCGCAAGGCGGAGCCATTCTGGGGGTTCAGGAAAACGACCTGCCGGGGGAGCAGCCATTTGAAGTGGCCTTCGCTGTAGAAGATGTAGATGCCACTTACGCGGCCTGGAAAGTGCGCGGCGTGGAGATGCTTGAGGAGCCAAACGATAGGCCATTTGGCCGAACGTTTGTGATACAAGCGCCACAGGGGCATCTGCTGCGCGTCTATAAGCCGGCTCAGTAGCTATTGATAGCGTTCGAGAAGGCGAGCCGCCGTCTGCGCCAGTTCAGCGCGCAGTTCCGGCGGCTCCAGCACTTCCACCTGGCTGCCCCAACTGAGCAACCAGCCGACAATCTGGTCGAGGGAGGCGACCTGATAGACCATGACCGTGCCCTTGTTTGCCTCCTCCTCTTGCACCTCGACCAATCCAAAATGTTGGGCTTCGCGTACCCAGCGTACCGCGCCCTGCTCAAAGCGCGCCACCACGCGCCAGCCCTCCAGCGGAAGGCGAGGTGGCTTCAGGTCGCGGGGCACAAACGTTTCTGGTGTGAGCGTCAAGTGTTCGATGCGGTCAACACGAAAGTTGCGCTGATCCTGGCGCAGCCGGCAATAGGCGCGCAAAATCCAGGCTTTGTCAATATAGGCCAGATGCAGCGGCTCAACGTCGCGCTCGGTCATCTGGTTGCCAGCCGGGGCAAGATAGCGCAGATGAACGACGCGCCGCTCGTGGATAGCCTGCTGCAAGCCAGTAAAGGTGGCGTCATCCAGGTCCAGCGGCTGGCGGCCAATGGCGTAAAAGCCCAGCACCGCCTGCAACGCCTCGACCTGCCCCAGCGTGGCGCGAGGCAAGACGGCGCGAATTTTCTCCAGCGCAGCTTGCGCGGCCTGTTTTGTCTCACCATTTTTCGCCAGGCCCGTCAACATCGAGACTGCGAGAAACAACGCCCGCGCCTCCGCCTGGGTGAACATAATCGGCGGCACATAATAGCCCTCCATCAGCCGGTAGCCCTCGCCGGGCACCGCGATGATGGGCACGCCTACTTCCCCCAGCGCCAGCATATCCCGATAGACGGTGCGCTCGCTGATCTCAAATTTCTCAGCAAAATCCTGCGCCCGCAGCCGGCCCCGGCCCTGAAAGAGCAGCAGATACCCAAGCAATCGATCTACACGGTTCATAACACCAACTCTTATCGAAAAACAGCCAGCGCTGAGGTAGGCTATCTGGCCGCTTCGATGGGCTGGCGAATCACCGTGCGCAATTTCTCTGGCGCGGCCCGGCGCGAATCACCCAGATAAATCTCGTGATGCTTTCCACGCATCTGATAGCCGTTATTTTTGATAAAGTCGTGCAGCCTGGCAATGGTTGGGGCTTCTGCTGCGTAGGGTCCAAGGTGCAGAATCTGCGCGGCGCGCCCTTCAAGAAAACGCTCCAGCCTCACCTGCTCCAGCGCAGGAAGGTGTTTCTTCTTTTTCATCTCCTCGCGCCCTGTTTCAACTTGCTCGCTTGTCACACATTCTGGCTGCATCAGCAGCATTGTCCAGAGCCAGTCATCTTTCGCCTCCAGGCTGAATTGTGCTGGATCGGGCGTCCACCAAAGGCCCTCTAATGGCAGAACAGGATAATCAATCCCCTGACGTTTCTTGAGCGCGAACTTCAGCGTATAGGCCAGGCTATAGAGCGCTTCAACGGCATCCTTGTAATCCTGGGAGGTGTTGGGATCACCTTTTCCATCAATCATTAAGAATTGCCACTCAGGCACATCAACCAGCACAACCCGATCTATTGGTGACTGATAAAACTCCTTGAGCTGCGTTTTCAAATCAAGCGTGACCATCTGGCAGTCCTTCTCATTACAAATTCTTGCGCTGCTGTGCTGAAGAATTTAGAACCTCTGTTCCTCTACAGTCTATCACAAGGCCATCGTTTCTGGCAGTTCCACCCAAAAGTGGCGGCTGCCACCTGTACCGCAGGCTTCTAGCTGGCGCCCCGTTGGCCGGAACGACAGGCGGTGCTACGGATCCCCCAACCCCGCCCCGCTCACGCTTCAATGGTGCGTTGGCATATCGGGATGGGCGCTGAGTTTGCCTTCATGGGCGTGCTGGAGGGCCACCGCGCAGTTAATCAAGCCGATATGCGTAAACGCCTGGGGATAGTTGCCCAGATGCTCGCCGGTTTCCGGGTTGACCTCTTCGGCAAAGAGGCCCAGCGGGCCGCCAAAGTTGAGCAGCCGCTCGAAGCGCTCGCGGGCCTCCTCGACGCGGCCCATATAGCACAGATCGCCGATCAGCCAGGAAGTGCAGGCCAGGAATGCTCCCTCCTGACCGGGCAGGCCATCATCCGTCGCCCCGGCGCCAGCGCCGGCCCCGGCGGCGCGATAGCGATAGAGGATGCCCTGCGGCCCGGCCAGCGCCGCTGCCGTCGCCTCCACCGTTGACCGCATCATGGGGTCATCTGGCGGCAAAAAGCGCACCAGCAGCATACGCAGGTTGGAAGCATCAAAGTTCTCACTGCCATAGGACTGCATAAAGCTCTGAAGCTGCTCGTTATAGCCATGATTCAGGATGTCGGCGCGCAGTTGATCGCGGCACTTCGCCCAGCGGTCCTCGTGATGCCCATGTCCATAGTGCCGGGCCAGCTTGCAGGCGCGGTCCAGCGCCACCCAGCACATCGCCCGCGAGTAGACAAATGCCTGCGGGTCGCCGCGCACCTCCCAGATGCCACGATCCAGATCGCCCCAATGGTCTACCACATAATCGGCGACCTTCGAGGCAAAGGTCCACAGGTCACGGACGGGCCGCGTGAGGTGGTTATTGTGGCGAAAACCCTCGTGGCGCAGATAGCTGTAAGCAGCGTCCAGCACCTCGCCATAGACATCCATCTGGTGCTGGGTGGCCGCGCCGTTGCCGATACGCACAGGCCGGGAGCCGCGATAGCCCTCCAGATGATCGAGCGTTTGCTCGTCCAGATGGTCGCCCGATTCGCCGCGAATACTATACATGATGTGCAGTTTGTCAGCCTGCCGCACATGCAGATCGTGCAGGAAGTGGAAGTAGTTGCGCGCCTCCTCGTAGTAGCCGAGTTGTCCCAGCGCGGCCAGCGTGAAGGCCGAATCGCGCAGCCAGGTATAGCGATAGTCCCAGTTGCGCACGCCGCCGACCCACTCCGGCAGCGAGGTCGTTGGCGCGGCAACAATCGCGCCCGTCGGCTCAAAGATGCACAGCTTGAGCGCCAGCGCCGAGCGCGTGACCGCCTGCTTATACGGGCCGCTGTAATGATGGCGCGCCGACCACTCTTTCCAGTAGCTCTGCGTTTCTTGCAGATCACGCTCAAACGGCTGGTGTGCCAGTTGGCTCAAAAGCGCGCGCGCCTCGCCCTCATCGCGGGCATAGTTGAGCGCGGCCACCAGGCGCTCCCCCGCCTGTAAGGTCACGCGCAGGCGCAGGGTCTGGCCGTTCTGTTCCAGCGTCAGCGGCACTGGTTGGGCCTTCTTTCTTGAAAAAAGAGAAACAACCAGCACCAGATAGCGCTCGCCGGCCCAGAGCAGCGCGCCGGCAACATCATCATTCATCGCCTGACGCTCAATTTCTGCATCCTGACGGGCATAGTCAAAGGTCGCCTTGAGGGCAACCTCAAGTTCACCGCTGCCCTCCAGGCAGGTGATCTGGCGCTGCAAGCGATGGGCGGCAGAGACATCGTTGCCCAGGTCGCGCTCATAGCCCGCATCCAGATGCGCATCATACTGCTTTACATGCGCGCCCGCTTCTGCGCTGCGCTGGCGAATAGGCATATAGTCCAGCAATTGCAGGCGCCCGGCGCTGCTCTCAAAGGTCGTCTCCAGGATATTGGTTCCGGGCAGATAGGCCATCGACGAATGCGCGCCGCCAACCGGGCTGACACGGAAGAAGCCGCCCTTGTCGGCATCCAGCAGCCGGCAGAAGATGGCCGGGCTATCAAAATGCGGCAGGCAGCACCAATCAATCGAGCCGTCTGGCCCGACGAGCGCCGCCGTGCGGCAATCGCCGATCACCCCATAGGCGCTGATCGGCCAATAGCGCGGCTCTGTGCCCATGCCGCTGGATGCGTTGACCTGCTCTGGTAGTTGCATCGACTTTTACCCGCCTTTCTTTGCCGGCAGATAAAACCGCCAGCCTCTCTCAAACGCTCCATTGCACTTGAGATGCCATCTTTCTGCTGGGATCATTGCCTTGCTTTGCCGCTTCCCTTTTCCATTGTACTATACCTGCTTCCACTCTCGACAAGGTGCTTCGTCCGCAGGCCGCTCTTGACAATTTTCTATTATTCGGTTATCATAATCTATGTTACTAATAACATAGATTATGATAACTTATGGAAAGGAGTAGATAGATGTACACCGACATCCTGATTCTGGCGCATCTGACACAGCGGCCCTATCACGGCTATGAACTCAAGCGGCAGGTGGAAAGCGTGGGAAGCACTCTGAACAACAACCAGTTGTATCCGGCGCTGCGGCGATTTGAGGAGATGGGTGCCATTACCCGCGAGATCGAGCGCCAGGCTGGCAAGCCAGATCGGCATATCTACCGCATTACGGACCGGGGCGAGGAAGTGCTTCAGGCCATGCTGCAAGAGTTCCCGCCTGAACTGGCGAACCACGACAGCGAGTTCTTTACCCGCGTCGCCTTCTTTTATTTGCTCGATCCTGACGCGCGCCGGGCTATCCTGACGACACGACAGGCGGCGCGGCAACAAGACCTGCACCAGATGCAGCAGTTCCAGGCGCTCCTGGAAAACGAACGCAATGACGCACAAAATCACTACCCGCTGAGCGTTCTGCGCTTTCGTCAGGAGCAGCTTCGGCTTGAACTTGATTGGATTGCTCAACTGATTGAGGAGGGAAAGTAATGACCGCAGCGATCACCTCATCGCGCCCGCGTGCGTTGCCGCTGCTGGCGGTAACTGGCCTGCTGGCCGGGCCATTCCTGTCAATGGTTGATTCCAACATCGTGAACGTTGCGCTGCCCGACATCGCCAGCCAGTTACATACCTCGCTGGATACGGTGCAGTGGATTGTCAGCGGCTATCTGCTGGCGTTGGCGGCAATGCTGGCCTCGACTGCCTATCTCGCCAAGCGCTTTGGCACGCTGCGTGTCTATCTGATCAGCCTGCTGGGCTTTACGCTGGCCTCGGCGCTCTGCGCGCTGGCGCCCACTATTGAGTTTCTGATCGTGATGCGCGTTT
>CAZFWN010000059.1:0-17237 GCA_964522745.1 uncultured Ktedonobacterales bacterium
CGGCGCCGATGATAAATGCGCCCACTGCCGGACCAAGCACCCGCGAGCCGTTGAAAATCGAGGAGTTGAGCGCGATGGCGTTCATCAGGTCTTCGCGCCCGACCATCTCGACGACAAACGCCTGGCGCGCGGGCATGTCGAAGGCATTGACGGTGCCCAGCAGGAAGGCCAACAGATAAACATGCCAGATTTGCACCACGCCCGCCCAGGTGAGCAGGCCCAGGATGAGCGCCAGCAGCAGCGAGGCGATCTGCGTGCAGATAATCAGCGTGCGCTTGGGGACGCGGTCCACCACGACGCCGCCAAAGAGCGAGAAGAGCAATACCGGCAGGAATTGAAAGGCGCTGACGATGCCCAGTTTGAGCGCGGAGCCGGTCAGCACATAGACCAGCCATTGCTGGCCGAGACCTTGCATCCAGGTGCCAATCAGCGAGATCAACTGGCCGCACCAGAAGAGCCGGAAGTTGCGATGGCGCAGGGCGATAAATCCTCGTGCCATGCCGTGTAAGAGCGTGTGGGGCGGGGTCTCAAGCAGTCGTTGAGAAGATTTTGGTGTGCGCACTTCAGACTATGGTTCCGATTCTGGTTGATGGTTGGGCGTTGATTGACGCTGGCCGGGTGGGTCCACGCGGGCCAGCGAATGCCGCCGCACGCCAAACGCCCTGGGCGTGTCGGGCGAGGCCGATCTGTGCTGCTGCGCAAGCTGGTCGCTTAGAGCAGAGGCGATCTGCCGGTAGTTTTGTTCCAGGAAGGTCAACTCCTGCAAGCGCTCGCGCTGGCGGGCAATCTCGCTTTGCAGCTTGCTGGCGCTGCTGGCATCGTCAGCGTCAGCCGTGCCCGCGCTGCGCGTCAGTGTATCTAGCCGTGCCACGTTATCTTCTAGCATCTGTTCCAGGGCGAGCCGTTCGCGCGCCAGTTCGGCGGCGCGCAGCGTGGCGCGTTCCGGCGTGGTCTGCAATTGCTCCTGAGGCGTGGCTGCGGCGGGCACGGCTTCTCCTGCTGGAGCCGCCGGAGCGAGTGCTGCCGGCGGTTCATCGGCTGCTGGGACTGGGACGGCTCGCGGCTGCGGCATCGGTTCAAGCGGGCCGGTGCCAAGCTGATCGATGCTCACCGGCGCTGGCTGGGCAGGCCCCTCGCGCGGCGGGGCCGGCCTGGAGATCACCGGAGGCTGCACTGGCGGAGGCTGGGCATAGCTCCTGTTGCCGTTGGCTGCGCGCTCGCGCTCATAGCTGGCCTGTTGATTGCCTGGGAGAGTCATGTCATAGGCTGGCCCCAGGCGCGCTGGCGGCTGCTGGCGTCTGGCCTCAGGGGTGGCTGGTGATGGTGTGACAGGAATGGGATGCGTGTCAATTTCCTCGAAAGCATCACGCGGGTCAATGGCTTTCAGCCTGGCCGACTCTTCGGTCTGCTCGGAAGCAAGCCGGCGCGTGGCCTGGCGTTCCAGCAGCCACAGCACGATAATGCCGATGACACACACGCTGACGACGCCAGCCAGTATCCAAAAGAGTGGGTCCATCAGTTGACAGGTTCCTCTCGCTTGATCGTTATCCGCATGCGCATTACCTCGCTGCCAACTGGCTTCTTAAAGTCATGTAAAGCTATTATAGCGCAAAACCAATCGTAGCGCATCCCATTTGCTATTGTTTGCAGCCTTTCGCCGATTCAAATCGGCGCTGCGGGCCTTCGGCCAGGAAGTCCCTGAGGGACTTGATGGCGCCCGCAGGCGCCCTTAGCGCCGAATTTATTCGGCGCTGGGGTGTGGGGAGGCTGGCATCACGTCTCCCCAATGAAGATCACGCGCCTGGCGGAAGAGATCGCGGTCCTTGCGCGTCACGGTGGTGTTCGTCAGGCCATCTGGGGTGCAGAGCGTGAAGTTGATATGTCCCGGCAGGATGCGCGGATGGCGAATAATCCTCCCGTGAATGGCCGCTCCTTGCAGGCGGGAGACAGCCACATAGGAAAACTTCTCATCTTCATACGAGAGGTCTCCGGCTTTGATCTGGCGATGCAAGCGCGAGCGCGCCACCCGCTGGGCAAAATGGCACCAATCGTTCTCTTGCATCGGGCATGATCGCTCGTGTGGGCAGGGCGCGATCATGCTGGCCCCGGCGGCGAGAAGCTGCTCGCGCGCCTGTCTGATACGCGAGAATCCTGCTGGTGTGCCAGGCTCGATCAGCACCAGTGTGCCGCTGGCATGTTCCCAGAGCTTCTGAATGAGCGCTGCCCGCCGCGCTTCTGGCACTTCTCCAAGGACATAGGCGGCCAGCACCAGATCATGGGCAGGCGCTTCCCAGCTTCCGGCCAGGTCAGCCTTGAGCCATCTGGATTGCTGCATGGAGGGAAGCGGCGAAGCGGGCGCCAGCCGTTTGCCAAGGGCGATCATTCCGTCCTCGCGCTCAAGCAGCGTGGCGCGCTGGAGATCGGGCCAGAGCGCAGCGGCTGCCCAGGAGGCCGTGCCGGGGCCGGCGCCGGCGTCCAGCACCGTCTGCGGGGTCCAGGTCGCCAGCCGATCTTGCACCTGCGCCAGGGCGGCGTAGACCGCCGCAAAGGTGGACGGAAGCCGCACAGCGGCGTAGGCCGCGATCTCCTCTGGCGAGCGCGCAAACGTCCCTCCGCTGGAAGGCGTGCCCGTGCGATAGCGCTCGGAAAGATCAGCCGCTACTGCCGCCAGCCTCTTCGTAGACAGCGACGCCAGTTCGTCATCGAGCGCTGTCCGTAACGCTCTTGGAAGCTCCATATCCCATGCTCCTATTCTTTGCCAGCTTCTTGTGGTTGGCGCTGCGCCTCCCACTCGTCGCGCAAGATGCTCATACAGATTACATCGATATACTGGCCGGCGCTCCAGTCGTGCTGGCGCAGCCGCCCCTCCTCGACGAAGCCGCAGGCGCGATAGGAGCGAATGGCGCGCTCATTGTCGCCAGAGACGGTCAGCGAGACTTTGCGCAGATTGCGCAGGCGGAAGGCATAGTCCAGCAGGACGCGCAGGGCATCGCGGCCATAGCCCCGGCCCTGATAGGCTGGATCGCCGATGCCGATGCCCAGCGCGCAGCGGCGCGCCATCTGATTGAACTCGTACAACAGGCAATGGCCGATGTATTGCCCATCGGCTTCAATGGCGAAGCGGATGATCTCCCCGTCCTCCTGGCGCACGCGCTCCTCAAACTCGGCCTCCAGCCGGGCCAGTGGGCGCGGTTCCCAGGGGTCTGAACTGAGCAGCGTATGAAAGGCAACATCGTTATCAAACTCAAAGCGTCGTGCAATGTCCTCGCGCGTGATGGCGCGCAAGATCACTTTTTCGCCGCGCAGCATGGTTCTTTCCTTCCTTAGTCGTCACCTAGATACTCGTCGTCATCATCCATATCTTCGTCTCCGTCCTCATTGGGCAGCGTGAAAGCGGCGGCAGCGGCAACCAGCGCGGAAGGGTCGGCGCGATAGGTTTCTAGCCGCGCTTTGTGCGCCTCATCCCAGGTTCCCTGCTTCGCGCTTTGCGCCTCCAGGGCGGCGAAGGCCAGCCGGCGCAAGCGCTCGTCCGCGCTGGTGGCAAAGGCAGCCTCGAAGGCTTCCCAATCCGCCAGCTCGAAATGCGGCGCCTCTTTGACCTGCTGGCAGGCGCGCATCAGCGCTTCGGCATGCAGCGCGTTGTCCTCGCTGAGCGACTGGAAGAGCGCGATCAGTTCCTCCACCGGCAGATAGATACAGGCCAGCCGCAGCCGATGACTGACGGTGAGGGGATCGGCAGCCAGCGCCTCAAGCATGGCGCGGATGATGGGCAAAAGCCGCTGCCTGGTCTGAGGGGTGACTTGCTGGAATGCCCCGGTCAGCGTGAGCAGCACCTTGCGGTTTGGGAGGAGGTCGCGCACAGTTTGAGCGATGACCGGGCCAGCGCCTTCACGACAAATGTTGACGATGGCGCTCGCCGCTGCTTGAGATTCAACAGGCGAGGGTGCGCGCAGCAACTCCAGCAGGCGGGACAAGAGCAAGCGCTGCGGGTCTCGAACGGGGAGCCATGAAGATCGCATGGTGCGCAGCCGAACAACCGCTTCAGGATGGTTGAGGAGCAGAACCAGGAGCCGGAGCAGGTGTTGCTCAACCGTCTGTGTTTCACCCTGAACTGGTTCATAATACTGCTTGGGGGAGACCTCTGTGGGCAGTGCTGCCCACGCTGTCTCGGCATCTGGTGATCTGGCTGCGTCTTCCAGGATCGACCAGGTAGCTGGGCTGTCTACGTAGGCTGACAAGGTACTTACGAGGACCGTGCGTACATCACGGTGCAGCTTGCGGCGCTCCAGGACCAGCAGTTCACGATATGCCTCTTCAGAGGGAATCTCGCCGGTCAGGCGCACCCGCTCTTTCGCCACCGTCACCCGGTTCATCGGGATGCCGCGAATAATGCCAAGCGCCTGGGCCGGGGGCATCTTGTGCAGGAACGAGCGCAGGGCCGGGATGGCGATGCGGGCGCGGGTATCTTGCAACGCCTCAATCAGCGTGGGCAAGCCCTGGTCAGTGTCCAGCCGGCCCAGCGCGAACAGGGCCGTCGTGCGCACGACGGAGCGCGGGTCGCTCGCCAGCGCGGCCAGGCGCGCTGGCGCGATGGCCGGCAGCAGGGGCAAGGTCTGCACCGCCTGGGTGATCGCCTGGCTTTCCTGCGTTTCGTCGCCGATGATCTCCATGAGGGCATCAGCATAGGCTTCTTGCTGCCTGGCGGTGCCTCCGGCAAAGCGTTTGGGCAGCGGCGGCAGAAAACGCTTGCGCCCGGTACTCCAGCGCCCGGCATAGGGCTGGAGGCGCAGGAAGGGCGCCAGCAAGTTCTGGCGACGCCGCAGCAGGTAGCTGGAGATGCTGGCGAAGGTAATCCAGCCGGAGTCTTCTTGAAGCAGCGCCGGGATCAACGCCTCGAAGCGCTCAAAGCGCTGTTGGGCAATCAGCGCCAGGATCGCTTCAGCCGTCTGGCTGGAGCGAGTGCGCTGCAAAACTTCCACCAGGAAGGGCAGCACCGCATCAAACGCCGGCTCGGAGGCGGCGAACCAGCGCGCCACCTGGAGGATTTCAGTCTCTTTGTCCTGCTCCTGCCAGGTGCGCAGCACGGGCAGCAAGGCCACGAGCAGTCGCTGCGCTTGCTCATCCGAGAGATTGGCAGGCTGTACTTTTGCTCCGGTTCGTGCTGAGGACAGGCCGCGCTCGCGCAGCACCGTCGCCAGTTGCGCGGCGCTCCAGGCTGGATGCGCGGGCAGGAGCTTGAGCAGCAGCGTCAAGATGGCCTGCTGGGTCTCTGGCGAGAGTCCCACATCATTCAAGCCATGCCGGATGATCTCCGCCAGATCGGCCAGATGCGCCTCCTGCCAGGCGCTCAGCGGAAGCGTAGCCAACTGCTGCAAGATGACCCGGCGCACCGGGTCGTGTTCGGTGCGATAGCCACGCAGGGTGGTCAACGCTTCGCCCAGATGGCTTCGCTGATATTTGGCCGCCTGAATCAGCGCCTCCAGGGCTTTCTGGCGCGTGGCGGTCTCAGTAGCGTGCAGCGATGGCTCAAGCTGGGTGAACGCCTCCTCCCAGGGCAGCATTCCGGCATATTCCAGCCGGTGCGTGACCGTCTGGTTGGGCAGGGCGACGGCCCTGCGTGCCTCTTGCTCGCGCTGGGCGCGGGGCAGCCGTTCCACCAGCGTCTTGGGCAGCGCCCCTTTGTGGCGAAAGCGGCGTTCGCCAGCTTTGTAGACGGCCAGCCGCTGCTCAGGAGAGAGATGTTGAAACCAGACATAGTACCAGCCGATCAGCGAGGTGTTTTTCTTCTCCAGTGCCAGGATTTGGGTGACGGTGAGCTTGTTTACCAGTTGATTAAATGAAATGGAGAGCCAGCCCCCCTCTTTCATCTCCAACACTAAATCAGCAACCTCCGAGGGTAGTTCTTGCGCCAGAGATTGCAGGCGTAGTTGCGAGAGAGGCGTGGTGCGCCTGAGCGTCTGCACCAGCGCGAAGGCGCGCTCCGGGGCGCTCTGGACGAGCAGAGGCAGCAGTAGATTGACATATTGCACCAATTTGCTATCCTGGGCGGTTCTGGCTTCTGCCCATTGCTGAAGCAAATCAAGCGCAATGGCGGGATGGAAGCGCGCCAGCCGCGTCCAATCGCCCTGCGTTGCCTGCTGCTGAAAACGCTCGGTCAGCCGGTTCACCAGCGCGGGCGAGCCAAACGGCAACAACTGGCAAAGCTGCGTGCTGTCCTGGGCTGCTAGCCGCTCTAGAAAGGCATCAATTGTCGCCTGCTGCTTGCGCTGGTGCAGTTTCCAAAGCAGCGGCTGATAGACCTGCGTAGGCGCGGCATGGAGCGCCTGCTGCAACTGCGTGTCATCGCAGAGCAGCGGGAGCAGGCGCAGCGCCAGCCCGCGAATGATGCGCGAGGGGTCGGCCAGGGCGCGCAAGGCATGGGCGCTGTCGCGGCTGCCAAAGCAGGAATAGAGTGCCATAAAGCGTTCGTAGAAGTCGCCGTGTTCCAGTTCCCCAACGAGCGCCTGGCTTTCGGCATCGCTGCGGCGGCCAAGGTCGATCATGACGCGCACGCGCCCGGCGTGGGTGATAGTCTCAAACTGCGCTAAGAGTTCTTCCCTTGTCATGCCAACTCCCTATTTCTTTATTCGTCTTCAAACGTCGCGTTTTCCATCTCTTCTTTTGGCAAGGTAAACTGCGCGGCGGCAGCGACCAGCAGCGATGGATCAGCCCGATACGCGCGCAGACGCGCCAGACGCTGCTGGTTCCATCCCCGATTTCTTCTGTTGTGCCCACGCAAGAGGGCGAGCGCCAGACGGCGCAGCCGTTCATCCTGGCTCGCGGCAAGCGCTGCTTCCAGCCGCTCTAGCCGCGTGGCCCCCTCAGCTTGAGAAGCTCGATAGGCCAACCCTTCAAAAATGTTGCAGGCCCCCATGAGCGCTTCAGCATGCAGTTCGTTGTTCTCGGCGAGCGCCTGAAAAAAAGCGGCCAGGTCGTCCAGCGGCAAATAACGGCACGCCAGCTTGACCCGCAGCATGACGGTCATCGGGTCTTTAGCCAGAACCGGAAGCAGCGCCCGTACCAGGGAGCCGACCAGCGGGTCATCTACTTTGTCGCTATCATCGAGCGCATCTTCAAGCTCATCCAGCACCCGTCGGTTTGGGAGCAAAGCTCGAACGGCTTGAATGATCAGCGGGATTTCGCTCTCGACAAACACACTGAAAACAGCTTCCACAGCAGCGTCATACTCATCTGTTGTGGGCGCAAAGAGGAATTCCAGCAGACGCGGCACAAGCAGACCTTGCCAATCCTTAAACTCAAACCTGGAACAGTATCTCATTGCGCTTCTGCGCATTTCCCGATCAGGATGGTCAAGCTGGACCATTGCCACGCGCAGCAGATGCTGCTCTATCGTCGCTGCTTCGCCCTGCACCCGTTTCTGAAACTGAAGCGGGGAATTTCTGCCTGGCAGCACGTCCGACGCCATATCGATAGTTGCTGATTGGGCCGCTTGTTCCAGAATGACCCAGGTTGCCGGGCGATCAAGATACCGGACGAGTGCCCGCAGCAGTGCCAGGCGCACATCACGGTGCAGGTTGCTTTGCTCCAGGGCTAGCAATTCCTGATATGCCTCCTCTGAGCGTTGTATCTCAGCGGTCAGGCGCACGCGCTCTTTGGCAACCGTTACCCGCTCCATTGGAATGCTGCGAATGATAGCCAGCGCCTGGGCGGGAGGCATGCGCACTAAAAACGAGCGCAAGGGATGCACCGCAATGCGGGCGCGCGCATCCTGAAGGGCTTTGATCAAGGTTGGCAGCCCCTGGTCGGTATCAAGACGGCCAAGCCCAAAGAGCGCAGTCGTCCGCACGACCGGGCGCGAGTCACTCGCCAGGGCGGTTAAGCGCGTGGCGGAGATGGCGGGCAGATGAGAAAGCAGCTTCACCGCCTGCGCTTGCACCTGGCTTTCTTGCGCTTCGTCGCTGATGATCTCCAGCAAGGTATCGGCGTAGCGTTCTTGCTGCGCGGGCAAGGCGGTAAAGCGCCTGGGAAGCGGCAAGAGAAAGCGTTTGCGCCCGGTGTTCCAGCGCCCGGCGTAGGGCTGGAAGGCTAAAAATGGAGGCAGCAAATCCTGCCGATGCCGGTGGAGATAGGCGGAAACCTTGGAGAAGGTGATCCAACTGCGGTCTTCCTCAAGCAATGCGGGGATCAGCGTATGGAAGCTCTGAAAACGCTGTCTGGCAATGAGGCCGAAGATCGTTTCAGCCGTCTGGCGCGTGTGCGTGTGTTGTAAAACGTCGGTGAGCAGTGGTAAAAGGCGCTCGAAGGCGATCCTGTATCCTGCAAACCACTCGACCACCTTGAGTATCTCATCTTCTTTCTCCCGTTCCAGCCAGGTCTGGAGGATGGGCAGCAGCCCTGACAGCAGGCGTTGTACCTGCTCATCTGAGAGGCTCTCAGGAAAGCTATTTTTGCCTCTGCCTTTTGGCGCAGCCAGACCCCGCTCGCGCAGCACAGTTGTTAGCTGGGCGGCTGCCCACTCCAGGTGAACGGGCAGGAGCTTGAGCAGCAAGTTTGTAACGACGTGTAACGTCTCTGGAGAGATGCCGACATCGTTCAAGCCATGCCGGATAATCTCGGTCAGATCGGCCAGATGCTCCTCGAGCCAGATGACCGGCGGCAATGCGCCCAGGCTCTCCAGGAAGGCGCGGCGCACGCTGTCATGTTCGGCGCGATAGGTGCGCAGCAGCGCCAGCGCATTGGGGAGACGGCTCCGCTGGTACTTGACCACCTCGATCACAGCCTGAAGGCTCTCTTGCCGCCGCTCTGTATCGGAGTCGTGCAGCGATGGCTCAAGGAGGGCCAGCGCCTCGTCCCAGGGTAAAAACTTGATATATTCGCGTTGCTCCTCCAGGTCAGATCGCAAGCGCGCCATGTGCTTGCGCGCCTCTTGCGCGCGCCGCTCTCCGGGCAGCAAGGCTCCGATGGAGTCGGGCAGTTCTCCATCCTCAGCAAATTGCTTCCAGCCGGCGGTATAGACAGCCACGCGCTGCTCTGGCGTCAGGTAGCGGGACCAGATGAAGCGCCAGCCGATGATACTTTCACGTTCGTCATACAGCGTCACGATTTGCTCGCTGCTCAGCCAGGGAACAATCGCGCTGAACGGCCCATTGATCTTGCTGCGTTCGGCCCAGATCACTTCGGCCATCTCTTTTGGCGCAGCCCTGACCAGCATCTGGAGATTGCTTTGCTTGATTTCTTTAAGCGGCGTTGTGCGCCGCAGCGTCGTGACCAGGGCCAGCGCTCCTCCAGCATCAGCACGGACAAGCGCTGGCAGCAGCGCGTTGACCTCGTTGACCAGTCGTTGGTCGAACGCGCTTGCCTCGCTGGCCCGCTGGTGCAGCAGTTCAAGCGCTGCGCCGGGATGGAAGTGGGCCAGCCGCTTCCAATCGGCCCCTCTAGCCTCCTGGCGAAATTGCGCTGCATGCCGGGCGAGCAGCGCGGGCGAGCCAAATGGGAGCAATTGATAGAACTGTGCATCTTGTTGCTCAGCCAGCGTTTCAAGAATGTGGTCGATGATCGCCTGCTGCTGGCGCTGGCGCAGCTTCCAGAGGATGGGTAGGCGCATCTGCGCCGGGGCGTTCGCCAGCGCGTCCGCTAGCTGCGCCTCGTCGCAGACGATGGGGAGCAGTCGCAGCGCCAGCCCGCGCAAGATGCGCGAGGGGTCGGCCAGGGCGCGCAAGACCGGCTCACGCTGTTGGCTGCCAAAGCAGGAGTAGAGCGCCAGAAAGCGCTCATAAAAGCCGCCCTGCGCAAGCTCCGTAAGGATGGCCTGGCTCTCGGTGTCGCTGCGGCGGCCAAGGTCGATCATGGCGCGCACGCGCCCGGCGTGGGTCATCGTCTCAAGCTGCGCTAAGAGTTCCTCAGTAGTCATCGTCATTCCCTTTTTCTTTCCATGCTACCACTCTAAGGCAACCAGACCGGCGCTGGCTTCAGCGGTTTCTAGGCAGATGGTACTACTACTCTTGTGTAATGACCGATGGGCCTTTTATACTTTCTGCGATGTGCGCGTGGTACAGCCTGAAGCAGAAAGAGGCACTATGAGCAATCTGGCACTGGGTACGCTCGGCCCGTATCAACTGCTCTCCCTGCTGGGAGCGGGCGGCATGGCCGAAGTGTATCGCGCCCACGATCCCCGACTTGATCGAGAAGTGGCGATAAAAGTGCTGCCCGTCGATCTGGCGCGGCAGCCTGGCTTTTTAGAGCGGTTTCGGCGCGAGGCGCGCAATGTGGCCCGGCTCGACCATCCCAATATTCTCCCCATCTATGATTTTGGCGAGCAGGACGGCGCGACCTACGTGGTCATGCCGCTGATCGAAGGCGGCACGCTGCGGGATCGGATCGTCAGGCAGGGCATCTGTTCGCTGCGGGAAGCCGCGTCGATCATCTATCAACTGGCGCTGGCGCTGCAAGAAGCGCACGCGCATGGGCTGGTGCATCGAGATGTCAAGCCGGCCAATGTGCTGCTGGGGCCAGGTGAGCGCGTCTTGCTCGCCGATTTTGGTATTGCCTGTGCCCTGGCCGATGAGAGCGAAACATCACTGACGCAGATGGGTATGGGCATCGGCACGGCAGAATATATGTCGCCGGAGCAGGCGCGAGGTGAGCCGGTAGATCATCGGGCCGATGTCTACGCGCTGGGCATCGTCTTGTTCCAGGCGCTCACCGGGCGCGTGCCCTTTAGCTCCGATGATCACTTCACTACCGCGCTGATGCAGGTGCATGAAGCCCCGCCCGCGCCGCGCAGCCTGAATCCCACGATTCCCCCAGCGGTAGAGGTGCTGATACTGAAGGCGCTGGAGAAAGACCCGGCGCGGCGCTTCCAAAGCGCCGCCGAGTTTGCCCAGGCGCTGACCGAGGCGCTCCACTGGTTGGGCCTGCCAGCTTCGGTGGGGCAGGCTTCTGGACCACAGATGACTTCGACGCGCACATCGAGCGGGCCGGCAGGCGCGAAGCGCGCGGCTTCAGGTCCGCCGCGAGGCCGGCAACCGGCAGGCGGCGCGCCATCCTGGAGCGCGTGGCCCTCGACGATGGAGAGCAACTCGCTGACCGTGCCGTTCATGGCGGGGCATCAGCGCGCCACCGGCCCGATTGATATGGAGGATGGCGCCTTTGCCGGCGGAGCGCGGCCAAAGCGTCATGGGCGCTTGCTCGCGCTGGTCGGCGTGCTGCTGGCGCTGGTGCTGGTGGGCGGGGCGTTTGCCGCCATAAGCAGACTGCACCTGCAACCCAATATGGCAGCCGCGCCGCCAACCTCCGCCAATGCCGTGCCGCCGCTGCCCCCGACGCCAACGGCGACGGCCACCGCGACGCCTCTCCCGCAGAACGTCTATTACATGGCGAACTTCTTTGTACTTCAGCAGGATGATTTGCAGCAGGGCGATCACCTGGGCGCGCAGATGAGTATTTCCAACGAGCAATATCCAAAGTTTGAAGGAGAGAACGGCAGCATCTATCGCAGCGGGGCGGCCAGCCGCTTTGGCCGGGCGTTTGGCACCGGAACGGTGGTGCGCGATGACCAGGGGGCATTTCAGTTTGTTGTGCTGGTAGATCGCTTTGCCACGCCGGCGCAGGCCCAACAGTATTATCAATATGAGCTTTCGCTGCTGTCGCAGACAACGGCAGTGCCAGCAGGCGGACAGGCGATGGCGGGGCTGGCGCGCGTGATGGACAATCAGGCGGTCTACCGGCTGATCATGCAGGACAGCAACATAGTAGTGACCTTTGCCAGCAACGAGACGGGCACGCCGCAGGACTTCCAGGCCATGTTTGCGCAGTTGGCCCAAATCATCGATCAGCGCGGCCATCGCTGCCAGTATACGCCTCAACTCAAGCCGGTGGCAGGTTCTCCGGCCATGTGCAACTAGCAGACTGTGGGATAAAGGACGGCACGCGATCTGCTGCGGAAGCCTTCTATCGGAGGCGGCAACAGACCGCGTGTGGTTGTTTCTGCCGCCGTTCCAGTCCCCCCTGGAAGCGCGTGGTGAGACGGCATACCCAGGGATGGGCTGGCAGCAGGAAAGGAGTGATTGCAACAGATGGCCGATAACCAGTTTGTCTGTCAGGCATGCAGCGCAACCTTCTCGACGCGCCAGGAGCTTGATCGGCATAATCGTCAGGCGCACGCCTCGGCTGAGAACGCGAAGTGGACCATCGCGCAAGAGGCGGTAGGCGGAATGAACTGCCCGGACTGCGGCGCGCAGTTTACTACCATCAATCAGCTTGAGAGGCATCGCCGGCAAGCGCACCAAGGCTAAGAATCATATACGCCGGTAAAGAGACTGGACCAAAAAAGCGGTCCAGTCTCTTTTTTATCTGCTTTGCAGGCAAAGTGTCAGCGGTTACGCGCTCTTCTTGTTGCCAAAGTCATAGCGCCAGGGGAGGGATCATCTGTTATAATTGAATGGCAGGCGTGCGTGCAGATTGAATACGGCGCGCTGCTATCCATGCTCACCTGGGATGCGGTGAGGGTAGGAGGTCTTTGATGGCAGATCTGATAGGGAGAAATCTTGGCCGCTATCATCTTGAGGCGCTGCTTGGCGCCGGCGGGATGGGCCAGGTGTATCGCGCTCGTGATCCCGGCCTGGACCGCCAGGTGGCGGTGAAAGTATTGGCAGCTACGCTGGCGCAGGAGTCTGGCTACCTTGAGCGTTTTCAGCGCGAGGCGCGGGCAGCGGGCAAGCTGAGCCATCCAAATATTGTGCCAGTCTATGATGTTGGTGAGCAAGATGGCCTGATGTATCTGGTAATGCAGTTGGTGCCGGGCGGCACGCTGCGCGAGTATTTGGCAAGGCGCGGCGCGCTGCCACTGGGCGAGGCCATCTCGATTCTGGAGCAGGTGGCAAGCGCGCTCCAGCACGCGCATGAGCGCGGCCTGATTCACCGCGATGTCAAGCCGGCCAATATTCTGATGAGCAGCGATGGGCGGGCGCTGCTGGCCGACTTTGGCATTGTGCGGGTGACACAGAATAATGAGACGGCTCTGACGCGCATGGGCGCCTTCGTTGGCAGCCCGGAGTATGCCGCGCCGGAGATGGTGCTGGGCCAGAGCGCCGATCAGCGCGTGGACATCTACGCGCTGGGGGTGATGGCCTACCAAATGTTGGCGGGCCGGCTGCCTTTTACCGGCCTCAACCCGATGGCGCTGCTAGTGCAGCACGCGCAAGAACAACCGCCCTCGCCGCGCAGTTTTAATCCGGCGATCTCGCCAGCAGTAGAGGCGGTGATTCTCAAGGCGATGGCGAAGGCTCCGGCTGCGCGCTATCAATCAGCGATAGAGATGGTGCAGGCGTTGAAAGCGGCAACCGGCGGCCAGACCCTGGCGACGCAGGCAGCACCGCCGCCCGCCCAGCAACCAACGCCAGTACCCGGCCAGCGGCCCACGCCGCCGCCCGTGCTGCCGGAGGCGCCACCTGCAACGGTGATTTCGCCGCCGCCAGGGTCAGCACAGCAGGGCGCAATGAGCAGCTTGCCGACGATTCCTGGCAGCACTGGTCAGTTGGCGTCGGCTGGCCCGCCGACCTATCCACCTGCCGGGCCAGCGTTTACGTCAGCACCGCCGCCGGGCAGCGGGCCGGCGACGCAGATGCCCGGCAACTGGGCATCTGCGCTGGATCAGTCGCGGGTAACGTCGCCACCGCCGACGTTTTTCACTGGCTTCAATCAGGCGCCCGGCGCTCCAACGAACCCACCCTTTGCACCACCCGCGCCGCCGGCTCGCCGCCGGCGAACGCTGCCGGCGCTCATCGCAGCGATAGCGCTGGTACTGATCGTTGGCGGCGGGGGGCTGCTGGCGTATGGTGCCTCGGCTGGCTGGTTCAAGACAGCACGAGGCCCGGTTACCGTCGCCACGACGGCCAAGCCATCGGCTACCTCAACGGCTACCCCTTCGCCCACCGCGACGCCGACGGCCTATTATATGGCGCATATCTTCCTGGTGATGAATGGAGATTTGCAGAACGGCGATACCGCCGACACACAGAACAATATTGATGCCAATCATTATCTCCAGCATGAAGGCGCCAGGGGCGATTTCTATCAAATGGGCGACGCGCTGACCTTTGGGCGCGCTGCCGGCACGGCCCAGCGGATTTTTGACAGCAACGGCCACTTCAAATTTGTGGTGCTGTCGGATCGCTTTGATACCTTCCAGCACGCGCAGCAATATTTTCAGCGCGATCTGACGCTCTTCCAGAGCCAGGTCACGATGCAGGTTGGTGAGCAGGCAGTGGAGGGAATGGTTCCCGTAGGGAATCAACAAACCTATCAACTGGTCTTCCGTGATCGCAATATCATCGTGACCATTGCCACCATCCCGATGGATAATCCCCAGGGGTTCGATAGCTATTTTCTTTCCGTTGCCCAGGCCGTTGATCAGCGCGGCCATCGCTGTACATATAATGTTCAGGACATCAACCAGCGGCTCCCAGGTGACCCGTCAGACTGTTAAAAGACGCTTCCTCACCTTGCCTCAGAGCGCCTTCCTTGCCATTATGCGATGCTGGCGAGGAAGGCGCTTTTATGCTCTGGTGTTGTATTTCACGCTTTCTGCTCAAGGATGAGTTTGAGCCGGCCAGCCTCTGCTACCGCCCGGCAGGCACGAGCAGTACCTTGCCCTGTCTACCCGTCGCTTCCGCTTGCTTGACGGCAGCGTCAATCTCGTCGAGGGAGAAGGTGAGGGCCGCTGAGGTCACCAGCACCCCCTGGCGCATAAGCGCCACGATTTCCCCAAACAGGTCTCGTTGTGCGGCCTCGTCCAGCCGTTCCAGCCAATAGCCGAGCCAGAAGACTTCCAGGATGCGGCGGCCAGCCAGAATAAAGCGGGGATCGGCTCCCACCCGGATCGGCTCGCCCGTGAGAGATCCATAGACCAGCATGTGGCCCTCCTCGCCGAGCGCCTGGTATATCTGCGTGCCGGTTTCTCCCACCACCGGATCGATGGCGTACTTGACGCCTTGAGGACCGATGATCCTTCGGACCTGCTCATCAATCGGTCCCTCGGTGGACACCACAACGGCGTCGGCCCCCAGGCGTTCCAGGTCCGCCACCGCGGAGCGGCGGCGCACGACATTGACCGTGCGGATGCCATCGTGTTTCGCCAGTCTGATAATCATGCGTCCCAGTTCGCCCCCGGCGGCGGATTGGAGCAGCCATTCGCCGGGAGGGATAGCCAGCACGTGCCGGAGCATAAGGATGGCTGAGGCCGGGTTGATGAGAAAAGATGCCGCTTGCTCATTAGAAATATCGTCGGGCAATGGAATCAGGGTGTGTGCGGGCAACACGGTATATTCGGCCCAGTTGCCCCCCTTCTTGCTGTTGATGACCGCTACGCGCTGACCAGGGGCAAGCCGGTGTACCTGCGGCCCGATGGCATCAACCATCCCAACCCCCTCAAACCCAACTGGTGATGGAAAGCTCGGCTGAACCCCAGCGTAAAGTCCGCGCACAAACAACAGGTCAGATGGATTGATGGGACTTGCCAGGATACGAATACGTACTTCCCCCGGCCCAGGTTCGGGGAGCGGGTCTTCCCGAACCGCGAGTACCTGGGTGGGATCACCATACTGCTCAAAGTGGATGGCTTTCATCTCCAAAACTCCTTTTGTTCATCCAGATTCCTTCTGGTGGTCGATGGTCACCCCTTTTTCAGCAGGTGCATCAAGATTGAGACCAGGGGCTTGGGCCAGATGGAGAAAGTGGGAACGAAAGAGATGGCACAGCGGAACTTCGTAGGTGTGGCGCAAGAAGCGGCACGAGAAGTCAGGTTTGGTGCAATCATCTACGAATACATGGCACAATGAAGGGCGAAATCTACACTTTAGGAAGATATATGCAGAGATATGGCGCTTTTGAGCCATCGGGAGAGCAAACCATGCAGCAACAATGCTTTATTTGTGAGACCTGCGGCACCCAATATCCACCCAGCGAGACGACGCCCGCCCGCTGCCCAATCTGCGAGGATGATCGGCAATATATTCCTCCCGGCGGACAGCGCTGGACCACGTTGGAGCAGCTTCAGGGGCGCCATGAAAATCAATTTAACGCGCTCGCGCCCGCGCTGACTGAGATCGTCACCGCGCCGTCGTTTGCTATCGGGCAGCACGCGCACCTGATTCAAACGCCCCAGGGCAATGTACTCTGGGATTGCCTGGCCTATTTGGATGCAGCGACGATTGCGCGGATACAGGAGCTTGGGGGCATCGCGGCGATAGCTATTTCGCATCCGCACTTCTATACGACGATGATCGAGTGGAGCCGGGCATTTGGGGATGTGCCCATCTATCTGCATCGGGCGAATCAGCCCTGGGTGATGCGCCCGGACCCGGCGATCCGCTTTTGGGAGGGCGAGACACAGGAGCTTTTATCAGGAGTGACGTTGGTGCGCTGTGGTGGGCATTTCCCTGGCAGCACCGTCTTGCATTGGAGCGCGGCACAGGAGGGCCAGGGCGCGCTCTTCACCGGCGATACCATGCAGGTTGCCAGCGATGCGCGGTTCGTCAGCTTTCTCTACAGCTATCCGAATATGATCCCACTGGATGAGCAGACGGTGCGCCGGATCGTCGCGGCGGTTGAGCCGCTGGCGTTCCAGCAGTTGTATGGAGGCTGGAAACAGGCGATAGGCGATGCGAAGGAGGCCATCCGGCGCTCAGCCGAACGCTATATCGCCCATCTACATGGGGGCGTTGAGGAGCATTTTCCCGTTTCTGCCTGGGATCGCTGATTTCTCTTCCCACCCCTATCATATATCAGAAGTCAAGCGGCGCACATCGTCCAAAGAGCCGGTGTATTTTGCGCGCCTTTCAGGTATGCTTGAACAGGCTCGTTTCCAATCCTGCTCAAGTCCACCTGAAGGGGGCAAGACGTGCATCTTCCGGTCAAGCGTTACCTGGGATTGCTGGCGACCTACCTCAAACCACAATGGCGCCGGGTGCTGCTGATGGCAGCCCTGCTGCTGGCGGGCATAGGCTATCAATTTCTTAACCCGCAGATTCTCAAGTATTTCATCGATACTGCGCTGGCTGGCGGTGCCTCAGGCGCGCTGCTGGCCGCCGGGGTCCTCTTCATCGGCCTGGCCCTGCTCAATCAAGGCATCTCGATTGCATCCAGCGCGCTGGTGACAAATGTTTCCTGGACGGCGACGAACCAGCTGCGCCGCGATCTGGTGGCGCACTGCCTGGCGCTGGACCTGGGCTTTCACAAAG
>CAZFWN010000059.1:17337-26315 GCA_964522745.1 uncultured Ktedonobacterales bacterium
CTGCGCCGCGATCTGGTGGCGCACTGCCTGGCGCTGGACCTGGGCTTTCACAAAGAGCGCAGCGCCGGCGAATTGATCGAGCGCATCGATGGTGATGTGGACGCGCTCTCCAATTTCTTCTCACAGTTCACCGTCAATCTGCTCAGCAACGTGCTGCTGCTGCTGGTTGTGCTGCTCTTGTTCTTTCTGATTGATTGGCGCGTGGGTGTCATCATAACCACCTTTGCGGGCGTGGCCTTCCTGGTCCTGCTCAGGCTCCGCCGCCAGGCTGGAACAGCCTGGGGCGAATCGCGCCAGATGAGCGCGACATTTTATGGCTTTCTGGGCGAGCATCTGGCGGGGACGGCAGACATCCGCGCCAACGGAGCGACAGCCTATGTGATGCGCCGCTTCTTCGTGCTTCTGCGGGGCTGGCTGCCAAGCTATCGCAAGTCGAACATGGGCGCCGCGACGATGGGACAGGTGACGCTGCTGATGTTTGTCTGTGGCAGCGCGCTGGCGATGGGTCTGGGCGCCTATCTCTGGAGCATCCATGAGATTACGGTTGGCACGGTCTATGTCCTCTTTGCCTATACCGATCTGCTCTCGCAGCCGCTTCAGCAGATTCAGACCGAGCTACAGGACTTGCAGCAGGCGGAAGCCTGCATTGGGCGGGTCGAGCAATTGCTGCGCACGACATCTGCCTTATTAGATGGCGCCGGCGCCACGCTTCCGCCGGGCGCGCTCTCAGTAGAGTTTCGCGGAGTCTCGTTTGGCTATGGGCAGGATGAGGCCGTGCTGCACGATCTGAGCTTTCGCCTTGAGCCAGGCAAGGTGCTGGGCGTGGTGGGCCGGACCGGCAGTGGCAAGACGACGCTGGCGCGTCTGCTCTTCCGGCTGTATGACCCGCAGGCCGGCGAGGTGCGTGTAGGCGATCTGCCAGTTCATCAGCCAGCGCTGCGCGATCTGCGCCGGCGCATCGGCATGGTCACACAAGAGGTACAGCTTTTTCACGCGACGCTGCGAGAGAACCTGACCCTGTTCAATCGCTCCATTGCCGATGCGCGCATTCTAGACGCGCTGGAAGCCGTCGGGCTGGCGGAATGGTATCGCCTGCTGCCGGATGGGCTGGATACGCTGATCGGCTCGGATGGCGCGGGCCTTTCTGCTGGCGAGGCGCAGTTGCTGGCGTTTGTGCGTGTCTTGCTGACTGACCCTGGCCTGGTCATTCTGGATGAGGCATCCTCCCGGCTGGACCCGGCGACGGAGCGCCGGCTGGAGCGCGCCATCGAAACGCTCTTCGCGGGCCGCACCGCCATCGTGATTGCCCACCGGCTGGCGACCATCCAGCGCGCCGATGAGATTGTGGTGATCGAGGATGGGCGCCTGGTCGAGTCTGGTTCCAGGGCGGCGCTGGCGGCTGACCCGGCCTCGCGTTTCGCCGCGCTGCTGCGCGCTGGTTTCGAGGAGGTGCGCGTATGACACTGGCAGGCTTCCTCTGGCGCGTGATTCGCTATCGGCCTCTGGCCTTTTGCATGGCGACGCTGCGCGCACTGGTGTTCTACACGGCGCGGCTGATCTTTGGCCTGATCCTGCAAGCCTTTTTCAACGCGCTGCCTGGGCAGACGCATCTGAGCGTCGGGCTGCTGGCCCCGCTGGGCCTGCTGGTGCTGGCGGCGCTGATTCGGGCCTGTGTTGGCTATAGCGCTGCGCAAGTCGTCATTCGCTATACCTTCGCGGTCAGAAGCCTGCTTCAGCGCAATCTCTTGCAGCGCATCCTGGAGCGTCCAGGCGCCCGCGCCGTGCCGAACTCACCGGGCGAGGCGATCAGCCGCTTCCGCGACGATACCAGCGATCCTATCTTCAATATGTTTGGCCTGACGACGATGATGATTGCGCAGACCTGCTTCACGATTGCCGCGCTGGTTATCCTACTGCGTATCAGCGTCGAGATTACACTGCTGGTCTTTCTGCCGCTGGCCGGGGTTGCCGCGCTGACTCAGCAGATGAAGCGGCGCCTGGAGCGCTACCGCAAGGTCAGCCGCGAGGCCACCGGCAGCCTGACCAGCGCGCTGGGCGAAATCTTCGGCGCGGTGCAGGCGATTCAGGTGGCAGGAGCCGAGCCGCATGTGGTGGCGCACTTTGACACCCTCAACGAGCGGCGGCGCAAGGCGATGCTGCGGGAAACGGTGCTGACCAGTACGGTCAACTCGATCTCCGATAATACGGTAAGCATCGGCACCGGGCTGATTCTGGTGCTGGCCGCGCTCTCGGTGCGTGGCGCGCATCTTGGCCCCGGCGATCTGGCCTTGTTTATTTCCTACCTGGGCAGCATTGGCGAGTTTGTGCGTATTGTCAGCTCGTTTATCGCTCAGACGGCGCAGAGCCAGGTGTCGTTCCATCGGTTGGTGGCGCTGCTGCAAGGCGCGCCACCCCAAACGCTGGTTGCCAGGTATCCACTGTATCTGAAGGGGCCGCTGCCAGTCCTGGCTGGGCTTTCCCAACGGGCGGAGCAACCGCTGGAGATGCTGGAGGCGACCAACCTGGCCTATCACTATCCCGATACCGGGCGTGGCGTTGAAGCCATCGATCTCCGTGTGCAGCGTGGCTCGCTGACGGTGATCACGGGCCGCATTGGCGCGGGCAAGACGACGCTCCTGCAAGTGTTGCTGGGGCTGCTCCCAAAGGATGCAGGCCAGATTCGCTGGAATGGCGCGCTGGTTGAAGACCCGGCCAGCTTCTTTGTGCCGCCGCGCAGCGCCTATACGGCTCAGACGCCACATCTGTTCAGCGCCTCGCTCAAGGAGAATATCCTGCTTGGTGTGCCGGAGGAAACGGTTGATCTGCCCGGCTCGCTGCATCTGGCGGTGATGGAGCCGGATGTCGCGCAGTTGGAGCAGGGCCTAGAGACGCTGATCGGCGCGCGCGGAGTCAAACTCTCCGGCGGGCAGGCGCAGCGGACCGCAGCGGCGCGCATGCTGGTGCGCGACCCGGAACTGCTGGTCTGCGATGATCTGTCCAGCGCGCTGGATGTCGAAACGGAGCAGGTACTCTGGGAGCGGCTTTTTGCCGCCCAATCACGCACCGCGCTGGTGGTCTCGCACCGGCGCGCCGTGCTGCGCCGGGCCGATACGATCCTGCTCCTCAAGGATGGCCGGCTCGAAGCCGAGGGCACGCTGGATGCCTTGCTCGAAACCTCCCAGGAGATGCGCAAACTCTGGCAGGGCGAACTCAACGAACCCTAGAAGCTGGAGAGTAACATCAAACCCGCTTGAAGCGCCGCTGCTCCTCGTACCGCTGCCGTCCCGGCGGCTCAACGTCTGGTCACCGGGACGGCGGCGGTACAAGGATACTAACGCACCTCCACCAGATGAGGCTGGACAGCGTTGTTGCCGTAGCCCAGCTTGTTCCAGACCGGGCGGTCAGGCTGCACAGCGCCAGCGCTATCGCTCGCCCGTGCGCGGATGAGATGCCGACCTGCCTCCGTCGCATCCCACTCCAACGCCCAGGCTTGCCAGGCATGCGGACTCACCGGCGCGGCAAGCTGGGCTGGCCGCCAGGAGTCCTCGTCATCGATCCCCACCTCGACCCGTGTCACCGTCCCCGCGCCGGACCACGCCTGGCCCCGGATGGTGTGCTTCCCGCGCGCCAGGGTCTGCCCCGGCAGCGGGTCGGTGACGAGCGCTCGGACCTGCATCGTCGTCACCGGCTGGCTGGTCCCATCCGGCCAGTGATATACGTAGGAGTGGGTCTGGAACTCGCCGCTGAACGCATCGGGGATCACGCGAATGCGCTCCAGCCATTTGACCGAGGCCATCGCATACCACCCCGGCACGATCAGACGCAGGGGCGCGCCATGTTCAACGGAGAGCGGCTCCCCGTTCATTTCATACGCCAGCAAGATGTCGGTCCCCAGGCGCTCTACCTCCGCGAGGGTGAGCGTGCGCGTGTAGCGGATATCTGGGCCGCCCTCAAAGGGGCCATGTTCAGCGCCCTCAAAGAGGAGGAAGCGCCCTTCTGGCCGCGGCTGCGCCTGGGTCAGCAGCCGCTGCAACGGGACGCCGGTCCAGGCAGCCGTGCTGACGGCTCCCCATCCCCAGGGTTCGCCCTTGGGGAACGGCTGGAAACCCAGGCGACCATTGCCCGCGCACTCCAGCGTCACGCTGAGCGTGGTGGCGGGCAACGCGCGCACGTCGGCCAGTGTCAGCCGCAGAGGGTGGTTCACCAGGCCCTCGATGGTCAACGTCCCAGGGGGCTGAGGCACCGGGAAATGAGCGCGCACGTAGTGCTGGTCGGTTGGGGTCATCGGTACTTGCAGCGCTCCGAGTGGCGCTTCGGCATTAAACGGCTCGGAGGTGATCAGCACCAGTCCAGATCGTTTCGGGGTAGCAATGCCCATAGCTGTAAACCTTCTCTCGTGACTCTACGGTACGCGCCTATGTCAGCCGGCACGTCCCTGTACACCGGGTAGTGCGGATTATGCTGCATATCGTGATCCTGACTCATCCTTGGCGGTAAGAGCTGTTTGCCTCTGTGCGCAGAGAGGCTTGGCCCGGCTGCTGTTGATACCAACAGCAGCCCAATGACCCTGCAGGCGCCTGCCCTGTATGATCGGTTTTTCCCAACCTCTGGGAGGTCAACTCAACGAACATTAGGGAAGTTGGTTGCGCAGCACCAGCGCTGCGCAACCGGTGGAGCATCAACCGATACTAGAAGGGGATGTCGTCGTCGCTGGCCGCTTCGTCCTGCTCTTCCTGGGCGTGCTTGCGCGTGGTGAGTTGCAAGGGCACCAGTTCGCTGATGAGGAAGCGGAAGGTGCCCAGTGCCTCCAGAATCTGCGGGCCATAGATATAGAGTACCCAGCGCCAGTACGGGGAGAGGTCTTTCTGTTTGCCGCTGCTCAGTTCGGAGCCGCGCTGGATAAAATCTTTGACCAGCGTTTCCATCACCTGATTGGGCGCCGGCGCCTTGGACCTGACCTCGTTCAGCAGCGTGTTATAAAACACAAACCATTCGCCGCTGCCTCGCAGGCGCTGCCAGCCTGGCGAGCGCTCTTCGGGTACTGCCGGCCTGGGATGTTTTGCCAGGCTTTCTGCATAGGCGGCAGTCAGCGCGCTGGCCTGGGTCAAGCCCGCGCCGCCCGCCGTGATCGGCCAGTAGAACCAGGCTTCGGGGATATGCGTGCTTGAGACGTTGCCCAAAAAACGTTGCTGAATCGCCTGGCGAAGCGCAGCGATGATGCCCTGCCGCTCGCCAAACAAAGCATGATGGACATGCAGCATAGCCTGGCCGGCGCTCTGGCGATGCGCGTCGCCCAGCGGCAGGCGCAGCCCCAACGCCTTGACCAGATATTTCAGGTGGCCGTTGTAGGCTTCGACCTGCGCCAGTAATGAGCCGGCCTGAGCTATCTGCTGGCGCGCCTGGGCCAGATAGTCCTCAAAGGCAGATGGATTGACCGTCCACTCCCCGCGCTCATCAAGTGCCAGCAGCGACCACTTTGGCTGGCTGGCCGGCAATGCTGCCGGGCGCTCGCCCCCAATGCACACGGCGCCACATTTCTCCAGATTAAGCGCCAGCCCGCAGGCATCACAAAATGCCTGCACCGCCTGCCAGGCTTTGATCGCCTCATCGGCGGATGGCGTCAGGAAGCATATGTCATCAATGGCGCGGATGATCTGTACCTGCGCCTCCCGCTGGACGTGCCAGTCAAGGAGGAATAGGATCAGCTCGCCCAGCACATCGGAGAGGACATGCTCGTTGGGCACGCCGCGCTCGGCTGGAGTGATCTCGCTGTCGCGCTGGATGGGCAGACGCAGGAAGCTGCGAAAGAAAGCGTGCTGAGCCGGCGTCAAGCCATAGCGGCGCAGCAGGTCCAGCAGCAAGCCGTGTGGCAGGCTGGGATAGAAGTCTTTGATGTCCACCTTCACGATGTACAGGGGTGTGTTGGGGAAGGCAGATCGCGCCAGTTGTATCTCGGCGTTCAGCAGCATCAGGGCCGTTTCCATTGCCCCGCTGGACTGCTGGCTGCCGTAGCCGGCCAGTTGCTCCAGGGCACGCAGTTGCTCGCGCATCCTGCTGCGCGTCTGAAAGATCGAGCCATATTCTGCCGTCCGATAGTCTACCCAGCCGTCTATACTCTCCGCAGGCGCGCTGCGCGGCTGCGCGGCGTTGTCAGCAGCGGCCCAGATGTCCAGTTCGCCCAGCAGGGAGAGGCCCGCCGTCTGATGGAACCGGCCTGGCGTCTGCTCGCGCTCACTCGTGTGGGGCTGGCCGCTTTGCGCGCGGCGAAGCTGCTTGAGACGGTTCTGCTGTTCTTCCTGAAAAAATTTCTGGAAGATGGCGTGCCAGCGCCGGCCCAGAATCTCTAAAAAGCAGGCATTAGGCAGACCATCCTCAATGAACAGTCGCCATTTATTGGGGGTCCAGTGGGCGCGGGTGGGCAGACCTTCCTCCGGCCACACCCACTCCTCAATATGCTCCAGCATGAGCGTCAGGGCGTCGGCCAGTTCCTTCTGCAACAGATCATCCAGCAGGAAGGTGCGGGCGCCGCTGCGCTCAGCGGGGGAGCGATAGGGGCTGTGACTGATCTGCTCTAGCACGGGGGAGAGTTCCACAGTAGTGACGCGCCGGCGCAGGCTGTCCCCCAACGCTCGCTGCATCCGACTCACCGCCTCGGCTTCGCTGTAGCTGAAACTGGCAAAGAGGCTATCAAGCAACGCGGTAAACGAGCCGGCCTCGGCGGGTCGGGTGATCCCGGAGACCAGCCGCGCCTGGATTTCTACGCTCTCCTGGTCATCGGGAGTCTTCTGGCTGGAGTGGGACGACCATTCTTCCAGCAGCGCCCCAAAAATGTAGACCATCTCCGAGCGCAGGCGCCCATTGCTCAGTTCGCGCTCCAGCCGGGCACGCCAGAAAGCAACCGTTTCCTGCGAGGCTTCGCTGGTCTGCATCTCCAGCAGCAGCGGCTCCAGGTTGGCGACATCGGGATGCAGGGATTGATTGGCAAAGCTAATCTGCTGCAAGCCCTCGTACAGTACGCGCAGGCGCGCGGCTTCCGTCTGTGCGTCTGCTGCCTGGCGGCTCAACGCCTCATAGGCATTGAGCAACCGAGCGCGCTGTTCCCGCAGTTCGCGTAATTTGATCTGCGTGATAAACTGGTCCGTTTTCGTGACCATCGGCCTGTAATCCCCTTTCTGAACACATGTTCTAGTACCCTTTAGAAGCATTCTTCCGCTGGGGGAGCAAAACGGCCATCTGGCAGATAGGTGTACATTGGTGTTGGAAGACTGACGGCGGGTGCTACAATAGAAAGAGAGTGGTTGTGCAACAACCACACATGCAGTCGGAAAAGAACGTGCGGGGGCGGGAACTATGGCTGAGCGAGGCTCGCTGATCGGGCAGCATGTTGGCCCGTACCTTATACAAGGCGTGCTGGGAAGCGGCGGCATGGGCACGGTCTATCGCGCCCAGGATGTGCGGCTGGGCCGCGCTGTCGCTATCAAGATCCTCAGCGCCGGCGCGGGCAGCGGGTCGGGCTTTGCCGCTCGCTTTCAGCGCGAGGCGCGCGTGCTGGCGCGGCTGGACCACCCCAATATCCTGCCGCTCTGGGATGTCGGGCAGAGTGGTGATCTGCTCTATCTGGTGACGCCGGTGGTCGAGGGCGGCTCGCTGCGCGATCTGCGGCTGCGGCTGGGCGGGCAGGTGCCAGTGGCGCCTGCGCTCGCTCTGGTGGCGCAGGTGGCCGACGCGCTCGGCCACGCGCATCAGCGTGGCGTCGTTCACCGCGATGTCAAGCCGGGCAATCTGCTGCTGCATCCCGATGGCCGGGTGATGCTGGCCGATTTTGGCATTGCGCGCACGGTGCAGGACCGACCCGACATCAGCGCTTCTGATCTGGCGATTGGCACGCCCCATTACATCGCGCCAGAGCAGGCGTTGGGCGATCAGGTGGATGGCCGGGCCGATATTTACAGTCTGGGCGCGGTCCTCTACGAACTGCTTAGTGGTCGCACGCCCTATCTGGCGGAGTCTACGACGCGGGTGCTGGTGCAGATGATGGAGGGGCCGCCACAACCGCTCGGCGAGGTCAATCCCTGGCTCTCGCCAGCGGTGGGCGCGGTGGTCATGCGCGCGGTTGCCAGCCGGCCCGATGATCGCTACCAAAGTGCCGCCGACTTTGCCGGCGATCTGCGCACGCTGCTCTCGCTGGGCACGTTGTTTGCCGGCTCGGCGCAGCGCGGGGCGGGCAGGATGACAGCCCTCCCCCCTGAGGCCGTGCAACAGTCTCATCCGCCGGCAGCCGCCGGTGTCTCTGTAGCCACGCCGCCCCAGCCCCCTCTGCCAGCACTACCGCCGCCTGAGCCAGACCAGCCGGCTCGCCCGGTCTGGAAACCAGTCGCCACTGCGCCGCCGGCTTCCTCGCGCTCCACGTCGCTCGCCCTGGTTGTGACCGGGCTGGTGATCGTCTTCCTGGGCATCATTTTTGCCGCCGCCCTGCTCATCAATCGATGAGCGGCTCAGTCTGATTTTCCAAACCAGCCGGACTTATCGTGGCGCCCTCGGACCCAGGCCGCCCCTGCAAGCAGGAGGCAGAGAAAGGCGCAACCGATCAGCAGAAAGCCAAGAGTGAAAAACGGATGGCTACCGCACTCAGGGACGGTGCCGGGAGGCGGATTGCCAAAACTGCAGGCCGTTACCTCATATTGTACACAGAACCAGCCCAGCAGTCCAAGCAAAAATGCCCCCCATACACACCAGTTCGTGAAGCCGGTGTTCCTCTTCGGTAAAGCTGGTTTCGGAGCATCAGGCGCTACGATCTTTGGATATATCAATTCATCCTTGCGCTCTCTACGTCGCATAGCTTCCTCCGTCGCCTGGCACGAGAAGCAGGCTTTCATAGTATTTGGGCGAACTCCTCTGGACGCACCTCATCAGGCGCCACCTCCCCTAGCAGTGATCACGTCCGACAAAGGCAGTGCCGTTATTGGTAACAGATCCAG
>CAZFWN010000060.1:0-25805 GCA_964522745.1 uncultured Ktedonobacterales bacterium
AGGAATACATCGCTCAATATGGTGGCACCTACGACGGCATCAGTTCGGATGTGGCAGAAGCCTACGCTGTGGGGCAGGTCTTGCAGCAGGCTGCCACGAAAATCAACAGCATCGACAACACCAAGCTGATCACTGAACTCCACAGCGGCGACACATTCAAAAGCTGCCAGGGGGACGTGAAGTTCGACTCTACCGGCCAGAATACAGCGGCGAAAGCCTATCTATTCCAATGGCAGCAGGGGTCATTGATCCCTGTCTACCCGGCTAATGTGGCGGCGGGAGCCAAGCCAGAGTATCCCAAGCCGCAGTGGCCCTAAAGCCAGGCAACGCTCCTCATTCATCCGAGAGCAAGCGTGGCTGAGTCGCGCGGCGCCGGGCAGCATGCAATCCGCACCTGCCCGGCGGCAGCGCAGCCCCAACAGTTCTTGCACTCGGCACATCTCAGCCGCGCCAGAGCCAACACATCGTTACGGCTCCTGGGCTAGCAAGCAGGTATTTGGCGTGAATATTCTTTTTGAAGGACTCGTCACGGGGGTGCTAAGTGGTGGGGTCTATGCCCTGATGGCGTCGGGACTCACCCTCATCTTTGGCGTGATGGAGATCATCAATATCGCCCAGGGCGCGCTTGTCGTTCTGGGGGCCTATCTCAGCTATGTGTTGCAGCACTATTTGCATATCGATCTCTTCCTGGGCCTGCTGCTGACGATGCCTCTGATGTTTGGCTTGGGCGTGCTGCTCGAATTGGCCTTTATCCGCCCGCTCAAACGCGAGCGCACCATGTTCTCCATCCTGGTCACTTTTGCTATCGCGTTGATTATTGAGGGCGTACTGAGCTTCATCTTCACTACTAATTTGGTTTCACTGCACGCCTGGTACGTGACGGCATCCATTCCGTTCGCCGGATTCTATCTCCCCTACGTCTATGTGTTTGGTTTTATGTTAAGTGTCGTCTTGCTGGCCGGACTCTACTGGCTCTTGTATCGCACCGAGTTTGGCAAAAGCCTGCGCGCCTCTATGCAGAACCGCACGGCGGCTGAATTGATCGGCATCAATGTAGAGCGCGTATCGGCCATCACCTTTGGGATCGGCATAGCCCTCACGGCAGCGGGCGGCATGGTATTCGGCACGACCGCCCCCTTCAACCCAGGCAGCTCCTATGACCTGATCTCGCGCCTGCTGGTCATCATTGTGCTTGGAGGCATGGGCAGTCTCAGAGGCGCTCTGATTGGTTCCCTCGGCCTGCTCGTCGTTGAGGATGTCACCTCCGTCGAGTGGTCCCCTGTCTGGGCCAGCACCGTCTTCTTCGTCCTGCTGATTCTCCTCCTCTTGTTTCGCCCCCAGGGTATCTTTGGGCAGCGTGAAGGAAGAAAGCAATGAAACCACTCAAAATTGCGGGGCTGCTTGCGCTGCTCGCCATCGCTCTGCTGTTTCCACTGCAACTTTCCCCTGACACTGCCACCACTGGTATTGCTGTGTATACCCTGATGTTTGCAGCGGCGGCCACCGCCTGGAATATTTTCGCGGGCTACACCGGCTATATCGCCCTGGGGCACGCGGTCTTCTTTGGCAGCGGGGCCTACGCCCTGGGGGTCATGTGTAAAGCCTGGCACATCGGCAATAATCTTCTGGGGCAAGGCCAAGACCTTTCCCTCCTCTTTCTGCACATCCCGGCAGACTACGCGCCTTTCGTGCTGGTGCCTGTAGCGGGGCTGATTGCTGGCCTGATCGCCGTGCCGCTTGGGTGGATCGCGCTGCGCACCCGGCGCCATACCTTCATTGTCATCACTATTGCCATGTTTTTTGTCTTCCAACTGCTGGCAGAAAACAACATCGCCAATCTGACCAATGGTCAATCTGGCCTGGAGTTCCCTATCCCTTCCTGGACCTACCCCTTCTTTAACTTCCCGTTTTACTATGCCATGCTGGCGATCCTGCTGCTGGCGTTGGCTGCCTCGTGGTGGATTCGCCACTCAAAATATGGGCTGGGTTTGCTGGCAATTCGTGACGATGAGGACCGGGCGCTAGGGCTGGGAGTGAAAACGGGAATCTCCAAACTGACCGCTTTCATGATTTCCGCGTTCTTCGTTGGCATGCTCGGCGGCGTGTGGGGCTACCTTCAAGGGTCTATCGCCCCGCCCTTTGCCTTTGATGCCCTCTTCGATGTCATCGTGGCGCTGATGGCCTTTATGGGTGGCCTGGGAACGCTCGCCGGTCCCATCGTTGGCGCGCTGATCCTGGAGCCAACCCGACAATACTTCACGCTCTATTTCGGCGCGAGCGGCTATTACCTCATCATTTACGGCGCCCTGTTCCTGGGCATCATCCTCTTACTGCCTGAAGGCATTGTGCCAACGCTGCGCAAGCGCTGGTCAAACTGGCAGGCCGCTCGCAGCACGACCAGCACTGCCCTCGCCGGCATTGAGGCAGCCCCCCAAGAGGAGCCTTTAGCGATAGAGCCGGCGGAGACGGGAGACGAGATTAACCGATGAGCATTTTAGAAGCACAGGGCGTCTCGAAGGCATTTGGGGGCATTCACGCCCTTGATACCTGTTCGATCAGCGTTGAACAAGGCAGCATTACCGGCTTAATTGGCCCCAATGGGTCGGGCAAAACCACGCTTTTTAATGTGATGACCGGATATGAGCGAGTCGATAGGGGTGACATCCGTTTTCATGGGACAGCTATCACCAATGCCTCTCCAGATAAGGTCTTCAGGCTCGGCATTGGTCGCACGTTTCAATTGACGCGCATCTTTCCCCGGCTGACCGTGCTGGAGAACATGCACGTGGCCGCGCAGCGGCAGAATCTGAAGGGACTGCTCAGTCGCTGGAGTTCATCGCACGAGCAGCAGCGAGCGCTAGACCTGCTGGACTTTGTTGGTATCAGCCAACTTAAAAATATGCCGGCGAGCGATCTCTCCTATGGGCAAAAAAAGCTGCTGGAGTTCGCTTTCGTGCTGATCGCCGAGCCACAGGTCATTTTGCTGGATGAGCCAGCCGGCGGCGTCAATCCCACCATGATCAACCACCTGGCAGGGCGTATTCGCGCGCTCAACGAGCGCGGCGTCACCTTCCTGGTAGTCGAACACAACATGGAGTTTGTCATGAACCTGTGCGATACGGTCACGGTGCTGCATCGCGGAACCAAAATCGCCGAGGGAACGCCCGAAGCGGTGCGCAACAATCCGGCTGTGCTAGAAGCCTACTTAGGAGTTTGAGGACAATGGTACTACAACTGCGCAATGTGGTTGCCGGATACGGCGGAGGCGATGTCCTCAAAGGGGTCGATCTGGTGGTCGAAAAGGGGGCAATTACCTGTATCGTCGGGCCAAATGGCGCTGGAAAATCAACCGTGCTGCGGGTGGTCAGCGGGCTGTTGAAACCACGCCTGGGCGAAGTGACTTTTAATGGGCGCTCGATTGCGGGGCTGAATCCACGCCAGATTCTCGCGTGTGGCATCGTACAGGTGCCCCAAAACCATAGCTTGTTTACCGATATGACCGTCAGAGACAATGTCCGGCTCGGTGGCTATATGCTGCATAACCCACCACTGGTGAGCAAGCGCCTGGCCGAGATTGAGGAATTGTTCCCCATCGTCAAAGAACGCGCCAGTGAGAAGGCCGGCAGCCTTTCAGGCGGACAGCAGCGTCTCGTGGAATTTGCTCGCTGCTTGATGCTCGATCCCACCCTCATCTTGCTTGATGAACCCTCAATGGGCCTGGACCCGCAAACGTTGAAGCAGGTGCTTGGCACCGTGTCTTTGATGCACGGCACCGGCAAAACCATCCTGCTGGTCGAGCAAAATGTACGCGCCGGCCTGGGCCTCGCCACGCATGGGGTCGTGATGGAGAGCGGTGTGGTCCGGCTGGAAGGCACAAGCCAGCAAATTCTGGAGAATCCAGAAATCAGCCATCTCTACCTGGGCGGAACCCTGTCTGGAGCGTAATCGATTATGGCAACACCTGATCTGGAAGAACGCTTTCGGCGCTGGCTCAAGCTCATCGCTGAGATGCACGACGGCGCAAACTTTACTCCCAACGAATCGATTGCCTGGGCGCCGCTGCGCAAGCCGCTGGCCGAGTGTACCGTTGCCCTAGTCTCGACAGCCGGCGTCCACCTGAAGAGCCAGCCGGCTCATGATCTGGTCAACCCACACGGCGATGCCAGCTTTCGAGAGATTCCAGGCGACACGCCGGCTGAGGCACTGGCCGTCGATCATGTTCACTACGATACCACCGACGCCAACACCGATCCCAACTGCGTCTTTCCCATCGACAGGCTGCGCGAACTGGCGGAGATGGGCGTCATAGGGACTGTCGCACCGATGCACTTTGGCTTTATGGGCTTCATTCCTGATGGGCGGCTGCTGCGCGATACGACGGCGCCAGTCATTGCAGAGCGGCTGCTGGCGCGGGGAACGGATGCCGTCGTCCTCACCCCCGGCTGACCGATGTGCCATCAGTCCGTGGGACTGCTTCAAGGGACTATCGAGCGACAAGGCATCCCGACTATTTCCGTAACCGTGCGCCCGGAGATTACCGCGCATGCCAATGTATCGCGCGCCTGTTACCTGCGCTTCCCCACCGGCAATCCAATGGGGGAGTCGCACAAACCGGATCAACAGCGCACGCTGCTGCTCGCCGTGCTTGAGCAATTGGTGGCGATTCAGCAGCCTGGCACGCTGGTTGAACTACCCTTCCGCTGGCGACGGATGTAACAGCACTTCTGCTTGTAGCGCCGGCTTCCAGCCGGCTAGGGCGGGGGTTCGCCCGCGATCAACGCCTCAATTGGAACTGAGAGAGGAACAGGCGAGAAAAGATGGCAACGCAAAAAGGCGTCTATGCTTCCTGCAAAGCAAAGGTCCAGGCGATTCAAGAAGCCTATGATGCGCTGGTCGAGGCGGTAGAGGATTACCAGGGATTGCTGACGACACTCATCGAAGCGAGCGATCCAGATGATGAGGCTGAGAAACACCTGCTAGTGGTCGCTCGTTTGCAACACAATACGACCAAGGGTCTCATGGGCACGCTGGAGAGCGATCTACACGATGACCTGATCCGCCTCTCTGACCGCGTGATCCGCTTCAAGCATTGGGAGGATGGCGTCTTCGTTTGAGTCATCTGGAGCGTGTCAAAGGCTACTCAGCCGGGCGACGAGGATCATGAACAAAACAGATTATGCTCAGGTACGAATATGTACCTTCAAGGGTCTCCAGAATTTGCCGATGTTCGTTGCCCGGCAGCAGGGCTTTTTTGCCGGGCAAGGTCTGGAGGTGGCGATTGAGTACACCGCTGGCTCGATCCCGCAGATCGCCGGCCTCGCTCGCGGCGAATACCAGTTGATCCAGACAGCGCCGGATAACGTCGTCAACGTGGAGGGCAACCCCGCCGCCTTCGGGCTGGACCCGGCCAGCGCGCCGCGCATCCGCCTGCTCTTTGGCGGCAGCACCGGCCCGCTCTGTCTCTACGCGCAGCCGGCGGTGACGACGTTCGACGACCTGCGCGGGGCCGCGCTCGGTGTTGATAATCCCGGCTCAGGCTTTGCGCTTGTGCTGCGCGACCTGCTGGCGCGCAATGGGCTGGAACTGGAACGCGATTATACTTTCGTGGTTGCCGGCGGCACCAGCACGCGGCTGGAGGCGCTCAAGCAGGGAACGGTTGCGGCGACCATCCTCTACGCGCCCTTCGATCTGATGGCCGCTGAGGGCGGCTTTCGCCGGCTGGCCGCGTCCACCGATTACTACAGCGCCTATGCCTCACTTGCCACCGCCGGAACCCAGGAGTGGCTTGAGGCGCATGCCGATCTGGTCATTGGCTATCTCGTCGCGCTGCGGCAAGCGCTGCGCTGGCTCTATGATCCGGCGCAGGCTGAGGCAGTGCAAAGCCTGATCGCGCAAGAGCCGTCCCTTAGTGTTCCTGCTTCGCTGGCGGCGCGCGTCTCTGCCGCGTTTGTTGATCCAGTGGCCGGGTTTGGGGTGACGGGCCTGCTGGATGAGGCCGGGCTTCAGCAGGTCATTGCGTTGCGCGCTATTTATGGGGCATCGCAAGTGGCGCCCGGCAGGCCGAGAGACTATCAAGACCTCCGCTGCTATTATCAAGCGAACGAGAGGTTGAACCAATTAGGGTGAAAGGACCGGCAATGGCGAGCGAAGAACGGGTACAAAGCGCGATTGATAACTGGGCGCCCAGGTTCGTTGCCAACGGCATCGACCCCAATGATCTGCAACGAGTCACCAGGCGCATCACCCACTGGGACGACTGGAGCCGGGAATGGTCTGACTGCGGCGCCATGCACGAGCAGATGGGAGCCGAGGCTGAGGAACATCGCTTTTATCAGTCGGCGGGATACCACTATCTCCACGCGGCGATGGCCTATCACTTTGGCAAGTTTTTATTTGTCCAGAAGCCAGAGGAACTGCGCGTGGCCCATGAACACGTCATCCGTACCTACCAAAAAGCGTTGCTGTACTGCGACTTTCCGGGCGAACGGGTTGCTATCCCCTACGAGGGCGGCAGCGTCATGTACGGCATCCTGAGAAAACCCTGGCATACTCCCAGGCCGCCCGTCGTGATCCTCAATCCTGGCCTTGATTCGGTCAAAGAAGAATTGCACTATTATGGTGATGACTTTTTGCGGCGCGGCCTGGCAGTGCTGGCTATCGATGGCCCAGGGCAGGGCGAGATGGAATTTGCATTCCCGCTGCGCCATGACTTTGAGGTGCCGGTGCGCTATGCCATCGATTACCTGGAAAGCCGCCCGGATGTTGACGCGAGCCGCGTTGGGCTGATGGGCGTGAGCCTTGGCGGCTACTACGCCCCACGCGCCGCCGCCTTTGAGCCACGTCTCAAAGCGGCGATCAGTATTGCCGGCGCGTATAACCTGGCAAGAAACTTTGACCGCTATCCGCTGCTCACGCGGGAAGCCTTCACCTACCGGCTGAAAGCGCCCGATCAGGCGGCGGCACGCGCGCTGCTGCACCAGTTTGATCTGCAAGGGGTAATGGAGCGGGTCACCTGCCCGCTGCTCATCATCATGGGGCGCCTGGACCGGCTCTTCCCGGCAGAAGAGGCGGAGCAGATGGCGAGGGAAGCTGGCGGCGCGGCGGATCTGTGGATGTTTGAAGACGGCAATCACGTCTGCAACAACATTCCCTACAAGTATCGGCCCCAGCAGGCCGATTGGATGCAGAGCAAGCTTTGTAGCGCATAAACAGAGACGAGTCATCGCAAGTGTAGAGGTGTAGAGAAAGGCTCTTTTTCATCTACCCCATTGAAGACATGAGGGAGTCCAGCACATGACAACGACAATGACTAACACCTATCCTCTTCTGGTTGGTGGCGCCTGGAAAGAGGCGGGCGAACCGCTGGATGTCACCAACCCTTCCACCGGCAAGGTCGTTGGCCGGACGTTTCAGGCCGACGCCGCCACGCTCGAAGAGGCAGTGCAGGCAACGGTGCACGCCTTCGAGGTTACGCGCAAGCTCCCGGCGTATGAGCGTGCCGCCATCCTGCGGAGAATTTCCGAGGGCATCAGCGCGCAGAAAGAGGAGATTGCGCGCCTGATGGCCCAGGAATCCGGCAAGCCCATTCGAGATTGCCGCATCGAAACTGAGCGTTCGGTCTTTACCTTCCGCCAGGCATCCATCGAGGCCGAGCGCATCGGCGGTGAGGTTATTCCGCTCGATCTGATGCCTACCAGCAAGGGGCGGCTGGGTCTCACCCGGCGCGTGCCTATCGGCCCGGTGCTGGGCATCTCGCCCTTCAACTTTCCGTTGAACCTGGCGGCGCATAAGGTCGCCCCGGCCATTGCGGCGGGCTGCTCGATTCTGCTCAAGCCGCCCTCTGCCGACCCGCTCACCATGCTGTTCGTTGCCCGCATCATCGCCGACGCTGGCATCCCAGACGGGGCGGTGAATGTGGTGCCAACCAGCCGGAGCCTGGGTGATCGATTGGTGCAGGATGAGCGCTTTAAGCTGCTGACCTTCACCGGCTCGATGGATGTTGGCTGGCGCATGAAAGCGATGGCCGGCAAGAAGAAAATTGTGCTGGAGTTGGGCGGGAATGCTGCCGTCATCGTGGATAAAGATGCCGACCTGGAGTTTGCCGCCAAACGCATTACCACAGGCGCGTTCTCCTACGCCGGGCAGACCTGTATTTCTGTACAGCGCGTCTACGCCCATGCGTCCATCGCCGATCAGCTTCTTGGCACGCTCAAGGCGCATTCAGAGGCGCTCACGCTGGGCGATCCGCTGGAGGACAGCACCGACGTTGGCCCGATGATCGATGAGAAAGCCTTGACGCGCACCGAGCAGTGGGTGCAGGAGGCAGTGCAGGAGGGTGCGCAGGTCGTCACCGGCGGCAAGCGTGATGGCGCCTTCTTCCAGCCGACCATCCTGACCAATGTACAGCGCGAGAGCAAGGTATGCAGCCACGAGGTCTTTGCGCCCATTGTCGATGTCTTCACCTTTGATGACTTCGACGAAGCCCTCAAGGCTGTGAACGACTCGAACTATGGCTTGCAGGCGGGCGTCTTCACCCAAAACCTGGAGCATGCCTTTCGAGCGTTCAATGAGCTAGACGTCGGCGGCGTCATCATCAACGACATCTCTACCTATCGCATTGACCATATGCCCTATGGGGGCGTCAAAGAGTCCGGGCTAGGACGCGAAGGGCTGAAGTACGCGATAGAGGATATGACCGAACTCCGGCTCATGGCGCTCAACGGGGTGCTGTAGCCTGGCAGGAGCAGCTTGAAAGCGAGGTACAGGCCCAACTCGCCAGCGAGAAGCTGGCGAGTTGGGCCTGTAGTATCACTGCCAGGCAGGCTTGGGGAACTCCGGGTTTTCCTGCGCGGCATAGTTGGGATACACCACGATCAGCTTTCCAGTTTGCCATTGAAACAAGAAGGCCACTGAGACGGTGTTTTCACCATCATCAGCAAATTTCACTGGACCTTGCAAGGTGTTGAAGGTATCGACACGCAGTTCTGAGATTAACCGGGCATTGTCGATGCTGTGAATCTTGGTCACAGCTTGCTCCAACACCTGACCAACTGAATACGCCTCAACGGTATCCGCGCTGATGGCGTCGGCAGTACCACCATATTTGGCGAGATAGTCCTGAACAAACTGGGTATTCTGATAGTTATTGACTTCAGGGAACCAACCGCCATTGGGCACAAAGACACCCTCGGCAGCTTGCGAGCCACCAAGCGGGCCGGTAAAGGCATCGCCCTGGTCCGGGCCTGCGGTTGCGATGAAGGCTTTGGGGTTAAAGTTCTGCTGCTTAAACGCCTTGATGTAGGCCACAGGCGCCTCGGCACTGTCTGCCCCCAGGATAACGACATCCGGCTGGGCACGGATGATGTCGGCGGCGAAAGGGGTATAATCCTTCGTGGTGTCCGCCGAATAGACAGTATAATACACCGTCTTCTCTCCGCCCGCCTCTAGCAATGCCTTGGCTTCGTCGATCTGCGGCTGGGTAAAGAAATTATCGCTGCTGGCATAGGCAATCGTCTTGGGCCGCTGATCGCGCGGCAACGACAGGATATAGTACACGAAGCTTTTTAAGTAGTTGCTTGCCGGCAGCGAGACGGAGAACAGGTCATTATAATGCGGCGCAAAGACCTTGGGGGCCACCCCCGCCCCTTCAATAAAGGCATAATGATTACTGTCTGCGACTGCTGATGCTGCGATAGTCAATCCGGTAGAAAACGGCCCCACCACCAGATCATCATGGTGTCCGGTCATCAACGTTTGATAATTCGCGGTGACCTTGTCTTGCGTGCTGTCATCGGACAGGAAATCGAACTGGACCGGGCGGCCCAACAATCCCCCGCGCTTATTCACCGCATCCTGCCAGAGTTGATAGCCCTGTTGCAGCGCTTTCCCATCGGCAGAGAAATCGCCGGAGACAGAAATGGAGGCGCCGATTTTTATCGGAGTAGCGTTTTGGAAGGGCGCGGGCGTTGACAGTGAACAGGCGCCCAGCCCTAACACACTGATGAGCGCTACGACCCCCAGACAAAGATATTTGTTGATAAACGCGCCAGTCTTGCTCACGCTGTTTCCCCTCATCTCTCATAGTGATAAGGCAGAATCCATCAGGAAAAGTGATGATGGTTGCTTTACCGCGACTCCCGGCCAAATGGATCCGAAAAAGGATAGGCTCTCTCGCCCTTGTGCTGCCGCATCGGGGCAGGCCCCTGGCCTAAGAGGTTGCTGCTCATGGGCCTCGCCTGTGCCAAAGCGGGGCGGGGTCCAGGCGAAGCGACAGATTGCCGACGCTCTTCGCGGAGCTTAAAGACCTCTACAGAAGTCAGCAATTGGCCGGCGAGCTGCGCCAGTTGTTCCATCTGCCTGGTGGCCTCGCGGGTACTTTCACGACTTTGCTGTGCTTCCTCGGCAACATGCTGCATAATTTTCACAACGACGCTGGAGGACTGCAAGTGCTGCTTTGCTATCTGGTTGGTCGTTTCGATCTCGCTGGTCTGCTGCTCAACCACCGAGAAGATCGCCTCAAGCGCCGTTCCGACTTGCCTGGTGAGTTGCGTCCCGGATGCCACTTCTTGCGCTGTTTCCTGCATGGCGTGAGTGGCCGATTGAATATCACCAAGGAAGGTGCGCATAATCTGACCAATCATCACCGCCTGTTCTTTCGAGCTTTCGGCCAGGCGTCGAATATCAGCGGCAACCGCGCCAAAGCCTTTACCATTGTCGCCGGCCATAGCCGCCTGAATGGCGGCATCCAAAGCCAGGCGGTTGGTTTGATGGGCAATGCCAGCCATCGCTTCGACAATGTCGTCAATTTCACGGGAACGCTCAGCCAACGATGAGACTTTGGCTGAGGTAGCACGCACATGGTCATTAATCCGTTCCATGCCGTCAAAGGTTTGTTGGACCGACATACGCCCACGCTGCGCGATCTGGCGCGCCTCAAAGGCGACGGTATTCAAGCTATGGGCGCGGTCAGCCACTTCACGGCTGGAGGTGGCAACATTGCCAACTTCGGCGGTAGCTCGAGAAATTTGTTGAATCTGTCCATCAGCGCTATCAACCAATTGCTCCATGTAGCCAAACAACTGCAAGGTGGCGTTTTGCACCCCGCGCGTGAGGGTCTTCACATGCACCACCAGCGTGCTGAGTTCTTCCGCCATGTGATTGAAGGAAGCGGCAAGCAGACCCAATTCATTTGACTCCACCTCAGCCTGTATGCGCAGGTCACCATCACCGGCGCCGCTGACTTCATGGATCAGTTTTTCAATATGCGCTTGCAAGTCGGCATGACGAGACTCCGCCTCCTGCACCAGACGGACGATGAAATCCAACATGCTGTTCATGGATTTTGCAACGTGGTAGATTTCATCGTTGCCCTGGATGTCGGCGCGCGCGCGGGTTTCTCCTTGAGCAATGCGTTTGGTCAAGGCGACCAGCCGATTCAAAGGATGGACAATGGTGGAATTGACCAGAAATCCGGCAGCCACCACCACCAGCAACGTAAACAGCACAGCGGCTCCCGTATAGACCAGCAGCGGATTGGTCAGTGAAGGCCCGACTCGCGTGACCGCCGTTCCCATGCTGGTGGCCGTATCAACGACCTGCTGCCAGTGGTTTTTCAAATGAAGAAAGACAAGATTGGCCTGATAGAGATCGGTATAGGCGGTAAAATAGTTGACATGCTGATCCAGATCAGTGAGCACTTTGTCCTGAAGCCCTTGATAGGTGGTCCAGTCAGTCGTGGCTACCGCGTTGAGGGCGGTTTGCTGATTGTTGATAAGCTGGCGGCCCTGGTCCGGGGTATCACTAGTCAAGATGCCGCGAATAACGCTCATAGTGTCGGACGTCGCAATGGCATAGGTACTCTGGTAGGTCGTGAGGGTTTGAGAGAATTCAATTTCGAGCGCAGCCACATCAGTGCTGGTCAGTTCTCCTGAAGCCTGCAAAGAAGGGTCTTTCCCAAGGTCGGGATTTTTTTGCGCAAAGACCTGGCCGAAACGAGCCTGAAGGAGTGCATTCATGCGTTGTAAATTGGTTTGGGCCTGCGTCGCAAGGTTCTGGGCATCAAAGCTTGTTTGCACTGCCTGGCTGCGGACCTGCATGGACTGAAGATAAAAATTGCCTAATAAGACGATTACCAGAATTGGAATGAGCGCAGCAATGGCAAACACAATGAACAAACGGCGAAATATCGGCATATTATTGATAAATCGAAACATAGCCGCATCTCCCCCTTCTCATCTGGACAGGTCACGAAGCTCTTCTGACAATCAATGATGAAAGACCGCTTATACGATAAGTCCGATGGCGCGAAGCTGCTCAAGCATCTGCATGACGGCATCAGGCGGCTTATGCAAGAGATGGACGATCTCCTCGACGGTTCTTCGTCCATCGACCAGGGCGAATACCTGCCGATGGTCACGCGAGGCGAGCGCGTTCACTGGCACAAGTTTTCCTTTCTGAGTCCGCTGGGGAATACTCCCAAGCTGGTTGCCCCAGAAAACGGCGGGTGGAGGCGCTTCAACAGGCCGCTGCACGCGCCTGCTCTCCTCAGGCGCTGGAAGGGAGGACAGCGGTGCGCCTGGGAAGCGCGCCTCCTCATCGAGACGCCATTCCAGCTTTCCTTGTGTGGTCAACCAGCGAAGCGCCTCATCATTGCGCAGCGCGATCTGGCCGTCGGCTTTTTTGCGTAAAAAACACGATTGCACCACCCCATTCTCAAGTTGAAACAATCCCTGCCACAATGCTTCCTGTTGTCCAAAAGGCTCAACAAAGAGGACGCCGCTTTGTTTGGAGGTCTGCAACAACCGCAGGAGAAAGGTGATATCTTTTGTATACACCTCAGCCCCTTCCCAGCAGAACGCTCTGCACAGCAAAGGTATGCGCTCAGGTAGGATTGGTAAACAACAATAGCATCTGGTCAAGTAGAGTACGTGGTTGTTGTGCTATTTGGCGGTGGCGGCCATTCCTCTTTCAGCGTATGGTAACAGTCTACCAACAAGAGTCAAGACGGCTCTTTCTCTGTCTGAACCCTCCTTCACCCTGGCGAGGAGGCGAGCGTTCCGCTAGTATGGCTAGGCAGGCGTTGGCGAGAAACGAGACGGATTCAATCTTCCCCACAAGAAGGCAAAGTGGTCTGAGGGAAATGCGATGCGGGGTAGGACTAATGGGCTAGAGGTTTTTCTGCCAGGAGAACACCAGTCCCCTCGCGTCTTTGAAAGCAAGAATAGAACATTTGCACAAAATTGGTTGCCTGAAGCGTTGACAAGTGACTACTCTTCTCGTAAGATGATAGAAGCAAGAGCAGCCCAGCGCGCGATACTACAGACAGCAGGGGACAATAAAGCGTGCCAACCACAGAAGCAAACTCGCAGGCAGCGCGGCAGAAGGGAGCGCAAGGCTGGCAGTGAAAAGAATTGGTATCGTCTACCAGGAGCGAACACTGAGCGCTGCCGAGATGGCTGTGCATCTGGCAACACGGCTGCGCGAGCAATTCGAGGTCTGGTCGATGGCCTCTCAGCCCGATCACGAGCTACGCAAGCGGCTGGAGGGGACTGATGTGATTCTCGTGCTGGGGGGAGACGGCACGATTCTCTCGGTTGCCCGCGACGCCGCGATAAGCGGCGTGCCACTGTTGGCCGTGAATTTTGGCCGCGTCGGTTTCCTCACCGAACTGGAGCCGCATGAGGTTGAGCGCGAACTACCTTTTTATTTTGAGGGCGATTACTGGGTGGACGAGCGCGCTATGCTGGAAGGCAGGCTCGAAACCAACGGCTCCTCAGAAGAGTTCCTGGCCCTCAATGATATTGTCGTCGTGCGCGGCGCGCTGCCACGAGTGGTACGCATCAAGGTCTGGGTCGATGGGCATTATTACAATACGACGGTTGCTGATGGGATGATTGTCTCCACCGCCACCGGCTCAACAGCCTATAACCTGGCGGCAGGAGGGCCGGTACTGTATCCCAGGGTACGCGGCAGCGTGATCACCCCTATTGCCCCCCACCTGGCCGCAGATCGCTCGCTGATCCTTGACTCTGGCGCCTCAATCAAGTTGCAAATCATTACCGACGGCCAGGATGGCGTGCTTTCCGCAGACGGGCAGATCAATCGGAATTTACAAGATGGAGCCATCGTCAGTGTGACCAACAGCCGGCACATCACTCGTTTTCTGCGTCGCCGCCCGCCCACGTATTTTTATCAAGTATTGACGCACAAGTTGCAGACTGAAGTTTGAAGCCACCATGCTTACAGAACTGACTATCACCGACTTTGCCATCATTGACCGGCTGGAGCTGCGCCTGAATGCGCGCTTCAATGTCTTCACCGGCGAGACCGGCGCCGGCAAGTCCATTATCATCGACGCCGTCAGCGCCCTGCTGGGCAGCAAGATGGGCACCGAAGTCGTGCGCAGCGGCGCCGAGCGCGCCACCGTCTATGGCGCCTTTGCCGTCGGCGACCTGCCAACCATCAGCCCTCAACGCCAGCAGGCCAACGGCAACGACCAGGCTGCGGCAACAGAGACCCTGCTGACCGACCAGACCGACGAGAGTGCTGGCAGCCAGGAGCAGGCCGATGCGCGGCTGGCGCTGGCGCAGTTGCTGGGCGATTATGGCCTGGAAGTGGATAATGGCGAACTGATCCTGGGCCGCGAGGTCTTTAAGTCGGGCCGCAGCACGGCGCGCGTCAACCAGCGCCCGGTGCCTTTGCAGGTCTTGCAGCAGGTGGGCAGCCTGCTTGTGGATATTCACGGTCAGAGCGAGCATCTGACCATCCTGCGCCCGGAGCAACACGTCAACTATCTGGACCGCTACGCTGAGGCGCTGCCACTGAGGACGCAGATCAGCGATCTAGTCACCGAATGGCGTGCCGCCAAACGCGAATTGACCACCTTGCAGCAAAACGAGCGCGAACTGGAGCGGCGCATCGAACTGCTGCGCTTCCAGGTAGAGGAGATCGAGCAGGCCAAGCTGCAACCCTCCGAGGTAGAGGAAATGGAGCGCGAGCGGCGCGTCCTGAACAATGCCGAGCGGCTGGCGCAGCTCTGCGCTGGCATCTATAGCGCGCTGAGCGGCGGCGAAGATGGCGGCTCGGCAGCAGATTTGCTCAAAGGCGCCCAACGTGGCATGGATGAATTAACGCGGCTGGACCCGGCGATGAAAGAATATGACGCCGCGCTGGAAGAGATCATCTTCCGGCTGGAAGATGTCTCCATGTCGGTGCGATCCTATCAGGAGAGCATCGAGGCCGACCCAGGGCGGCTGGCCGAGATTGAGGAGCGGCTGGACCTGATCGCCAAGTTCAAGCGCAAGTACGGCAGCACCGTTGAGGAAATTCTGAAGTATGCCGCCGACTCCGCTGCCGAACTGGACCGCTACCAGCACCGCGAGGAGCGCCTGGCCGAGTTGCAGGCCCGCGACGAGGAACTGCGCCGCCAGATTGGCGAACTGGCCGGGCGACTTTCACAGCGACGCAGCGAGGCCGCCGTGCGGCTGGCCGAGGCGATGGAGCGCCAGCTTGATGATCTCAATATGAAGCGCGCGCGCTTTAAGGTCGATATTCGCCAGCAGTATGATTCCCAAGGGGTGCCGGCCCAGCGCGAGCCAGGCGGCCCAACTGAGTTTTATGCTTTTTCTGCCACCGGCATTGATCGCGTCGAGTTCCTGATCGCGCCTAATCCGGGCGAGCCGTTTAAGCCGCTGGGCAAGATTGCCTCTGGTGGTGAAACCTCGCGCCTGATGCTGGCGCTCAAGTCGATCCTTTCCGCAGCCGATGCCACCCCAACGCTGATCTTTGATGAGATCGACAGCGGCATCAGCGGGCGCAGCGGCTATATCGTCGGCGAGAAGCTCTGGAACCTGACCGGCAATCATCAGGTGATCTGCGTGACCCACCTGCCGCAGATCGCGGCCTTTGGCGACGCGCATTATAACGTCGCCAAGGATGTGCAGGGCGAGCGCACGATGACGCAGGTGCGCCAGCTTACCTACGAGCAGCGTACTATCGAGATCGGCCAGATGCTTGGCGGATCGCTGACCGATACCTCGCGGCGCAATGCAGAAGAATTATTGCAACGCGCCGACGAGATGAAAGAGCAGAGTCACCAGCATGATCATCATCAGCCTACGTTCCTTTCAGGGAGGCTTTCATAGACACCAGCAAGGCGTTGTCGGAGAAATGCTATCAAAACGGCGCACGCATTGTTTGCATTTGCAGCTAACGAATGGTTAGCTTGACAAGAATCCGCGTTCTTGGGTAAGATGCGTGAGGCTCGTAAGATGTTCTTTACAAACGTGAGTCGCCGGTGGCGACTCATCCTATTGTTGTTGTAGAGACGTGATAGCATGCTGAAATGTCCGCATTGCGAGGCTGACTATATTCCGGGGGCGCTCTATTGCGATGCCTGCGGGCATCACTTGCCACCGCTGCATATCTGGCCGCCCAGAAGCGATGAGCCGGACGCTGAACCAGACGAGGCGGCAGGCTCGCACGACGAGACGGAGGCTGCCGCACCTGATGAGGAGCAAGTTCAGCAGCCCCCCCACTTGCGTCTGCAATTGCTCTCTGGTAGTATCATCGATCTTGGGGGCCGCGAGCAGATCACCATTGGCCGCAGAGATCCCCAGTATGCCCCGCCCGACGTTGATCTGGCGCCCTATGGAGGGGTAGAACATGGGGTCTCACGCCTGCACGCGATCATCAGCTTTCAGGATGGGAAGTATTCTATTGAAGACCTGAAGAGTTATAACGATACCTTGCTCAATGCTTCTCGACTCTTCCCTCACCAGCAATATCCGCTGCATGATGGCGACCTGTTACAATTCGGAACGTTGGTCGTCAGAGTGCTGCTTTAAGAGACCTGGCGGATAGGCTTGCCGGCTACCATCGACGAACGATTACAGATACCAGGAGGAAGCGCAGATGGCGCGAAGTGTGATTATTCATCTGACCAATGAAGACCCCATTGAGGCAGAGATGGAGGCGCTGCCTACCGAACATGCCACGAATATTGTCTTTAGCAACCCGCGCAAACGCGATGGCAAAAATGTAGGGTGGTCCACCGCCGGCGCGCGCTACTTTATCTTCCCGATGTCGCGTGTCCACTTCATTGAAGTCATGACCAGCAAGGAAGAGGAAGGCAACATCATCAAGCACTTCCGCGAATAGATGCCAGTTGCTTATTCGGCGGCGCTCGGTCAGGAGAGCGCCGCCGCAACCTGCTCGATAAAGCGCCCAAGCTCCTCTGGAGCGGTCAGATGGACTGGCAGGGGGAAGAAGGCGCGCTGCTGTTCGTCGCTGTGGCGCTGAATCCAGCGGGCGATGATATTGATCTGATCGACCTCGGCCTTGCCGACACGCTTTGGGGGCGCGGGCAGCGCCTGGGCGCGCTCTATCAGGGCGCGCAATTCAGCCAGCAGTGTCTCATGCTCCAACGGAATGCGACGCTGTTCCAGCAGCCGGCCATGTCGCACCAGAAAGACCTCGCTCTGACCCTCCGCAGCGGATGGATAGACGATCAGCAGGTTATTGGCCTCCACCGCGCCGGTAATGAGACGCTGGCCGACAAGCACCTGATTGATATTTTTGAGCGCGTCGCGTAGTTGGGCGGCGCGCTCAAAGTCGTTGCGCGCCGAGGCGGCCCACATCTCCTGGCGCAGCCGGTCCACTAAATCTTCGCGCTCGCCACCCAGGAAGGCGGTGATCTGCTCGATCCAACCCTGATAGATGTTTGGGTCCAGCGTGCCCTGGCAGGGCGCCAGGCAGCGGTGCATATGGTAGCGCATACATGGCTCGGAGGGTGGCGCGTTGGGTGGCAGGCTGCGCGTGCAGGTGCGCACCGGAAAGAGTTTGTGAATGACCTCTAGCGCGGCCTCGACCACGCGCCCGCTCTGGAACGGCCCGAAATAGCGCCCGCCATCGGCATGCACCTCGCGGGTGGCATAGACGCGCGGATAGGGGCCATCCCCGATCTTGATAAACGGGTAAGCTTCATAGTTGCGCAGTTGCACATTAAAGCGCGGCTGCAACTGCTTAATCAACTGCGATTCCACCAGCAGCGCCTCTAGCTCAGAGCCAAGCACGCGAATTTCGATCTCGCGCACCAGTTGGAGCAGGCCATCCAGCTTGCGGGTATAGCCCAGCGGCTGGTGATAGTACGAGGCCAGCCGGTCCTTGAGCGACTTGGCTTTACCGACATAGATAATCTTGCCGGCCTCATCTTTCATCAGATAGACGCCCGGTTTGGCCGGGAATTCACGTCGCCAGGCGGGGTTGAGATAGATGCTGCCGGTAGGCCGCTCAACGACGGCCTCGCGCCGCTCAGCGCGGCGGCCTGGTCCGGGCGCACCCATCAACTCGCGTAACTGCGAAAGCCGCTCGATGCCCTGCTCCGCCGCCAGCGCCAGGAGATGCTGGAAGACTCCCATCGTGATCTGCGCGTCACCCAGGGCGCGATGCCGGTCATGCACTTGCACGCCGACCTGGCGCGCCAGCAGGTCCAGCTTGAGCCGGCGAATGCCGGGGATAAGCCGCCGAGCCATCCTGATGGTATCCAACCCATCAGTTGCCAGCGGATAGCCCAGCCGCGCCGCCTCGTAATCGAGAAAGGCCAGATCAAAGCCAATGTTATGCCCAACCAGCGGAGCATCGTCCAGGAAGGCGAAGAAACCTGGCAGCACCTCTTCTGCCGGGGACGCGGCGTTGACCATCGCCTGCGTAATGCCGGTGAAGGCGGAGATAAAGCGCGGCAAGCGCTGACCGGGGCGAATCAACTGCTGGAAGGAATCGACGACCTGCCCGGCGCGCACGCGGATGCCGGCGACCTCGATCAGCTTATGGCGCCCGGCTACCAGCCCCGTCGTCTCGACATCAACGACGACATATTCGAGGTCAGCCAGGCGCGTCTGCTCCTCCTGCCAGGCAGAGAGGCGCCAGGTGCCATCGGCCCGCTGCTCAAAGAGCGGCGAGCGCCGCAGCGTTTGCTCCAGCAGGGCCAGCCAGACCTGTCCTGCCGGCCCTGCTGCCGAGGCGCTAAACAACTGCTGCACCAGTTCCTCAGACCCCAGCGCCGCGCCGCGCTCGGTCAGCAGCGCGTGCGCCCGGCGAATGAGTTGGCCCTGGGTTGGTTCGGGCGCTTCGCCCGAAGAATTCACAGAATTCATGATGGGAGCAGCATCTACAGAATCTACAGAATCTACAAAATCTACGAAAGGAGAGCGTCTACAGAGTCTACAATGTCTACGGAGGCCACAGAGTTTATAGAGTTTACGGAGACGACAGAGACGACGGCGCTGCCACCATAGCACAGGCGTTCTACGCGCGTCAAGAGAGACTGTGGAGAAAATTCTCACAAATTAGGTTTGGGATCATTACAGCAGCCGCATACGCGGGAAGAGCGCTGCATTGCCCGTGTATGCGGCTGCTGTAGAGAAAATATCTCTGCCTCTATTACGCTTCTTGCTCTGTTGGGCGTATCAAGACTTCGTTGATGGCGACATGGCGCGGGCGTGTCACAATGTATTCGATAGCATCGGCAATATCCTCTGCCGCGAGTCGCTCAACACCGGCGAAGCGCTGCATGGACCGCTGACGCGCTTCCTCCCTCATATGGCTTACCAGTTCCGTCGCCACAGCCCCAGGTTCAATCACCGAAACGCGCACATGCCGTTTGGTCACTTCCTGACGCAATGATTCGCTGAGAGCGACCACGCCAAACTTGGTGACATTGTACACCCCTGAGCCATTGCGTGGGACACGCCCAGCAACAGAGCTAACATTGACCAGATCGGCGACCCGGCGCGAGGAATCTTCCGCCGCCTTGAGCAGATGCGGGAGAGCGGCATGGGCAGTATAGAGTACCCCCAGTACATTCACGCGAACCATCTGATCCCATTCGTCGAGCGGAGCATTCTCAATTGGGCCAAGCAGCATCACGCCAGCGTTGTTCACGAGGGTATCCAGCCGCCCCAACTCTTTCACCGTTCGCTCGACAGCAGACTGAGCCTGGGTCTTGTCGGTCACATCGGTTTCGATGATAAGAGCGCGCCCCTTGTTTCGAGTAATCTCCTCAGCCAGTTGCTCAAGGCGTTCCTTACGCCGAGCCGCGAGCGCGACGGCTGCCCCTTGTGCGGCTAGCGCTCGTGCAGTCGCCTCCCCGATGCCACTGCTAGCCCCGGTGATGAGCGCTACTGTTCCATCAAGTCGTTCTGCCATAGGTCTGTAGTCCTCTTTTTTCTGCTCTTGGAATCATCAGAAGCACAGGCTGTGCAGGGGCACAGCCTGTTCATCAAAGCTACAAAGATCAGGCCACTTCTTGCGAAGTGGCCTGATAGACCTGTATTGTTACACCCCCACCGCCTGAGACTGCAAATAGGCTTCGATGAAGGGGTCTACGTCGCCGTCGAGGTAGCCGGTAGTGTCGCTGGTCTCAAAGCCGGTGCGGTGGTCTTTGACCATCTGATAGGGATGCTCAACCACCGAGCGAATCTGGTTGCCGAAGTCGGCTTCCACGTTTTCGCCCTTGAGGGCAGCCTGCTGGCGCTCGCGCTCCTTCAGTTCGCGCTCATAGAGGCGCGCCTTGAGAATGCGCAGGGCGACCTCGCGGTTCTGAATCTGCGAGCGCTCGTTCTGGCAGGTGACGACAATGCCAGTGGGGATATGGCGCATGCGCACGGCAGAGTCGGTCTTGTTGATATGCTGGCCGCCGGCGCCGGTGGCGCGATAGGTATCGACCTCCAGGTCTTCCGGGCGAACAACAATATCAATCGTGTCCTCGATGTCGGGCATGACCTCGACCTTGGCAAACGAGGTATGGCGGCGGTGCGCAGCATCGAAGCGCGAGAGGCGCACCAGTCGGTGAACGCCGGCGTCGGCGCGCAGGTAGCCATAGGCGTAGGGGCCAGAAATCTCCACTGTTGCGCTCTTGATGCCGGCCTCTTCGCCCTCCAGCATATCCAGAATTTCGGCTTTATAGTTGCGCGCCTGCGCCCAGCGCAGATACATGCGCAGCAGCATGTCGGCCCAATCCTGGGCGTCGGTGCCACCGCTGCCGGCATGGATAGAGAGGATAGCGTCGCGCTGGTCATGTTCGCCATTGAGCATCAGCGAGAAGCGCAGCTTCTCCAACTGCTTCTCTAGCTCATCGGCGGAGGCATCCACCTGGGCGGCCAGTTCGGCATCTGGCTCGGCGTCGAGCAACTGCGCCATTTCGTTGAGGTCGGTCAGGCGTGTATCCATGCCGCGCCAGGTCTCGACCTCATTGCGCAGGGCCGTCATACGTTGCATGGTGGATTGCGCGTGGCGGCGATCACTGTAAAAATCGGGCGTCATGCTCTCTTCTTCGAGCGAGGCGATTTCTTTTTCTTTGCCAGCCAGGTCAAAGACGCACCAGCAGTTCATGGACGCGCCGCTGAAGCGATTCGATCCGTGTGGTCAGGTCACTCATGAAATGGATTCTCCTTTTGAGGGCGCTGGCGGTTGAAACCGCGCCTTCCTGGCCTTCAGCCACAAAGCCCGCCTTCGCGGGCCGGGACGAGGCATATCCGTATATAGTATTACAATTTATCCTGCCAGCGTTTCCGGCGCGCCATGTGGACGGGCCGGCTGGAAGTTGGCGCTACAAGTATGGGACGGGCCAGTGAGACGCCAGTAGTACAGGCGGCGCCGGGCCAGGCACGGCAAGAGCCGGGGATGGCACACTGCTGGGGACAGCAATCGCCAAATTCCCCGACTCCTGGCTAAAGATTCGTATTCAGCGTTCGCGGTTCGGCTGCTCTTCAGTCTTCGCGGGCGAACCCTGGAATTGCCCAACGCTGGGCGCCTCCTCCTCGCTCTCCTGGCTGGGCACGCGCTCCAGTTCCTCGCGCAGTGCTGAGACCCGCTGAGTCAGCGCCGGGGCGCTCTCACCCGTCTCTTGATGCACCAGCAGTGCGGAAATGCCGAGCTTCATCAGTGTGCGTACCTCTTCGCTGCCGAGGTCGCCTTCGACGTTGAGCAGTACTGGGAAGCGCAGCGTCTCGCGCAGCATGCGAAAGCGCAGCAGACCCTCAATGGTCAACTCCTGCAAGCGCTCAGCCGAGAAAGCGGATGCGAAGCGGACGGCCTGCACCGAGAGCAGATTGGTAGCGCGCGCCAGCAGCATATAGGGGTCGTCAAGATGCTCATCCAGCGTCACCACGCGATCCAGACCCTCTGGCCGCTCCTGAATGAGCCGGGCAGGGGCGCTCAGCGGGAACGAGACGAAATCAACGCCAGACTCGCGCAGCGTCTTGATGGCGTCCGGCTTGAGCGAGTTTACCACATTTATCAGGTCCAGCCCCCAGGGCAGATGAGCCGAGCGCAGCGCTGCGGCGGCCTCAGCATATGGCTCAACCGAGGGTGCTGCTTTGCTGCCGCCGGCCTTGCCATTCTGAAGCGTAAATAACACACCATCGGCGCCAGCCTTTTTGAGCGCTTCCACCTGCCCGGCATCCGGCTGGCTCAAGGTCACGACAATGCCGGCAGCCTTCGCCTTGCTGTGCGCCTGCCCTCGTCCAAGAAAACCCATGCCGCCGCCGCCGCTCGACTTGCCTACCCGCTGCAAGGTTTCAATCAATTTCCCCATAGGTTCTGTTGCTCCTCAAATATGCCCAACGCGCTCCGGCAGCGCCAGGAGACGCGCATATTACGAAAACGACCAGAAGAGTTAATTGTTCCTCGCCTGCATTGACATCACGCGGGCATAAAGGTCTCTCATATACTCCTCCACTTGTACATTATATCAGCAGCAACGGCAGGTCGCAATGATCATTGTTTGCTTGTATGCTTATAAGCCATCTTGGGCAGAGACAGAACGCTTCTCATCCGTTATAATAGTGAAAGCAAATCAGCATCAATTATATATATGAGGCTGGCAATCATCTTAAGAGAGCCGCTGCTGGAGAGGAGCGCTTGTGATGGATTGTACGTCGTGCGGAAATGGTCTGACGCCTGGCATGCCCTATTGCCCGCGCTGTGGCGCCTCGACGGCGACGACTGCTGTGCCGCCAGAGGCATTGCCGACGGGTGAGGCGGAGAAACGCGCGCTAGACGGCAAAGCAGATGGGTGGAAGACACTTTCTTACGAGGGGGGGATTCACCGGCAGCCGCGCACGGCATTCTATGGACGCTATGGGGGGCGCCCCACGTTTGCGCCGCCGGCGCCGTCCTCACTCTCGCATACCAGCACAGCAACAGACACCCTGGCACCGCCCACTCCAGGCCAGATGGAGGGTACGCGAGGGCTGCCTGACGCTGTTTCACCTGCCGGCGCAGCGCCAGGCAGCACATCAGCGATGCTACCGGCAGAGCCGAAGACCGCAGCGCCGTCCAGAAGAGCGCCACCTGCCAGACCCAAACGACCACTGATCGGCAGGCTGATCACTCTGGCTGCTATCCTGCTGCTGCTCGCGTTACTGACGGGCCTGGGAACGATTGGCTATCGCGACTATAAGAATAATCAGGGCGAGGCACGCGCCACTGCAACCGCAAGCGCGCGCTCCAACGCCACCGCAACCGCCAATGCCCAGGCACGCGCCACCGCAACGGCGCCGATCTTTATCGATTCGCTCTCCTCCAATACGAACGGATGGAGCGAGGATGGCACGACCAGCTTTTTCCAGGGCAACCAGTATCACCTGCATGATCCTGATCCGAACCAGACACTCAACTCCTATTATCAGGGGCAAACCTTCAGCGATTTTCAAGCTGAAGTGACCGTTACCAACTACAGCGATGCCAATGCGGGATCGCCGGTGCCCTACGCCGCCGGGCTGGTGCTGCGCGCAGACCCAAACACACCCAGCGATAAATATGCCTTCTTTGTCAGTCCCAATGGCACCTATGATTTTGCCTACCACGATGTAAACAATTTTAACAACAACGGCTGGAATGACCTCCTCTCCGCACCCTGGGCCACCTCCAGCGCTCTCCATACCGGCGAAGGCGCAACGAACACGCTGAAGGTGATCGCCATCGGGAGTTCCTTTACGCTTTTCATCAATGGGCAGCAGGTGGCCCAGGTCACCGATACCAACGGCGGCAACACGTCAGGCTGGATCGGCCTGCTGGTCGAGGGGGCCGATATGGAGGCTGGTTTCAGCAATTTGCGGGTCTCTGGGCCAGGGCTGTAGAGAAGTTGTCACCAGTGCTGAAATCATTACCAAAAGGACTATAATCGGCAAGGGAATTGCGGTAGAATAACGTTGCTGAGGTACGGGGCAAGCTGTCTCTGGTGCCCTGCTCGCCACAGCAGAGAAGAAAGAGGAACCAATCGGGTGATCCCGTCAAAATAAGCGAGGGCAAAAACATGGAGTGGAGTAATCTGATCGGCCAGCAACTAGGGCAGTACGAACTGCTCTCGGAACTGGGCAAGGGGACGTATGCGCGCGTCTATCAGGCGTTCCAGCCAAGGTTACGGCGCCATGTTGCGGTGAAAGTCCTGCGGATTGATGAGAACGATCAGGGGCATTTTGTGCAGCTTTTTGAGCAGATTGCTCAGGCCAACGCCCAGTTGAATCATCCCGCTATCGTCTCCATCTATGACTTTGGCGAAGAGCGCGGCCTGGCCTATATTGTCATGCAGAGCGTCACCGGCGGCACATACAAGCGCCGCCTGGGCAAACCGATGGCCGTCGGCGAGGCGGTAACGCCGATTGTTCAGATGGCTCGTGCCCTGCACCACGCGCATCAGCGCGGCGTGCTGCATCTGGACCTGCGCCCCGAAAATATTCTGATCGATCAGGAGAGCGCCAGCCATCTGCTGCTGACCGATTTTAGTCTGAGCCAGCTTTTTCAGACAGACTACCAGGCCCGCACCGGCCTGCCGATTGGCTCGCCAGCCTATCTGGCGCCGGAGCAGATCGATGGCCGGCGGCCTACGGCACGCACCGATGTCTACGCGCTGGGCGCGCTGCTCTTCGAGGCGCTGGCCGGGCAGCCGGCCTTCTCTGGCCCCACTGCTGCGACAATTCTTAATAAGCATCTGCACGAGCCGCCGCCCTATGTGCGCGGCTTCAACCCAGCCGTGCCACGCGAACTGGCGCATGTGGTGGCCCGCGCGATGGCAAAGCGCTCGGAAGAACGCTACGAGAGCGCCGAGGAGTTTGCGCGCGCGCTCGATCCCTACCGCGATGCCAAAGAGCGCCATCACCGGCTGAGCTTGCGGCTAGAAGACCTGAATCTGCCCGATGATGAAGCCCCAGAAGGGGGGGCGCTGGCACCGCGCCCGGCGCGTTCCCGCGCCTCCGGCCTGTCAGGAAATGCGCCCTCTGGACCCGATCAGGCAGGCCACACGATTGAATCTGCGTCGATCCAGGCTCCGCTGGCGGGCATGCAGCGCATCGAGCCGACAGAGGAACGAACTGCCGGTCAGCGATTAAGCGAATTTCCGGTGCTGCTCGGTCATACGCCAGAAGTTCCGGCCAGGATTCCGCTGGTGCAGAATGTGGGGGGAACCATCCTGCAACTGGCGCGCCGGGTCGTCGGGGCGAGCAGCGCCGGCCAGTGGCTCGATCACCAGATGCGGCGTGCCAGCGCTCGTCTGGCGGCAGGCATCATGTCGATTGCGCTGGTGCTGACCTTGAGTTTCTCAGTGGCCCTGCTGGCGGCGGCGATGCCACCTCAAAGTACAGCAAACCCGGCTCCAATAGGGTTGGGCCTGCCTACACCTGCCGGCACAGTGGCCGGCGCTACAGCCACTCTCATCCCAACAGATACGCCGTCGCCTACTGCCACGCCTAGCGGCCCGACCATTGACTCTGGAGCAGCGGCAGTCTTCGCCGGCATCAACGTGTCCTCCA
>CAZFWN010000061.1:0-23899 GCA_964522745.1 uncultured Ktedonobacterales bacterium
CTTCGACGCCTTTGATGCCGTCCTCGAACATGGTGATGCAGAAGGGGCAGGCGGCAGCCAGTGTGTCCGCGCCGGTCTCCAGGGCTTCCTGCACGCGGGTATTGTTGATGCGCTTGCCGATCTTCTCCTCCATCCAGACGCGGCCACCGCCGCCGCCGCAGCAGAAGCTGCGGTTGCGGTTGCGGCGCATCTCGGTGACGCCGTTGCTGTTGATGACATTCAGCACCTTGCGTGGCTCGTCGTAGACATCGTTCCATCGACCCAGGAAGCACGGGTCGTGGTAGGTCAGCTTGCGCCGGTCAAAGCCCTGCGGCAGCTTCAACTGGCCGCTCTCGATCAGCCGCTCGATGAAGACCGAGTGGTGGATGACCTCATAGTTGCCGCCAAGCTGCGGGTACTCGTTCTTGATGGTGTTGAAGCAGTGCGGACAGGCGGTGATGATCGTGCGGAACTTGGGCGGCGCGGCCACTGCTGCCGTGCCGGCTGCGCCGTTCGCGCCGCTGGTTGAGGCGCCGTTACTGGCGGTCGCGTGGCCGTTGCTGCTGGCCTTGCCGTCAGCAGGAGCCGTATTGAAGCCATAGCTGTTCAGCGTCTCAACGTTCTGCTGGGCGAGCATCTGCCACATATATTCGTTGCCGATGCGCCGCGCCGGATCGCCGGTGCAGTTTTCTTCCGGCCCCAGGATGCCGAATTTGACGTTGGCGGCTTTCAGCACCTTCGCCAGCGCCGTTGCCACCTTCTTGTTGCGCTCGTCGAAGGAGGCCATGCAGCCGACCCAATACAGGACATCGACCTCGGGGTCTTCGGCCAGCGTGGGGATATTGAGCGCTTTGGCCCAATCGGCGCGCGTGTCGTTGCGCAGTTCCCAAGGGTTCTGGTTGCGCTCCAGGTTGTTAAAGAGCGAGGTCACTTCCTGCGGGAAGCTGCTCTCTTCCATCACCAGATAGCGACGCATATCATCGATCTTGATGACATGCTCGATATTGACCGGGCAAATCTCCACGCAGGCGCCGCAGTTGGTGCAGGCCCACAGCGACTCTTCTTTGATGACGCCGCCAACCATTGGCTCCTGCTTGACCTCGTTGGGTTCGCCAACCATGCCGCTGGCAAGCTTCATCTTTCCCAGCACTGGCAGATTCGCTGGAATGAGGGGCACCTTATCCGAGGCCATCATCACCTCGCGCACGCCGGTGATGATCTCTTTGGGCCAGAGCGGTTTGTCCGTTGCCAGCGCCGGGCAGACGGTGTTGCAGCGCCCGCATTCGGTGCAGGCATAGCCGTCCAGCAGTTGCTTCCAGGTGAACTGCTCAAAGGCTTTGACGCCGTAGTCTTCGCGCTCCTCGATGTTGGGGATGATGGGCAGCGCGGCTTTGGGGTTGTAGTTCTTGAAGAAGACGTTGAAAGGCGTTGCCATCAGATGCAGGTGCTTGGAGACCGGCAGGTAGCATAGGAAGAAGAAGACCGCCAGCACATGCACCCAGTAAAAGATATGTGCCCAGACGGCGGCTGCCCCAACGCTCATCCCCGCCGTTGCGCCGCTGGCCCAGGCGCCAAAGAGCGACCAGTCGTGCCCGCTGGTGGCCCGATAGACGAAGGTATCATAGCCGGCGACGCCTACCAGGATGACGGTAATCAGCCCCAGGATGATGGCGCCGTCTTTCCAGTTGTGCAGGTTGCTTTGCAACTGCATCGGGCGGAAGACAAAGCGCCGGATGGCGAAGACAACGATTGCCACGAAGACAGCCATCGTGAAGGCATCGACAAAGGCGTTAAAGATGGCGTTGCCGCCCAGCAATGGAATAGCGCCGTTGAAAGCGCCAAACCAGAGGTTGAGCGTGCCCAGCGAAATGATGATAAAGCCCCAGAAGGTGAAGAAGTGGGCGATGCCAGGGATGGGGTCGCGCAGGACGCCGCGCTGGCCCAGCACCATCGACACGAAATGGGCGACGCGCTTGTTGAGATGGTCCAGGCGGTTCTCTGGCCGCCCCAGGAACATCAGCTTTAACAAGCGGCGGACCTCAAAGCCAAAAATGACGAAGGACGCCACCATGACGATAGCAAAGATAATTGTCCCGGCCAGGCCGCCGGCGGGAGAGAAATTCATCGCTGTCTCCTTTGTACCAGGCGCTCGACGCTGCAAAGGGGCAAGGAAAACGGGCGCTCAGGATGGAATGCCCTTGCTTGCATGGGTTATGCCAGGGGCGTTGCCTGCCGCATGGCTTGTATTCAGGGATGGGGAAAAGCCAGAAGATGCGGGAAGCCAACGCCGTTGTTGCCTCAAAAACTAGACACATTCTAGCGCGAGGGTATGGGGGTGTCAATGTTGCTGGCTGACGAAAACAGCATGGCACTGCCTACTGCTGGGGTGGTCAGCCCTGGCCTTCTCCACTCGCCTGTTTTATGTAACACTTGCTCCATCAATTTTCTAACCTCACAAGGAAGAATCAAAAACTATCCGTGTACTACTTGACTTCTGTAGAATGTATAGTAATGTGGGCAAAGAATGAAAATGTGATTGAGGGGAATTTCTACTCGCCTGTCAGGGGACGATCACTGGGCAAATGAGGTGTGCAAATAAAGTACGCCCGCTTGTCCCTTGATCCCTCGTTTATGACACAACTCGCTTGCTTGGGATTTTTAATCCAGCAACCCTGCTGGATTGGTTAGTCTAGTGTTGTTTTATACAAGACGATTACAGTAATCTATATCTCCTCTCTCAAACTCGTTTCTCAACCAATCCTCAACCGATTATTAATAATATTAATAGAATTCTTCGGGCATACTATTATCAGGTCAGAGTATGTCCACAGGTAGTAGGAATGGCTGTGCTTACACAGTACAGCACAAGAAAAGATGGAGGCATGCGTATGTCGAGCCGGCGGTTGTTGATCCTTGTTGGCATCCTGGTAACACTGGTGCTGGTTCCCTTGGCATCATTTGGGGTGCGGGGTGCGCAGGCGGCATCATCAATACCCTGGAATATGGGAGATGTGTTCGCTGGCGTCAGCAATGGGCAATATAACGTGTATGATCATACGGGAGCTTTGAAGGACTCAGTCAATGACGGTCACGGAGGCTTCACAACGGGCTGTGCATTTAATGGCGGACTGGATAAGCTGTACACCACCAATTTCACCAATACCAAGGTAGAGGTGTATGACAACGCCATTCCGCATACCCTCTCTCAAACTGTTGACACCGCAGCCAATGGAGGCAGCGCCTCAGAATCGGTGGTTTTTGCCAGCAACGGAGACTTTTATGTCGGCAATGCGGGCGCAACCGCTATCCTGAGATACAATGCGGCAGGGGCATTTCAACAATCTTATACTGCTGCGACCGAAGCCCGAGGAACAGACTGGCTCGATTTGGCTGCTGATCAAAAGACCCTCTTCTATACGTCAGAGGGTGGTCGCATTCTGCGGTTGGATGTTTCTGGCGCGGGCACCCAATTGGCCGACTTTGCCAATATCGGCGGCGTCTCCTACGCATTGCGATTGCTTCCACCTGGGGATGGCTCTGGGGGGTTGTTGGTTGCCAACAGCACTGCCATCAAGCGATTGGATGGTGCAGGAAACGTTGTAAAGACCTACGTTGCTCCTGGTGAAAACTCGTGGTTCTCATTGAACCTTGATCCAAACGGCACCTCATTCTGGGCGGGAGACTTTGGCACTGGGGATTTCTTTCGGTTCAATATCGCAACGGGTGCCGTTGAAGTTGGCCCCATCAACACAGGGACCGGAGCAGGGACGCTTTTTGGTATTTGTGTGAAAGGCGAGCCGACTGCGGGGCTTTCGCATCAGTGGGGCGTTGACTCCTCCTTTGCCCCTATCACGCAGTCTTTCTACAACCAGATCACCACGACTTTTGGGGCGCCCGACTTCTGGGGACGATATATCGGCACGGGAAGTTCCAAAGACATCAGCCTGAGCGAAGCCACAGTCGCTCACGCCAACGGTTTTGCCATCCTGCCGATCTACTTCAACTATGACGCAGCCGCAGTCACGGGGTACGCCATAGGCCAAAAATATGCAGTGGCCGCGATTACAGATGCCCAACAACGGCTGCACATTCCTCAAGGGGTCGCTATCTTCAGCGACATCGAGGGGCTAGCAACAGTTCATCCTGATGCTGCCTTCATCCAGGGCTGGTATGACACGTTCAACAGCACCTTCACCTATCGCGCCAATGAGCAACAGTTCACCTATCAGGCAGGCTACTACAAAGCTGGCTACTATGCGAACACCAGTGCAACGGCGAATTTCGTGACCCCGTTCTGTGCTGCCGTGAATCTGGAACCGGCGATTGGAAGCAACACCTTCCTCTGGACCAATCAAGTAAGCCAGAATATTACGTCTCAACCGTACTTTACCAAAGCCGGCGCTCCTGCGTACCAACCACTCGCGCTGTCCTGTGCGAATCAGCAGATACCGATACCAGCAGCATGGCAATACGGGCTGAGAGGCACCACCAACAATGTCAACATTGATGAAGCTGTTTCCAGTCTCCCGCTCTGGCATCCGTAACCGAGGAGGAGCTTAGGAAAAAGTACCCTTTTGGATGCAAGGGACAAGAGGGCCTTCCCATCGTAGATAGGAAGGCCCTTATCAGTCAGTCGCTTCCGTGTTGGCTTGAAAAATCCCATATCTCCACTATTCACCCAAATTGCCTGCTTGTCAAATTTGTCCCCAAAACCACCATTTGAGCAAACAGACATCACCAGAGAGCAGGAGGGCGGATTTTTCTGGACTGAGCCTGTCTCAAAACTCGTTCCAGAATCAATGCCGTCCATCATGCCCCTCGTACAGGGTTTTGAGACGGGCGCCTTTGAGTTTCTGGCTGACAAGAAACAGACCCAGCAGGGGCTAACGGGCCTTGGCGCGCTGCCCTGATGGCTCCTGCTCTTAGTTGCTGGTGACGTTGGCGGTCTGGGCAACGGACGCGCTTTGCTTGATGAAGTCGGCAGCGCGCTCGCCGATCATGATGCTGGGCGCGTTGGTGTGGCCGCTGATGATGCTGGGCATGACCGAGGCATCTACCACGCGCAACCCGTCGATGCCCTGCACCCGTAGTTGGCTGTCAACGACGGCCAGCGGGTCGCTGCCCATCTTGCAGGTGCCGACGGGATGATAGAGCGTTTCGGCCCGGTTGCGAATAAACTCGGCCAGTGCCTCGTCGCTCTGCACCTCCGCGCCGGGCAAAAATTCGGCGCCCCGATAGGCGTCGAGGGCTTTGGCCTGCCCAAACTGGCGGCAGCGCTTCATGCCCTCTATCAGCAGCTTCAGGTCGTTTTCGCTGGCAAGATAGTTGGCCTGAATCCTGGGCGGGTCTGCTGGATTGGTGGAGCGTAGAGTGATGCTGCCTTTGCTTTCTGGGTGCAGCAATACCGCGCCTATCGTATAGCCATGTCCGGGTGGGTTGCCAAAGCCGTGATCGACAAAGAAGGCTGGCGCAAACAGAAACTCCAGATCGGGCGCGGGCAGGTCCGGCTGCGTCTTCACAAAGCCGGCCACCTCGGCGACGATGGAGGTCAGCGGCCCCTTCTTGAACAATAGATAGTTGACGACGTTGCCGATTTTTTCGGCGCTGGCAAGCGTGATCGGCTGTGTGCAGTGGTATTGCACGCCCGTCGAAAGGTGATCTTGCAGGTTTTGGCCCACGCCTGGTAGATCGGCCACCACCTCAATGCCCATCGCTTTCAGATGCTCGGCTGGCCCGATGCCAGAGAGCAGCAGTAGTTGTGGGGAGTTGATCGCGCCGCCGCAGAGGATGACTTCGCGGCTGGCGCGCTCCTGCTCGGTCTTGCCATTCTGTTGGTATTCCACGCCGACGGCGCGCTTACCCTCTGTGAGTACGCGACTCGCCAACACGCCGGTGCGCACCGTCAGGTTAGGGCGCTTCATGGCTGGCTTCAAATAGGCCACAGCCGTGCTATGGCGTTTGCCGCCCTTCTGCGTGGTTCGGGCGTAAGCGATGCCCTCTTGCTGCGAACCGTTGAAATCCTCAGTCTTGCGCAGGCCGACCTCGTTGGCTGCGGCAAAGAAGGCCGGCGTGAGGGGGTTGGGCGAGCGCTGTTGGGCCACGTTGAGCGGGCCATCCCCGCCGCGATAGTCGGCCCCGCCGTCCTCGTAGTGTTCGGCCTTCTTGAAGTAGGGCAGGACATCTGGGAAGCTCCAGCCCTGCGCGCCAAGCTCGGCCCACTCGTTGTAGTCCTGACGGTTGCCGCGCACATACATCATGGCATTCATCGAGCTTGAGCCGCCCAGCATCTTGCCACGCGGCCAGTACATCTTGCGGTTGTTCATGTGGGGTTCTGGTTCCGTCTCATAGGCCCAATCGTAGGAGGTCTTGAAAAGCTTGGAGAAGGCGGCGGGGATATGGATCTCTTGCTTGTCGTCTGGTCCTCCTGCCTCAAGCAGCAGGACGCTGACCTTGGGGTCTTCGCTCAGGCGGCTCGCCAACACGCAGCCTGCGGACCCGGCGCCGATGATGACATAGTCGTACACGGGGATGGCTTCCTTTCTTCGTCGAAAAACTCTCTATATCTAAGAGGATCGCGCAGAAAGAGACGCCCCACATCGGCCACATAGCAGTATGGTATCAAGCACCCGATAATCGGGTGCCTGGAGTATTAGAACATGAGATGCTGCCTTCTTATTCCTCCTGGGAATATACGGTGGAAGGAAACGGTTACACAATTTATACCACAGAGAAACAAGCGAATCTTAGAGCAGCGCTTTTAGCCGCTCGATGGCAACGTTGCGCCCGGTCAGCAGGGCGGCAACAGTCTTGCCCTCGATGCCCGCGATCCGTTGATTCAGCAGCGCGGCCAGCACGACGGCGCCGGAGCCTTCGACGACCAGATGATGCTGCTCCAGATACCAGCGCATTGCCTGAGCGATCTCGGCTTCTTCGACCAGCACCATCTCATCGGCGACGTGCCGGGCCAGTTCGTACATCGGGGAGCCCGGCTCGATGTTTCCGGCCAGCCCATCGGCCAGCGAATCCAGCACCGGCACTGTGACCAGTTCGCCGGCCTCAAAGGCGGCGTACATCTGCGGCGAGGCGGTTGATTGCACGCCGCTCACGCGCATAGCGGGGTTGACTGTTTTGGCCCAGAGTCCCATACCGGCGAGAATGCCGCCGCCGCCGACAGGCACCAGCAGCACATCGACGTGTGGCAAGTCTTCGAGGATTTCCACCGCGACGGTGGCCTGGCCGCACATAATCTGCGGGTCATTGTAGGGTGAGACAAAGCGGCGGCCCGTCTGGCGCGCCAGCACGATGCCCAGCGCCTCGGCGGCGTCATAATCCGCGCCCGCTACGCGCAGTTCGACCACCTCCGGCGGGAAACGGCGCAGCGCGGCGATTTTGGCTGGCGAGCCGCTTTCTGGCACGATCAGCGTGGCGCGCACGCCCAGCAGGCTCGCGGCGCGTGCCACGCCAAGCGCGTGGTTGCCCGCCGAGGCAGCAATGATGCCCTGCTCGCGCTCGCGCTCATCCAGCGTGAGCAGCCGGTTCAGCGCGCCGCGAATCTTGAAGCTGCCGGTGTCTTGCAGATTCTCCAGCTTCAAATACACGCTGGCTCCGCTTACCTCGGAGAGCCGCTCATCCGCTTCAAGCGGCGTGTGCCGCACGCGGCCCTGGAGCCGCTGCGACGCTGCTAGAATGTTAGCTGGGGTCAATTCGTTTTCGTAAGCCATGAAGACTCCTTGCTGAGTTATTCGTCTTTTATCGCTATGGATGAGAGCGGCAAGCCGATAAAATCGCTGAACCGTTGGGCTGCCTCGGCAATATGTGCTTGCGAGATGCCAAGTGGAGTAAAGGGAATCAGCGTAACCTCAACGGCCTTTTTCTTGAGGAGACGTTTCCAGGTGCCGACGACCTGGCCGCCAACGACGATCATCGGCAGGAAAATGCCATTGCCGCCTGGAACGATTCTGCCTGCATATGCTGCGGCCAGGACATCGCGGCGGTCTTTATAGCCAAGCAAATACTCGTCAAAACCAGGAAGCAGGTAAATGCTGGAAGAATCGTGTATTGCCTGCTCGGCTGTATTTGGGACGAACCAATAGACTTTCGCGTCTTGCTTTTCTGAAGCCAGGCCAGGTTTTGCCGACTCAAGGCCAGCTCGCGCATCAGCGAGCGTCAGCCCGGCCCAGCCAGCGAAATCGTCAATGGTCGCCGGCCCATGACTGGCAAAATAGCGCCCGGCGAGTTCGGCCAGCGCTTCCTCGCGGGAGAGCTGCCGAGCGTGAGGCACCCATTCATCAAGCAGGACAAAGGTTTGCTCTTTCCCCTGCATCGGCCCGAAACAGATAAGGCCAGTCTGAGCCAGATACCACAGGATATGATAGCCGCGCTGCCCAGTGGGGGGAATCTGCGCGTCCTCCAGCAGCTTCATCATGCCGGCGCGAGTTAATCGTGTGCCGCCTTGTAGGGCAGCATGAAACACATCTCTGCAACGCGCTAAGATGCGCTCATCAAGCTCCAATTGCTTCTGCCGCAATCCAGCCGCCGCTAATCGGCGAGGAGCCAAGAGTTCTAGCATCCACTTCGCGTCTTCTGCCGGTACAAAATGCAAGGTGCCACGCATCGGCCAGGTCTCGACAATCTTTCTGTTGACGATAGCTTGCTCGATAGCTGGAAGGGTCGCCGATTGCATCCGCAAGCCAATTGCCCATACCGCCTGCTGATAGTCCTGAGCCTGCATGGCGCCCATCCATTTCACCACCTCTTCAGGAGAGGCGAACGGCTCGCCAGCAATGTGCTGATTCAGCAAGCGACGATAGGCAATATCCGTCTGCGTCATAGCGTTCCTTCTCTGCTCGTTGCAAGGATAGGTGTGGACTGGCAGGAATGCGCCAGCCAGGTGTACCGCTTAGCGGCGCTGTCGGCGGCCCAACTGGTACGGCGGGCGAGACGCCCGCGCTACAGGGGGCTAGTGCCGGAAGTGCCGCTGGCCCGTGACCAGCATGGCAATGGCGTAGCGGTTTGCCATGCGGATCGACTCTTCATCGCGGATGGAGCCGCCCGGCTGGATGATCGCCGTCACGCCGGCTTTGGCCGCCGCCTCGACGCTGTCGGGGAAGGGGAAATAGGCATCCGAGGCCAGCACGCTGCCGCGCGCCCGATCTGCGGCTTTATCGACGGCGATCTGCACGCTGTAGACGCGGTTGGTCTGCCCCGCTCCGACGCCGATGAGCGTCAGCTTCTTTGCCAGCACAATAGCGTTGGATTTGACATGCTTCACGGCTTTCCAGGCAAAGAGCAGGTCGGTCACTTCCTCCAGATTCGGCTCGCGCTCGCTGACCACTCGATATTGTACCTCTTGCTCGGTAATCAAATCGGGTGTTTGAATCAGCAGCCCACCACTGACGCGCCGCACGTCAAGCTGCCAGAGCGCGTAGTCGCCTTTGCTGGCCGGTGGGCCGATATGCGAGTTGGTTGCCAGCAGCCGCAGGTTCTTTTTCTTGCGAAGAATCTCCAGTGCTTGCGGGCTATAGCCCGGCGCGATGATGGCCTCATAGAAGATGGGCGCCAGTTCGCCCGCTGTGTCCTCATCGACGATGCGGTTGAAGCCAATGATGCCGCCATAGGCGGAGACGCTGTCGCCCTGGTGGGCGCGCCGGTACGCCTCGACCAGATGATGATCGCAGGCCAGCCCGCAGGGATTGGTATGCTTGATAATCACTGCCGTCGGCGCGGTGAAGCTGGCGACGGTGCTGAGCGCGGCATCCAGGTCGAGGATATTATTGAACGAAAGCTCTTTACCCTGGAGCATTTTGGCGCCGGCAACGGTTGCCATATGCTGCGAGGTGCTGGGGACCAGGCTGCCTGATGTACGTCCCTGGGCCGGCCTGCCGGGGTCGCTGGCGGCGGAGGCGCCAGCTTTTTTCCAGAGATAGAAGGCGGCCAACTGGTGCGGGTTCTCGCCATAGCGCAGCGGCTGTAGCTTCTCTAGCGGGATAGTCAGTTCGTCGGGGAAGAGTTCGGCCTCAAGCTGGTGCTGGCTTGGAGAATGTCCCTGCTCCAGTGCAGCCGTCACCTCTTCTTGCGAGGGTGCGTGCGTGCCGACCTGGCGCAGATAGGTCGCAATAGAGGTATCGTAGGAGGCGGTGTGCTGGAAGGCAACAGCGGCCAACCGGCGGCGTGTTTCTGGTTGAACCGCGCCATGTTCCTGCAACTGCTTGAGGACCAGTTCATAATCTTGCGGGCGTGCCACCACCGTGACATACTGGAAGTTTTTTGCCGCCGCGCGCAGCAGCGTCACGCCGCCAATATCGATCTGTTCGAGCGCCTGCTCCAGCGTGATGCCTGGTTGGGAGATGCTTTCGACAAAGGGATAGAGGTTGCAGACGACCAGATCAATTGGCGTGATGTCCAGTTCGGCAAGCTGCGCCAGATGATGCGGATCATCGCGCTTTGCCAGGATGCCGCCATGAATAGCAGGGTGCAGGGTCTTGACGCGCCCCCCAAGAATCTCTGGGAACCCAGTGATCTCCGAGACCTGCTTCACTGGAATAGAAGCAGCCGCTAGCGTCGCTGCCGTGCGACCTGTTGAAATCAGCTCCATGCCCAGTGCTTGCAGCCCCTGGGCAAAGCTGACCAGCCCCTCTTTGTTTTCTACACTGAGCAATGCGCGCATACACCTGCGCTCCTTTCTGCCATAGAGCCGCTGGCCCTCTCTGTTGCTACAACGACAAGAATCGTCTGCTGCTAGGCGGTCTGAGCAAGGGGGGCCAATCGTTGCCGCAGGCGCTGCGCCCGGTGTTGTCCGATATAGCGCGCTGCTGCTGCTTCTAACTCTGGCAGGATTCGGGCCGCAAATGTTGGTGAGACCGCATGAAGCGTTCCCAACTGTGAGGGGGGCAACCCTGCTTGATTAAACAGCGTTTCTACAAGCGGCTCGGCTAATTCGCCCAGGTCTTTCGCCGCAATGCGGACCACTTCTTCAAAATAGCGCTCGGCTTCGGTGGGCGGGCGCCGCTTGAGCAATCCCAGCGCCAGCAGCTTCGTAGCAATGATGCGCGCCTGAAAGGGCGAAAGCCCGCAGCGCCGGGCGACACTGGCTACCGTCTCATAGCCGTGCAAATTCTGCAAAAAGCGCCACTGCGCATCATTCAGCTTGATCGCCTGCGCGTTTGGTGGGGGCGTGGGTGGGCAAAAGATGGTAATTTGCAAGGTTGGCACCCGCTCCAGAATACTGCTCCACTCGTCGATGCGGCGCACCCCTTCCATCAGCAGGCTTCCGTTGGTCTGCTTGATGGTGCGGCTCGGAGATGAAGCCGCGTTGATAAAACGAAATGTGCCGGCTTGCCAGAGAAAGAGGCTAAAGAGCGCGTCTTCGCCGCGCAGCGTACTGAGTTGGGCGTCGGTGATCTGCCCATCAATGAGATAGATGCGCCCAATGGGGAACGCCGGATTCGGATTGTTCCCCTGCTGCTGATAGCCAATCGGCAACAGTTCGATCACGCCGGTCTTCTGGCTGAGTTCAAAAAGTTGCAGCATATCATTCAGGTGAAAATCCTGAAGCAGTCCTTCCACACTCTGGCTCCTCGTGGTCCCTGGCCGTGCCTGCCTCGCTCCCCGCTACTAGAGGCGAGCCATCACGCCCTTGCTGATCGTCCGTAACGTTGGAAAGACACCGGCGCCTTCAACGGCTACCGCCTCAAATGCCGGCACGCGCCGTCGGTTGAGATAGCGGTCCAGGGTCGTTACCGGCAATGCCCCTGGAATATCGCGCTTATTCCATTGAATGACAAAAGGAAATTGGCCCAGGTCTTTGCCCAGATAGCGCATATTGGTTTCAAGCTCAATGATGCTCTGAAAATTCTCTTCCAGCCGGTCACGCTGCGAATCAACCACAAAGACAATACCATCGGCGCCGTTTAAGACCGCCACGCGCGTGCGCTCGTAGAGTACCTGCCCTGGAACTGTATAGAGATGAAAGCGAGTGCGAAAGCCATGCACCGTGCCCAGGTCCAGCGGCAGAAAGTCGAAAAAGAGCGTCCGTTCGGTTTCGGTGGCGATTGAAATCAGGTCGCCCTTGGCCGTCTGGGGAACCTGGCGATGAACATATTGTAAGTTCGTCGTCTTCCCACAGTAGCCGATGCCATAATAGACAATCTTGCAATGAATTTCGCGGGCCGCAACATTAATCAGCGCCATACACGCTCACTCCCTGCAACGTAGTCCTCACGCGCCTTAGAAGAGCAGAACTGCCAACCGGATGGATCGGCTGAGAAAGAACGCGAGCCGCTACTCCGATTGCATGGAGACGACAGCGTCTCGATTACGCAAGAGCAAGCGGCAAGAGAGGCGATCAGGATGCTATTCGCGGAAGAGCAGGTCGATAGTATCCTCGACGGAGGTGCGGAACTGCACGTTGACCACTTTTTCGCGGACACGCGAGCTATCCGTCCGCACGCGCTCCAGCACACGCGATAACTCATCGCTCGCTTTCTTTGCCAGCACCTTCACCAGACCAATGTGTGTCAGCTTATCAAACACGATCACCAGCAGCCACTGGTCGGCGATTAAGCTGGTATAAATACTTTCATGGACGCCTTGCTGGAAAATTGCTTTGAAATCCGTTTCGCCCAGCAGTTCCGCCACGTGGCGCGAAGACGAAAACGCCCCGGCCAGCAGCGCGCCCAGCGCTGTGGCGTCCCGTTGCAGGTTCCCTTGACCCTGGGTGGTAATGACCTGCCCGCTTTTATCAAGTAGCATAACATAGCTGGCGCTGGTGTCCTGCATGAGTTTTGCCAGCATACCAGAGATGATTTGCAACTCTTTGTCTGAGACAACCAGATTGGAGAGTTGTTCCATTCTGCCCTCCGCTTAGCCGTTTGCCCGTAGAGCTAAGCACATTATAGCAGAAGTTTGGGGCACAGGGAAGTCTTACCTGTGACGATCTTTGAAAAGCAGCCCGAAATAGCCCAATAGTCCTAATCGGCAGCGCCGGGCAGCACTGCCGATTGCTGCCAGGGCGGCTGGAGTGGAAGAATCTGAACATAGATCGGGCAGGTTGGCTCGTGCGCTCCCGGCAGATAGCCCGTGCTGACGAGAAACTCCCTGACGATCTCGCCACCTGTGAACACAAAGGTCTTCTGAAAGAGCTTTTGCCACGCTTGCTGGCTGAGCGGATGATGCCCATCAAGCCAGGCGGCGAATGAGCCGGACTGTTCGCGGATGATCTTCAGCCGCCGCGCATTCTCGATGACCGCCCTCACCTTCAGCCGGTTGCGGATAATGCTGGCATCCGCCAACAACCGCGCCTGATCGGCCTCGCCATAGGCCGCCACGCGGTCTAAATCAAAGCCCTCGAACGCCCGGTGAAAGGCATCCTTTTTGTTGAGGATGGTCAGCCAGGACAGGCCGGCCTGGTTGATCTCCAGGGCCAGGCGCTCAAACAAGGCTGCATCATCGCGCAGTGGAAATCCGTACTCGCTGTCGTGATACTGCTTCTGCACCGGATGCTGTTGTGAAATCACGCAATAACTCATCGCCATAGGGGTTCCTTGATGAAGAATGCGAAGAATGCGAAAAGGCGGAAGGAGGGCTACCCATCAATATAGTGGGTAGCCCTCTATGTGCCTGGCCCCTGGAAGTTTCTGGCAAACGCTGCTTTAGAGATGCTGGCAGCGCAGCGAGATAATCCCAGGCGCAAAGTGATTGGCCTTCTGGAGATACTCCTGCTCGTTTGCTTCGATCATCAACTTGTGCATCACCACCACATCCCCATCGGGCAGCGGCTCGGTGGGTTGGAGGCACAGTTCCATGATGGCGCAACCGCGCTCATAGACTTTGACCAGCCCGCCCGCGCCCGGAATGCGATAGACGCGATGCTCAATGCTGGGGCTGTTAATCTCCAGATAGCCAAACTTCAGGACTTGCTGGTATTGCGCCTCGCTCAACATCTCGCGGAGCAGAGCCTTCGCCCGGCTTTCCGCCGAGAGATGTTCACTCACCGAGTCGCGCCAGCGCCCGACGCTGCCATCGGAAGATTGTGACAGGTAGTAGATGGCGATCAGCAAGAACAGGAGCCAGATGCCTAAGAGCAGGCTGAGCGACTCCCACATGATGATCAGCCTCCTACCACGCGAGGCACCATGACGATTTGCTCGGCAGCCTGGTCAAACCGCTCGATGCGCTGGATGGATTTGCCAGGTTCGACCTTGAAGGCTGTCGCGCCCCGCGCGCGCTCCTCATTAAAAATTCGCTCGGCCTCGCGGATGGCGGCCAGCGCCTCAGGATCACCCACCTCCACTTTCTGAAGATCCCAGGCTACTCGATCATCACCGCGCCGGGACATTACACGCAGCATACCCATGACCAAAATCCTCCTTCGACTAGGAGCTTGTGCGGTTGTACCAGGCTACGTTCAAGAGAACAAGGCTTGCCACCCTTACGGCGGTGGCGCGTTGCTCAAGCATACGCAGCCAATACAGCAATAACAGTGCCACAGTTGGTCGTACCAGGAAGGCTGCGGCGGCTGGCCGTCCTTTCAAGAAGACGCTCGCCAGAGGCTTTCGGGGTACGCCTCTCACCAGAATTTCTTGCATAGAGTATGCCGCGATCCTGATGAGCATTGCCAATACTGGGAGAATCCGTTGCTGGCCGTGTTGGTTTCTCGCGCTACGAGTGTTCTACTACAAGCGGTGGCCGATAAAAAAGGCGCTACAGTGGAGATGAAAATGGTTCTGAGACAAGCATAGCATCCATATCACAAACCGTCAAGATGGGTTGCTCGCGCGGCCTGGCCCGGCCAGGTTTGGCGCCCTTTGAAAAGAGTGCAGGTAGCCGTTTTCCTGGGCGCCTGCTTCTCGCTGCCAGCCTGCCCCAGAGCCGCCCATCATACTGATGGGGATGCTAACCGTAAAGGTGCTGCCCTCGCCTGGCGCGCTCTCGACGCTGATGCTGCCATGATGCCGCTCTACAATCGTTTTGACAATCGCCAGCCCTAATCCCTGCCCGCCACGCGAACCCTGACCGCGTGCTACCTGATAAAAGCGCTCGAAGATGCGCGGCAGATGCTCAGGCGGAATGCCCCGTCCCGTATCGCAGACGGAAATTTCTACCCGGCTGCCCCGCGTTTCGCCCCTGATCGTCACCTGCCCACCCTCCGGGGTAAACTTGATGGCGTTGGTCAGCAGGTTTCTGATGACCTGCTTCAGCCGCCCCTCGTCTGCGGCCAGCGGCGGCAGTTCCGGCGGTAGTTGCACCATCAGCTTCACTTTGGCATCCCCGGCCATCAACTCGATCTCTTCAAGCGCGTTCTGAATGATCGTGTTCAGGTTGGCCTGCCCAAGATTGAGCCGAAACTGGCCGGCATCGGCCCGCGAGATCAGCAAAAGGTCATCGACCAGCGAGGTCAGGTGTTCGCTGCTTGATCTGGCCCGGCGCACAAACTCGTGCAGCCGCTCATTCAGCGGGCCGGCCACGCCCTCCAGCGCCAGGTCCAGATAGCCGTTGATGGCGTTCAGGGGCGAGCGCAGTTCATGGGTGACCATTGAGATGAAATTGGCCTTCATACGGTCCATCTCGCGTAGCGGCGTCGTGTCGCGCGCGATCACTAGCGCCTGATAGCCGCGATCAGACTGGATCGGCGTGATGCTCAGCGCGACCTGGCGCTTCTCCCTGGGCGTGGCAATCGCGCCGGAGGACCGGCTGCTCTCAGCCGGAGTAAACTCGATTTCGGCGATGGGCACCACCCGCCGGTACTGAAGGGCTGCCAGCATCATGCAGCCCTCGCGGCACAACTCGTGCCCGCCCTGCTGGTCGCAGTGCAATACCTGCCGGCAGAGCAGGTTTTCGCCTTTGGGGTGTCGCTGGATCGCGTAAAATGCCTGGTTGGCCTCAACGATCCGCTGGTACTGATCAATCAGTGCGATACCATCCGAACTGCTGCCAAAGATGGCCGCCAGCCGCTCTTGCTCGGACTTCACCGCCTCGTAGAGTCCGGCATTTTCCAGCGCGGTAGCGACAATGTTGCTGAGATTGAGCATCGTGCGCAGGTCGCTGGAATCGAAGGCATACGGGCGGGCCAGTGTGACCACGCCGCGCAGCCGCTCTTTTGAGAGCAGCGGCACTGAGAGCAGCGCCAGATCATCCCCGGCCAGGAACGCCTCGGTGACATGGCCCATGCCGCCGTGTTCGCCGGGTGAATGCAGCAGGGGACGGCGTTTCTGTGCCACCCAGGCGGCAATCGACTGGTTATCGCCCATGCGAATGCGCGTCTCGGAGAGCCGCGCGCTGCGTAGGCCCATCCCGGCTACCAGGCGCAGTTCTTGATCGGCTTCATCATAGCCAAAGATCATGGCGTCATCGCAGCGGACCAGCCGACGGATGCCCGCGACAATGGCCCGGAAAATCTGGCGCGCATCCAGCGTGCTGGTCATCGCCCGCGAGACATCCAGCAGTGTCTTTAACTGGCCGGTCTGTTGCAGCGCTTCGGCCATCTGGCGCACCTTCGAGATAGCAAAGACGGCCTGCTCAGCAAACGTCTGGAGAATCCGCAGGCTCTGGGCATCGAAAGCGCTGGGCGTCGGGCTGGAGGCAGTGATGGTGCCTAATAACTGCTGTTCCGAGAGCAGTGGGGCGCAGATCATCGAGCCGACTGAATAGGGGCCGAGCGCCTTAAAGCGTGGATCAGTGGTGACATCATCGACAATGGCCGGGGTGAGATTGGCGGCCACCCAGCCGGCAATGCCTTCATTCAGGCGAAAACGAGTGCGCCGCTGCCCAGGTAGCGGTGGCTGAAGCGAGGCGATGGTCACCAGAACGCTGCTGGTTGGCTCCATCAGAGCCAGCGAACAGTTGCGCACCTCCAGCAGCGACGCGGCATTGACGATGATGCGATTCAACGCTTCCGAGAGGTCATCGGCCATCGTATGGCCGGCTCCGCTGCTGTGATTGGGGCTGGAGCCACCGGCGCCACTGGCGCTGGATGGTTCTTGCCTGTCTCGCTCGTTTGCCTGATCTGAAAACGCCATGCCACGCTCTCCGTATTGGCTCGCATTGGCTTGAGGAACCCGATCAAAAGCAGCCGCCCAGCTAAGATGACAGGTGGCTCATATCGCGGCTAGTATACCATGACACAAGATGCAACGTCAAAGCCGTTTGTTTCTGGAGCAGATAGGTTGTATCTGGTTCCAGCAGCGCGGTTGGGTTCCTATTGCGCTGGCCCGGCACTGTATGGTATACTCTCCTGGTGCGCGGGGCAGATTACACGCTATACCATCAAACGTGATACATCACTCTATCAAATACCAGACCCCCGCTGGGAGCATTGTTGTGAAGAAGTATAAACTCAAGACGCATAAGGGCACCGCCAAGCGTGTCAAACTGACCGGCACTGGTCTGGTGATGCGCCAGCACGCGGCCCGCACCAAGTATCGTCGTAAGAAGCGTGGCGAGATTCGCCGCGAACTGGATCGCCAGGTGGTCGTTGCCGCCGGTGATGCGCAGAAGATGCGCCATCTCCTTCCCTACGGGTAGGCGCCCCCACAAATTAATAAGAGGAACAGTGAGGCTGAACTATGCCAAGAGTCAAGCGGGGCGTACCGGCCCATCAGAAGCACAAGAAAGTTCTTGAACTAACCGAAGGACATCGTGGAGCAAAGCGCCTGCTCTTCCGGCCCGCCCACGAGTCGATGATGAAGTCCCTGGCCTATGCCTTCCGGGACCGCCGCAATCGCAAGCGCCAGATGCGCCAACTGTGGATCACGCGCATCAACGCCGCTGCGCGGCTGCATAACCTGACCTACAGTAAGCTGATTCAAGGGCTGAACGCTGCCAACATCAGCATTGATCGCAAGATGCTGGCCGATCTGGCCGTGCGCGATGATGCCGTCTTTGCTGAGATCGTTGGGCGCGCCGCTGCCGCTCTGCAAGCCAAAGCCTAGCAGTGATAACCAGCCCTTCCAATCCGAAAGTTGCGCTGCTTCGCTCTCTACATAGCCCGAAAGGGCGAGCCGGGGAGCGCGCTTTTCTGGTGGAAGGGCCGCATGTCTTGGGCGCCGCGCTGGATGCTGGCATCTCCCCTTTTTTAGTCCTCTACAACCCAGAAACCCTGGAGCGCGCCGCCGAGGGCCGCGCCCTGCTTGCGCGCATCCTTCAGGAAGCTGAGAACGGCCAGCTCGAAGCCCTGGAGGCCGGGGAGCGTGCCCTGGCACATGCCTGCGATACACAAACGCCGCAGGGTGTGGCCGGCGCCGTCTCGCTGGACGAGGTTTTGTCTGAAAAGCTGCGTGCCCGCCGGCGTGGGCGCTTCCGCCCACTGCTGCTGGTGCTTGATGAACTGGCCGACCCCGGCAACCTGGGCACCATCTTGCGCTCGGCGCTGGCCGCCGATGTCGATGAGGTCTTGCTCACGCGCGGCTGCGTCGATCCCTACCATCCCAAAGTTGTGCGCGCCGCCGCCGGCGTGCATTTTCGCCTGCCCATGCTGGCGCAGCAAAGTTGGGAGCAGATTGCCGGGCGCCTGGCAGGCGCTCCCAAAACCACGCAAACGCTGCTGGCTGAAGCCGGCGGCGCGCATCCCTATTACGAGATAGACCTGACCCGCCGGACGGCCTTGCTGATCGGCAATGAGGCGCGTGGTCCCTCTTCAGAGGCGCGCCGCCTGGCAACCGGCAGTGTCAGTATCCCTATGTGGAACGGCGTCGAATCGCTTAACGCCGCCATTGCCGCCAGCATCCTGCTCTTCGAGGCGGCTCGCCAGCAGCGCGGTAAATTGCAGTAGCGCCTGTTAGGAACCTTATCGAGGACCACTCTCTCTGCACAAGCGGAGGCCCACCTGGGCAGACAGGAACCAATGTCGAAAACAAGAATCTTGCTCACCGGGGCAGCGGGAGGCATCGGTTCGGCCTTTTTTCGCGCTGCCGCCGCAGACTACACCTTCCGCTTAGCTGATCGGGAGATCAGTGCTTTGGCTGGGAAGGTGAGCCAGGACCATGAGGTGTGCCTCCTTGATGTTGCTGATCTGAATGCTTGTCAGCAAGCCTGTCAAGACATCGAGGTCGTGGTTCACCTCGCGGCCAACGCCAATCCTGACGCCGAATTCTACTCCGCGCTCCTCCATAACAATATCCAGGGCACCTACAACATCTTCCGAGCCGCGAAGGATCAGGGCTGTCAGCGCGTCATTTTTGCCAGCAGTGCGCAGGTTGTGATTGGCTATGCGCCCGATGTCCAGGCGCATCTTGAATCCCCACTGCGGCCCATGAATATGTACGGGGTCAGCAAGTGTTTTGGGGAAGCTGTGGCCTCGTATTTCGCTCATGCAGAGGGGCTATCGAGTATTGTTATTCGCATTGGGGCATACGATGTGCAGAACGGCGAGACCAATTGGTTGCGAAAGAGGCCCAATCTTCTCGATCTGTGTGGATACGTCAGTGAACGCGATCTGAACCAATTGATCGTTCGCTGTATCGAAACCCCGAACGTGCAGTTTGCCATCGTACACGGCATTTCTAACAACCGCTTCAAGCGCCTTGATCTCACGGCCACACGCAATCTCTTGGGATATGCTCCCCAGGATGATGCGTTTGAAATCTTCCAAACAGACTTACAGAAATGGTTAGAAGACGGAGAATAGATATGCACCTGCGAGTAGCCATCATTGGCTTTGGTAACGTGGGCCGCGCTTTCGCCGGCCTGCTGCAAGAGAAGGCTGGCGAGTTATCCAGCCGCTATAACTTGACTTGCTCGATTACCGGCGTGGCGACGCGCCGTCGGGGTGGCTTCATCGCCACCGAGGGTGAGGCGCTGCAACTCAGCGAGGCCGGCCTGCCGGCGGAGGGTATGCCGCCGGGCGCCGCGCTGCACGTCGAGGATACGCTGACCTTTCTGCGCGCCTGTCCTGCTGATGTGGTCATCGAGATTTCGACGCTTTCGCCGCTGGATGGGCAGCCAGCCACACGCTATATCCAGGCCGCGCTGGAGGCGGGCCGCCATGTGATTACTGCAAACAAGGGACCGATTGCCAACTCCTATCGCCAGCTGCGCGACCTGGCCCGCGAGCGCGATCTGGCGCTGCGCTTTGAGTCTACCGTGATGGATGGCACGCCGATCTTTAACCTGGCCGAGTTTTGTCTGCCGGCCAGCCGCATCTTTGGCTTTCGCGGCATCGTCAATGCCACGACCAACGTGGTGCTGACGGCGATGGAGGATGGTCGCACGCTGGAAGAAGGCATCGCCCACGCACAGCAGCTTGGCGTGGCCGAAGCCGACCCCTCCAATGATCTGGACGGCTGGGATGCCTCGGCCAAAGCCTCGGTGCTGGCGACGGTGCTGATGGAGGCTGGCCTGACTCCGGCCCAGGTCGAGCGCCGCGAGGTCGGCGCCGACGCAATGCGCCGCTTGCAGGCCGCGCTGCCCGCCGGGTACGTGTTGCGCCAGGTGGCCGAAGGCCGGCGGGATGGCGATACGGCGCGCTGCACCGTGCAGTTGGAAACACTGCCGGCCAGCCACCCCTTCGCCCAGATTCGCGGCACCCACAGCATCCTCTCGCTGCAAACGGACACGATGAACGAGGTGACGATCATCGAAGGCGAGAGCGGCCCGCGCCAGACGGCCTTTGGCCTGCTGAGCGATCTGGTCGCTATTGCGCGCTTCCGCGCGCCCCGTACATAACCAGCGCCAGCGGCACATTTGACAATAGACCCTATTTGGGTTTATAGTAAAGTTACAGCCTTTGTAGCGCCGGAAAGAAGCTCATTTCTTGAGTGAGCGCTCCGCTGCTATAATTGAGCTTCTGTCTCTCGCGTATTTCTCCGGTGGCTATGCCGCTGGTGTTGCTTTCTGTGGCCGCGTCTTTATTTTTCAAGCAGACCGGCCAGACGCAAAGGAGTTTGACCGATGGCGTCAATCTTTAACCCATTTGACCGCACCGCTCAGGGGGGCGCTGATAAATTGGCGATGCCCTCAGATGTCCTTGTTCCGCATGTGATTGAGCAAACCCCAAGAGGCGAACGTGGCTACGATATCTATTCGCGCCTGCTGAAAGAGCGCATCATCTTCATCGGCACCCCGATTGATGACACTATAGCGAATCTGGTCGTCGCTCAGTTGCTCTATTTGCAGAGTGAAGATGCCACCAAAGATGTGAGCATCTACATCAACAGCCCAGGTGGAAGCATCTACGCTGGTCTGGCGATCTACGATACGATGCAGTATCTCAAGCCGGATGTCTCGACGGTCTGCGTCGGCATGGCAATGAGCATGGGGGCCGTGCTGCTGGCAGCCGGCGCCAAGGGCAAGCGCTACTGCCTGCCCAACTCAACCGTGCTGATTCACCAACCGCTGGGTGGCGCCGAAGGCCAGGCAGCGGACATCGAGATCACCGCCAAAGAGATTCTGAGGCTGCGCAACAGCATCTATGACATCCTGACGAAGCATACCGGCCAGTCCCCTGAGCGTATCAAGACGGACTCGGACCGCAATTTCTATATGTCGGCTCAACAGGCCGTTGAGTATGGCATTGTCGATGAGCTGCTTACCAGGGAAGAAGAAACCGCGCTAACACGATAAGTTCATTCCGCAAATGAGGTGATGGGGCACAACGCCCCATCACCTCAGGACATCCTTTCGTGCAGCGTATCGTCTCTCCGCTGTCTAGAATCTGGCCTGCGCGCTCTGGCATCCGGCCCAGCCGGGTGCTGCCTCCCGTATCGTTTTCGCCTCAGAATCCGGCGATCTCGGTGATCGTCTCCTGCTGGTTGCCCCGTGATGTTGTTGTGTTGACTGTTCCCAGGCGTTCCCCTGCCTGAGTCTACCCCTATGTCGGAGGATGAATCTATGAGCGCGCAGGCGCGTGCAAGGCGCGGGCTGTTTGAGCTATTGTATAAAAATCGGGCATTGTATTGGTTTGCCAGCACGATCCCCTTTGCCGGGCAGTGGCGCGTCTGGCAGCGGTTGGCGCTGCCGCGTCTCTGCGGCCAGGACGTGCTGGAGGTGGGCTGTGGCATCGGAGACCTGCTGGTCGATATGGCCCAGGCCGGCTATCACTGCCAGGCCATTGACCGCTCGCCGCAGATGGTAGCGGCCACGCGCTCGAAACTGGCCCGCAAGGGTCTGGCCGAAAAGGTCACGGTCACACAAGGGCGCGTACAAGAATTACCCTTTAAGGATGCCTCGTTTGATTCCATCGTCAGCACTTTCCCCACCGAGTACATCTACGACCCCGCTGCCATTCGAGAGCTAGCCCGCGTCCTGCGCCCTGGGGGCCGGCTGATTGTTATCATCGGCGCCGGTCTCCTACCCGTTGGCCCCATCAACTTTTTCCTGACGCTGCTGCACGCCCTGGTCTATGGCTCCAGCGCGCTCTACAAGCGGCGTCCTGTCGCCTCGGCGCGCCAGTCAGCGCCCGGCCAGGACGCCGAGCCAGATGGTGCCAGTCCCTACGCCACCGCCGGCGCGCATATCCCGCTGGAAGTGGCCGGCTTGCGCCGCCGCGAGGAGCGCGAGGTCAGCAGCGTTTGGGAAGCCTTCATTATCATCGGCGAGAAACCAGAGACGAAGAAGAACGATGTGATGCCGAAAGGAGCATCTGCGCGGGGATAACATCACAGCTTCCTGCGCTTGAATCGATCTATGCACGAGAAAAGTGTTACGACGTTAGAATATCCCAAGATTCTGGAGCGCCTGGCTCACGAGGCCGCCTTTTCGGCCAGCAAAGAGTTGGCCCTGGCGCTCCAGCCGGCCACCGACCTGCGCGAAGTGCAGCAGCGGCTGGCCTACACTACTGAGGCGAAGCGCCTGCTCGATGTTCGCCCCGACGCTGGCGTGCGCGGCGCCCGCGACATTCGCCCGCTGGTGGTGCGCGCCGAGCGCGAAGCGATGCTCCAGCCTACCGAGTTGCTGGAGGTACTCAGTACCGTCCACAGCGCTATCTATGTGGCGCGCCTGCTTGAGCGCGTGGATGGCGATTTTCCGCTGCTCAAGGCGCTGGGGCGCGACCTGCCCCAGCGTCCGAAGCTGGCGGCGCGCATCGAAGAGAGCATCAGCGACGAGGGTGAGGTTCTGGACTCCGCCAGCCCGACGCTGCGCCGCCTGCGGCTGGAGATTCGCGGCGCGCAGCAGCGCCTGCAAGAAAAGCTGCAATCGCTGGTCAACGAGTATCGCGTCTCGCTGCAAGATCCGATCATCACCATGCGCTCAGATCGCTATGTCCTGCCGGTGCGCGCCGAGGCCAGGGGCCAGGTGCGTGGCATCGTACACGACCAGTCGGCCAGCGGCGCCACCGTTTTTATCGAGCCGCTGGTGGTCGTCGAGATGAATAACCGGCTGCGCGAGTTACATCTGGCCGAGCGACAGGAGATCGAGCGCATCCTGCTGGAGCTTTCTGGGGTGGTTGGCAGCGAGGCGCTTTCGCTCAATCTGGATGTAGAATTGCTGGCCGAGATCGATCTGGCACTGGCAAAAGCGCGCTACAGCCAGTTGACACAGAGTAACCCGCCGCAGCTCAACGATCAAGGCCGCGTAAAGCTGCTGGCGGCGCGCCATCCGTTACTGACTGGCAAGGTCGTGCCGATTGATTTCCGGCTGGGCGACGATTTCTCGATGGTCGTCATCACCGGGCCGAACACCGGCGGCAAGACAGTTGCGCTCAAGACGGTCGGCCTGCTAACGCTGATGGCCCAGGCTGGCCTGCATATCCCTGCCGATGATCGCTCGGAGCTTACCATCTTCGAGCAGGTCTTTGCCGACATCGGTGATGAGCAGAGCATCGAGCAAAGCCTGAGTACCTTCTCTTCACATCTCAGTAGGATTATCGACATCCTCAAGCTGGCAAACGCGAAGAGCCTGGTGCTGCTTGATGAACTCGGCGCCGGCACCGACCCCAGCGAAGGCTCGGCGCTGGCGCGGGCCATCCTGATGTATCTGCTGGAGCGCA
>CAZFWN010000061.1:23999-25800 GCA_964522745.1 uncultured Ktedonobacterales bacterium
CCCAGCGAAGGCTCGGCGCTGGCGCGGGCCATCCTGATGTATCTGCTGGAGCGCAAGGTCTCTGTCGTAGCGACGACGCACTACAGCGAACTCAAAGCCTTCGCGCATGATACGCCCGGCGTGGCGAACGCTTCCGTCGAGTTCGATGTAGAGACGCTTTCGCCAACCTACCGTCTTCAGATTGGTCTGCCGGGGCGCAGCAATGCGCTGGCGATTGCCTCGCGGCTGGGCCTCCTGCCGGCCATCATCGAGCAGGCGCGCCAGTTGCTTGGCACCACCGGCGTACAGATGGAAAATCTGCTGGAGGATTTGCAGGCTGATCGCCGCGCCGCTGCCGATGAGCGCTATCACCTGAGCATGGAGCGCGCCCAGGCGGAGTATCTGCGCAAGCATCTGGAGACGGAACGCGCCAAATTTGAGGAGGAGCGCGCGCGCATCCTCAACGAAGCACGCGCCCAGGCGCGGCGCGAACTGGAGCAGGTGCAGGCGCAGCTGGCGCGCATTAAGGTCGAGATGAACCGCCAGCGCGTCAATCCTGAGAAGTTGGATAACATGCGCTCGCGGGTGCGTGGCATGGATGAGCGCCTGGCCCCGGTGCCAGAACCACAGCGGCGCGCCCCAGAGCCGCCGGCGGACGAGCCGGAGGCCGGCCCATTGGAACTGGGCGATACCGTGCGCGTGCGCAGCTTCAACCAGAGGGGCGAACTGGTCAGTCTGCCTGATGGCAAGGGCGAGGCCGAAGTGCAGCTTGGGCTGCTCAAGCTGCGCGTGCCGGTGGCCGATCTGGAGCGGCTGAGCAAGCGCCAGGCGCGCAGCGAGGGCAGCGCCAACGGCGATGGGATGCGAGGGGTCTCGCTGCCCAGCGTCATCGAGCGCGAGGTGCCCGACTTGCAGCTTGACCTGCGCGGCCAGCGCGTTGAGGAGGTCTTACCTGCCGTAGATCGCTATCTCCACGACGCCTATATGGCCGGCATGCCGTTTGTGCGTATCTTGCACGGCAAAGGGACCGGCGCGCTGCGCCAGGCGATCCGCGATCAACTGGCCCATCACCCGCTGGTCCGTTCCTACGCCGCCGCTGCCGCCAACGACGGCGGCGAAGGCATCACCGTCGTCACCTTGTCGCAATCCTGATAACATCACTTGTAGCGCCGGCCACCGTGCCGGCCCGTTTCTTACTTGGACCCCATAGAGGTGGGCTGATGGAGCTTGAGCAGATAGCCAGGCAGCTTGAACGACGGGCGCAGCAGCGTGGGCTACATTATTGGCTTGGTCCGCCTGCGCCAGAGGCAGCGATTGCCCACGCTGAGCAACAATTGGGGGTTGTCTTCCCTGCACAAATCAACCGCTTTTATCGGCATTATAACGGCTTGCGTGTCGAAGCTCCTTTCCTGGAAGTGCTGCCGCTTGAACAACTGGCTTTGACTAACAAACCGCGTCTTCACTTTGCCGTCATAGACCATGCCCAGCACCTGTACTTTGACATCTCTCATCGAAACGCAGCGGATCAGTGGGATATTATTACTGCTGGTGGAGCGCGGGTTACGTTTACGTTGGCAAGTTTTTGGTCCAACAAGCTCTGGGCATGGGTTGACAAAAAACGTCCAATCTGGCATCTGACGAAGTGACGCACGCTACGGAGAAAGCCCTTTTGGGCTTTCTCTTTCTTGTAAGAAACCAATGGGCAATCAAGAGCCTGGCCCGGCAGAGGACGCATCCCCGGACGAGTTTACGGTTGAGATTAGCAGGCTGGATACAGAGAGAGAAAACCAGCCTGATCCGCTTATCCAGAAGCCCCTGAACA
>CAZFWN010000062.1:0-25797 GCA_964522745.1 uncultured Ktedonobacterales bacterium
ATTTCAACTTCATTGGCGATAACTACGCGATCAGCGACAACTATCACCAGTCGGTGATGGGTGGCACCGGAGCGAACCATATTATGCTCGGCACGGGCGACGCAGCCTTCTATAGCGACGGACATGGCAATCCACTCGTCCCGCCGAGCAATCAGATCGAGAACCCCAACGCGAAGCCGGGGACCAATAACAACTACACGCAGGATGGCTATGCTGGCGGCAGCTACAGCAATTGCTCCGATCCCTCCCAGCCGGGGGTAGGACCAATCCTCGACTATCTGCACTCGCTGCCCTACCAATCCTTCCGCAACGGCGACTGCGCGCCAGGCGCCTATTACCTGCTCAATAACTACGCGCCCGGCTACACCCCTGGCGGTCAGCTCACCACCAGCACGCCTTTCGCGGTGCCACCGCAGACCATGCCTACCATCGCCGATGAACTCTCGGCTCATGGGATTTCGTGGAAATACTACGGGCAGGGCTATAACGACGGCTCCAACGCATCGCCTGCGTACTGCGGCATCTGTGATCCGTTTCAGTACGTGACGTCGGTGATGACGACCTCACTGAAGAACAACATTCAGGACTTCTCCCACTTCGCACAGGATGTGCAGAACAATACCTTGCCAGCCGTCTCGTTCATCAAGCCCGATGGGATCAACGATGGACATCCCGCCTCTTCCTCGCTTTCGCTGTTTGAGACCTTTGCCTCCAACATCGTGAACGAGGTTATAAGCAAACGTGATGTGTTTAAGGATACGGCCATCTTTATCACCTTTGATGAGGGCGGCGGCTACTATGACTCTGGCTATGTCCAGCCGGTCAGCTTCTTTGGCGATGGGTCGCGTATCCCGTTGATGGTGGTCTCACCCTACGTGAAAGCGGGCGAGATCGATCATACCTACTACGACCATGTCTCCATCCTCAAGTTTATCGAGCGCAACTGGCGCCTCTCGCCCCTCTCGGAGCGCAGCCTGGATAACCTGCCCAACCCGCGAGCGGACGAGAAGAACCCCTATCAGCCGACCAACGGCCCGTCCATTGGCGATTTGATGCATCTCTTTGATTTCGATCACCTTCGCTCACCAAGCGATACGCCGCTCTTGCCTTACTCAGACTGAGTCCTGAGGTTCTTACCCAGAGGACAACCAGGCGGGAAACGCTCAGCAGAGGTGAGCGTTTCCCGCCTGGTTTGCGCACGCAGCCAGACCTGTTAGGAAGGGATGCGCAGCGCGCTGATCTGCGCAAACTCTTCGTCGGTCAGTTCCCAGCCAAGCGCGCCGGCGTTGCTGACGGCCTGCGCGGGGTTTTTAGCTCCGGGGATGGGCAGCGCGCCCTGGCGCATCAGCCAGTTGAGCGCCACCTGCGCCGAGGTTTTGTCGCCATGCGCCGCGCCGGTTTTGCGCAGCAAATCAATCAGCGGAGCCGAGGCGCGCAGCGAGGAGGGACGAAACGCCTTGACTGTCCAGCGTCTCTGGAAGGATGTCACTGTTGCCCCATCCTCGTGATATTTGCCGGTCAGCACGCCCTTCTCCAGCGGGCTATAGGCAATCAGCCGCACCTCCAACTCGCGGCAGGCGGCCAGCACACCGTTGCGCTCCGGGGCGCGGTGCAGCAGACTATAATGCACCTGATTGGAGGCCAGCGGAATGCCGCGCTTTGCCAGCGCGGCGTGCGCCTTGCGCATCTGCCGCGCCGTGAAGTTGCTGACGCCCACCGCGCGCGTTTTGCCGGCCTCGACCTGATCGGCCATCGCGTTCATCAGCATGTCGATGGTCATCAGCGTGGTCCAGGGCCAGTGAATCTGATAGAGGTCCACCTGCACCAGCTTGAGCCGCTTCAGGCTGGCGTCCAGCGCTTTGCCCAGGCTGCTGCCCGTCAGCCGCTGGGGCAGCGGCGCGAACTTGGTCGCCACGATGACCTGATTGCGCTCCGCCAGCACCAGCGGCCCCAGCATTTGCTCCGAGAGGCCGCCGCCATAAATCTCCGCCGTGTCAAAGAAGGTGATGCCCGCCTCGCGGCTGGCCGTATAGGCCGCCTCGACATCACCTTGTGTGTAGCCCTGGCCGTACTGCCACATGCCCGTGTCGCCCCATTGCCAGGTACCCAAACCGAGCGCCGAGACCGTCAGGTCCGTCTTTCCCAAGGAAACCGTTTGTGTCATGATCTATCCTTATCTCGAAAAAAGAGTGTAGCACCCTCTAAATAATGCCAGTTTTCGTAGCTGATCGTCCAGGGTTTCGCGGGCGCGTCCCGCCTTGTCAAGAGGCGTTGGTTTGCATCTCATCCGATCTTCAGCGATACTGTGCCATACATGAAAGGTTCCTCTCTGTGGAGGAAAAGATCGGAGACACACCTTGCTGATTGTAGAACACCGCCTGAAAAGCATAGACTCCTGCCAGGCGCTCGCCGCGCAGGTGGCAGGTCCGCCGCCAGCCACCCACCTCTTCCTCTGCTCTGGCTTCATTCACGTTGACGCCGCGCATGTGGTGCAACAAAGCGGGCTGATAAATACCATGCCCGATGGCCCGCTTCCTCTCGCTTTTCTTCTTCCTGACAATAACCGGCAGTTTCTCTCGCTCTCTGCCAGCGATGGCACTCCCCTCACGATCCTCTCATCGACGGCTTCGGCATCCTTTCCAATGATTAACCTGAGCCAGAACACCTCGCCTGTTCGACGGGAAATCAAAGGTGTGCAGGTGCAGCAGCAGGGACTGCACGCGCTCCTCGTGATCTTTCTCTATGTCAATTCGACTGATAGCCTGGTGGAGCTTGCCTATCAGGCTTCTCTACTGGCCGGCCCGCTCGCCAGGTAATCCCAGCCGTTCGCCGATTAAAATCGGCGCTACGGGCCTTCGGCCAGGTGTCCCGGCGGGACATGATGGCGCCACAGGCGCCCTTAGCGCCGAATTCATTCGGCGGAATGCTTTGACGATAGGCTTGACGGCCCAGCCATGCCAGGCATATACTGATGGCAATCATTCCAATGGCGATGAGGCTCGCCTGATTGCCCGCACGGGCTGATAGCTTCTACCAATACGACTGCGCAGGATGTATCTTGCCTGGCGGGGTCAGCGGTAGAAGCTGTTTTTCTGTTCCCCACCAGGAGGCGCCATCGTGGCATTGCTGCGTCAGGGCAAGGCGCTGGCCTTGACCCTCTATCTGGGCGAATCCGATCAATGGCAGGGCCAGCCGCTCTATGTCGCGCTCATCCAGTTCTTGCGCGAGCAGGGCTGCGCGGGTGCAACGGCCACCCGCGCTATCGCCGGCTATGGCGCGGGGGCGCGGCTGCACGAAGATGGCGGCTGGCGCTGGTCCTCGGACGCGCCGGTGGTCATCCAGGTGATCGACCAGTCAGAGCGCCTGCGTCGGCTGCTGCCGCATCTGCAAACGATGCTGGGAGGAGGCATCATGACCCTCCAGGACGTTGAAGTCCTGAAATATAGCCACGCGCGGGCGCGGGGTCTGCCCACCGGCTTGCCGGTGCGCCAGATCATGGAGACGGCCATCACCACCGTCCGCCCGGAGACGCCCATCGCCAGCATCATCGACCTGCTGCTGGAGGCGCCGTTTCGCGCCCTGCCGGTGGTCGATGCGCGGCTGCGGCTGCTGGGCATCATCGGCACAGCCGACCTGATCGCCGCCGGCGTCTTCCCGCTGCGCCGGGGGCTGATGCGCACAGCCATTGCCCTGGACACGCAGACGGCAGAAGCTATCGAGGCGCCGCTCAGCGAAGCGCGCACCCGCGCCACCACCGCAGAGGACGTGATGAACCGCCAGGTCCGCAGCATTGGGCCGGAAACGCCCATCCGCGAGGCCGCCCAGATCATGCTCGACAGCGGCCTGCGCCGCCTGCCCGTCATCACGTCGGATGGCACATTGCTCGGCATGGTCACGCGCGCTGATCTGTTGCAGGTCATTGTCACCAGCCCGTTGATGGTCCCACAGGCGCACAGCGCGCCAGCGCGCTCCGCCAGCCGACCTCTGCCGGGCGTCCCCCCGCAGCAGCGCCCGATTGCCGGCTATGTGCAAAGCGACGTGCCCACGATCCAGCCCTCAGCCTCGCTGGCCGAGGTGATCGACGCCCTGATCCTCTCGCCGCTCAAACGGGTGCTCGTCGTCGATGAGCGCGGCCAGGTACAGGGCATCATCAGTGATGTCGATGTGCTGACCCAGATACAGGCCGAGCATCGCCCTGGCCTGCTGCGCATGTTTACTCACCGGGCGCGTGGCGCGTCGGGGCATGGCCTTTCGGGCGCGCTGCGTCCGTCCGGCGGCAAGGCACAAACGGCGGCCAGCCTGATGAACCGCAGCGTCATCACCGTGCCGGAGACGGCCAGCGTCCAGGAAACCATCGAGCGCATGATGACAAGCGGACGAAAATTCTTGCCGGTGCTGGACCCTGAGGGCCGGCTCGCGGGCGTCGTCGGGCGCAGCGACCTGCTGCGTGTCTTGCTGGAAGGCTGACATCCTATGACAGAGACCCATCGCTTGCCCAGGCAGGGCAAACGTATTCGTATTTTGCTTGGCGAGTCCCAGGAATGGCAGGGCAAACCACTCTATCGCGCCATTCTGGAACTGGCCCAGCGGCAGGGCGCCGCTGGCGCGACGGTCACGCGCGGCATCGAAGGCTTCGGCCCGGCGCATCACCTCTCGACAGACCGCCTGCCGGACCTGTCAGAGAATCTGCCGGTGATCGTTGATATAGTCGAGTCAGCCGAACGGGTCGAGGCGCTGCTGCCGCTGCTCGATCAGCTCGTGCAGCGCGGCGTCATCACGGTGACGCCGGTTGAGATCATCTCCGGCGGAGGGTCAGAATGACGCTGCCCTCCCTGGCGCTCACCGGGCTGGTTGGCCTCGCCGGGGCCGCCGGCGCGCTGGCGCGCTATCTGCTGGGGCGCTTCATCGCCAGGCGCGCCAGTTTTGCCTTTCCCTGGGGGACATTTATAATTAACGTCAGCGGCGCCTTTGTCATCGGCCTGCTCTTCGCGCTGGCCGGCCAGAAGCTGATCGCTCCCTGGCTGCAAACCACGCTGGCAACCGGCTTCCTTGGTGGCTATACGACCTTCAGCACCATGAGTTGGGAAGGGTTCCAACTGGCGCGCGGCGGCAGCACGCGCCAGAGCTTGCTCTACCTTGGCGGCAGCGCCGCGCTGGGTCTGCTCGCCGCCGCGCTGGGTCTGGGTCTGGGGAGGCTACTATGAAGACAAACGCGCTTTCCACCCGCCGGCGCTGGCTGGCGGTGCTTGGCGGGGGCTTTTTTGGCGCGATGGCGCGCTATGGACTCAGCGCGGCCATTCAAAGCGCGCTGGGCAACGCCTGGCCGGCTGATATTTTGATCATCAATCTCACCGGCGCTTTTGTGCTGGCGCTCCTCACGCTCCTGGCCGACACCACCACACTGATCGGCCCGACGCGGCGCCTGCTGCTCAATGTCGGCTTTCTGGGCGCCTATACCACCTTTAGCAGCCTTGCCCTGGGCGACGTGCTGCTCCTGGGCAGCGGACACTGGCTGGCCGCCGGGGTCTATCTGTTCTTCAGCCTGGGCGGCGGATTGTTGGCAATCATGCTGGGCAGCGCCAGTGGCCGCTGGCTGAGCAAAGCGCTCCAACGCGGCAGCGGCGCTGCCCAACACAAGGAAGTGAGCATCCCTGAAGCGCCACCATCCCTGGCGGCTCAACAGGACGAGCCGGCTGGAAGTCGGCGCTACAAGTAGCAGCCTCTTATTTCTTCACATCTTTGCGCTTCTGGAAGTAGAGCGTCAGGATCAAGAAGGCCAGCGTGAGCAAGAGCAGGGCGCCCCAGGCCAGCATCAAGTGCTGCACACTATGGACATAGAAGGTATCGCTGGCAGCATTGGGATTCGCCTGGATATAGCCCGGCGGGCAGCCAGGTACGGGCGCCAGCGGCGGACTGCCCGGCGGCTGCGGCTGCGGAAAGCAGGTGCTAAAATGGTGCAACTGGTTGGTGCTGCCCAGCGCGACCAGCCCCCAACGCGCCGACACGATATAGGAGATCACCTGCGTCGCGCCGGAGAGCGGGAAAATATCGCCGGAAAAGATGATCTGCGGCACCAGCAGGAGCGGGATGAGGCTCATCGCTCGATCTGCATTGGGCGCCAGCGCCGAGATCAACAGCCCCAACATCAAGCCGGAGAACGCCGTCAGGAAGAGCGTGATATACATCTCCCAAAACGGCGGCAGGATGATGCCCTTATCTGGATAGCCACTCTTGAACCCCACAATGCCCAGCAGCATCACGCTCTGGATGGCGCAGAGCGCGCCTAGAATGACCACCTTAGAGAACACATACGGGAACAGGCCCAGATTGACCGCGCGCTCGCGCTGATAGATCGGCGCCTCCTTGACGATCTCGCGGGCCGCGTTGATAATGCCAAACCAGACGGCCACCGCAACCAGAATAAACATCGGTCCCTCGGCATCGGTATCCTTGCCCAGATGATTGACGAGAATATTGGCCTTGATGAAGAAGGTGAGCAGCAGAGCAATAATCGGCGCTTGCAGCAGCAGGATGCTCAGGTTGGTCCCATCCCGGCGCAGCAGTTCCAGGTAGCGCTGCGAGAGCAGGAAAAACTGCTTCCAGGGGTTGCTGCGCTGCCTGAGCCTGGCTCCATCGCTCGCCGAGGCGCCGCCCAGCGGAGTGGTCGCCCGCTGCACCGGCGTCGTCACATACTGCCGATACAGTGGTGAGGTCCGAAACTTCTGCTCCGCCCTTTCGGGGATGCCCTTGTCTTCGTCAGTTGGCTCCAGGCTGCTATATATCTCCGCAAAATCGCCCTTATCGAAGTAGGTGTTGGCTTCCTTTGGCGGGCCAAAGTACACCATGCGGCCCCCGCGTGCCAGAAAGCAGACGAAATCGCAGACATTGATGTTGTTGGTCGCGTGCGTCACCAGGATAATCGTATGGCCTTGATCGGCCAGTTTGCGCAGCAAGACCATCATCTTCTGATCCAGGCCCGGATCGAGGCCAGAGGTCGGCTCATCGAGGAAAAGGACGCTGGGATTGGGCAGCAGTTCCAGCGCAATCGAGACGCGCTTTTGCTGCCCACCGGAGAGCTTCTTGATCGGCAGATGCCCCTTCCCGGTCAGTTCCACATCCTCAAGCACCTCTTTGATACGCTGCCCGATTTGTTTTCTGTTGAAGTCACGCGGCAGACGCAGCCTGGCGGCATAGTAGAGCGCGCGCTCGACGGTCAGGTCCGTGTGAACAATATCTTTTTGCGGGACATAGCCAATCTGCGTGCTAAAAGCGGCCATGTTTTGATAGTAGTTCTGGCCGTTGTAGAGTACCTGGCCCTTATGGGCCGGGCGCAGCCCGCAGAGTTCATCCAGCAGGGTAGATTTGCCCGCTCCAGAGCCGCCGACCAGCGCCACAAACGAGCGCGGCGGAATGGAGAGCGAAATATCATTGGTTAAAACCTCTTGTTTGTTACCGCGCTTCTTGAGGTTCAGGGCATCGATGCGAATGGTCGCGCTTTCGTCGAACTGGGTGAGATGGGTCGTCTCATACACCAGCCGGTAGGGGCCGATGCGAATCTGATCGCCCATCTTGAGCCGATGCTCTTCCATCCGCTTCACTGGTTTTGCATTGACGAAGACCCCATTGGTACTCTTGTTATTGAGAATGTAATAGGTGCCGTCTTTCTGCACCAGAATGGCATGATGGGCGGAGACCTGCGGATGGGGCAGCACGACGGTATTATCATTGTCGCGCCCGATGGTGACCCGTCTCCCACTGAGTTTGATCGGGTGGACCGGCGGCAGGTTTTCCTGGGCCGCGCCGCTGCCATCCCGAAAGGTCAGGCTCACCAGCCCGCCATGCTCATCGCCAATGCGGAAGGTATCGCCGTTGATCAGAGGATGCCTGAACTGCTGATTGCCGTGAATCTTGTGCCCATGATAGAGCAGACCATTCGCCGTTCCCCCGCGCTTAGGATGGGGATGAACCAGGACATAGCCCGTGCCCTCGCGCTCAAGTTGAAGATGCTGCCCTGAAACCGTCTGGACGGGAACCTGAATATCATTACTGAACTCGCGCCCCAGGCTGATAACCGCCTGCTGCAATGAATAGGAGCGCTGATAGCCAGTATTGCTGGTGATCTCCAGGGTGGCAACGCCCGCTAGTGGTGTCCCATCAACGGGATTGATCGGCGCTCTGACCGTCCCATAGGCTCCCTGGGGACTCTCGTTTCCATCAGCAAAGGGAAGCGAGACGCTGAAGGATGGTTCAGGAGGCAGTTGGGAGCCAGCCCTCCAGAGGGGGTCAGGAGTAGGGAGAGGGCGAACGGGGCCGCTGCCCACCCCGCCGGATGACCTGGGCTGCGGCTGATACGCGCCGTTCCTACCTCCCTGCGGGGCCAGAAAGCGAAAGGACGTCTGGGCGCTCAACGCCACCATATCATTATACTGGAGGGGCGCATCTTCCCCCATATCCTGATCATTGATGGTCACGCGGTTAGAACCGGCTTTGCGCTCAAGGCGCCAGACCGCTCCCGTCCAAAGCAGCTTCAGGTGCGTGCGAGAGACTGTCTGATCATTGGTAAGTTTAATCTCATCATCCGTATTGCGGCCAATCCTGGTTGCTGGCCCGGTGATAGGGAACGTTTGCCCGGCCAGTTCGCCGCTCAGGAATTGAATCGAGGCGGCTGGCGGCTGCCAATAGTCCCTGCTCATAGCGCATCTTCTCCTCTGTACCTACCACATCCACAAAAATGTCCCAAATGCAAGACCTCCTACCTTCTCACATCCTTACGCTTCTGGAAGAGAAGGGTCAGGATCAAGAAGACCAGCGACAGCGCGAGCAGCGCGCCCCAGGCCAGCAGCAGGTGATGCACATCATGCCCGTAGAAGGTATCGCCGCTGGCAGTGGGGGTCGAGAGGATATAGCCAGCCGGGCAATCCCCCGCCGGCGCCGTTGGGGAACTGCCCGGCGGCAGCAGCGGCTGCTTGATGCAGGTGCTAAAATGATGCAACTGGTTGGTGCTGCCCAGCGCGACCAGCCCCCAGCGCGCCGACACGATATAGGAGATCACTTCCTTGGCGCCAGAGAGCGCGAAAATATTGCCGGAAAAGATGATCTGCGGCACCAGCAAGAGCGGGATGACGCTCATCGCCCGGTCTGCATTGGGCACAATGGCCGAGACTAACAACCCCAGCATCAAGCCAGAGAAGGCGGTCAGGAAGAGCGTGATATACATCTCCCAAAACGGTGGCAGGAGAATGCCGTGCGCGGGATAGCCGCTCTCGAAGCCCACGATGACCAGCAGCATCACGCTCTGGATGGCGCAGAGGATGCCCAGAATGACCACCTTGGAGAACACATACGGGAACAGACCCAGATTGACCGTGCGCTCGCGCTGATAGATCGGCGCTTCCTTGACGATCTCGCGGGCCGCGTTGATGACGCCAAACCAGACCGCCGCTACCACCATGATAAACAGCGGCCCATCGGCATCGCTATCTGCGCCAAGATGATCGATCAGGATATGGTACTTAATGAAGAAATCGAGCAGCAAAGCAATAATCGGGGCTTGCAGCAGCAGAAGGCTGAGGTTGGGCACATCTTTGCGTAGCAGTTCCAGGTAGCGCATCGAGAGCAGGAAAAACTGCTTCCAGGGGTTGCTGCGCTGGCTGCGCCTGGCTCCAATGCTGTCTGACGCGCTGGTGAGCGGAGTGGTCGCCCGCTGCATCGGCGCCGTCACATACTTTCGATACTGCTCTGAGGCGCGGAACTTCCTCTCCGCCTCTTCGGGGATGCCTGGGTCATCGTCAGTCGGCTCCAGGCCGCTGTAGATCTGCGCAAAGTCTCCTTTGCTAAAGTAGGTGTTCGCTTCTTTCGGCGGGCCGAAGTAGACCAGCCGCCCGCCCCGCGCCAGGAAACACACGTAGTCGCAGTAAATGATATTAGCGGTGGCGTGCGTCACCAGAATGATAGTATGCCCCTTATCGGCCAGATTACGCAGCAGCAGCATCATCTTCTGGTCCAGGCCCGGATCGAGGCCAGAGGTCGGCTCATCGAGGAAGAGGACGCTGGGATTCGCCAGCAGTTCCAGCGCAATTGAGACGCGCTTGCGCTGTCCGCCAGACAACTTCTTGATCGGCTTGCCGCGATGCACGGTCAGGTCCACATCTTCTAACACTTCGTCGATACGCCGCGAGATTTGTTTCTTGTTGAAGTCACGCGGCAGACGGAGCTTGGCGGCGTAGTAGAGCGCGCGCTCGACAGTCAGGTCGCGGTGAACAATATCATCTTGCGGAACATAGCCAATCTGGGTACTAAAGGCGGCCATATTTTTATAGTAATCGCGCCCATTGTAGAGTACCTGGCCCTCATGCGCCGGGCGCAGCCCACAGAGTTCATCCAGCAAGGTAGATTTGCCCGCCCCAGAGCCGCCGACCAGCGCCACAAACGAGCGCGGCGGAACAGAGAGCGAAATGTTATTCGTTAAAACCTCTTGCTTGCTGCCGCGCTTCTTGAGGTGCAGCGCATCGATACGGATGCTCGCACTCTCATCGAACTGCGTGAGATGGGTCGTCTCATACACCAGCCGGTACGGGCCGATGCGAATCTGATCACCTGTCTTGAGCAGCCGGCGCGCTGTCGGCCTCATCGGCTTCTCATTGATATAGACCCCATTGGTACTCTTGTTATTGAAAATGCGGTAGGCGCCGCCTTCGGCCACCAGGATGGCATGATGGGCAGAGACCTGCGGATGGGGCAGCACAACGGTATTATCGTCGGCTCGTCCGATAGTGATCCTCTCCGCTCCCAATCTGATCGGGCGGACCGGCGGCAGGTTTTCCTGCACCACGCCGCTGCCATCCCGAAACGTCAGGCTCACCAGCCCGCCACGCTCATCGCCAATGCGAAAGGTGTCACCATTGACCAGGAGCTGCCGGATATGTTCATTGCCGCGAATCTTGCGCCCATGATAGAGCAGACCATTCGACGTTTCCCCCCGCAGAGGATGGGGATGAACCAGGACATAGCCTGTACCCTCGCGCTCAATCTGCAGATGGACTCCTGAAACCGTCGGAACAGAAACAATCATATCGTTACTGGACTCGCGCCCAAGGCTGATAATCGGCTGATCCAGTGGAAACGTGCGTTGATAGCCCGTGTTGCTGCTGACCTCCAGGCTTGCCACGCCAACAAGGCCACTGCCCCGCGCCGGCTCTTGCTGCGTCCCACCTGCACCATGCAGCGTCTCATCGCTCTCTATAGAGGGCAGCGAGCCAGTGAAGAACGATTCAGAAGCCCCCTGTGGGCCAGACCAACTGGGCAGGGGAGTGGGCACACGCAGGCCAGGGCTACCACCGAGAATGACGGGTGGATTGGGTTGGGGCTGGCGCGCTCCATTCCCGCCTCCCTGCGGGGCCAGAAAGCGAAAGGACGTCTGGGGACTCAAGGCCACCGTGTCATTATACTGGAGGGGTGCGGCCTCCCCCATATCCTGACCATTGATAGCCACGCGGTTAGAACCGGCTTTGCGCTCAAGGCGCCAGGCCGCCCCCGTCCAGAGCAGCTTCAGGTGCGTGCGCGAGATCCTGCTGTCGCCGGTGAGCGTGATCTCATCATCTGTATGGCGGCCAATTCTGGTTTCCGATCCGGTCACGGGGATCGTTTGCCCAGCCAGTTGGCCGCTCAAGAACTGAATCGAGGCGGCTGGCGGCTGCCACTGCTCCCTGTTCATAGCGCATCTCCTCCTCTGTACCGACCACATCTCACAAAGATGTCCCAGATGCCTGGTCCGCTGCCCGCAAGGAAAGAAACAAACCGTCAGTGGGTGCGTGGCTTGATTGTACTATACGCCACCAGAGGTGGTCAAGCACCAGATGAATCGATTTACCATGCGTGTGAGGAAATTCACTGAGCAGACGCTGCAGAAATCAGCGCGGGGCGCAAGAGAGCCATCCTGTTCTCTTGCGCCCCGCGTTTTTTGTGGAGGATTAAATGTCGAGGTTCTTTACCTGCTTGGCGTGCGACTCGATGAAGCGGCGGCGGGGCACGACCTCGTCACCCATCAAGGTGCTGAAGATTTCGTCGGCCTTGACGGCGTCCTCAACGGTTATTTGCAGGATGGTGCGCGTGGCCGGGTTCATCGTCGTCTCCCAGAGTTCCTCCGGGTCCATCTCGCCCAAACCCTTGTAGCGGTTGACGGCGACGCTCTTGCCGTTCAGCGTGGCGAGGTAGGCATCGCGCTCGGCATCGCTGTAGGCATACTGGCGATGCTTGCCCGACTGCATGCGATAGAGCGGCGGCTGGGCGATATACAGCCGGCCTTCGCGGATCAGCTCAGGCATGTAGCGGTAGAAGAGCGTGAGCAGCAGCGTCCTGATGTGGCTGCCATCTACGTCAGCATCGGTCATCAGCAGCACGCGGCCATAGCGAATCTTCTCCAACGTGAACATATCGCCGATGCCGGTGCCCAGCGCGATGACCATATTCTTGATCTCTTCGTTGCCCAGCATCTTATCCAGCCGCGCCCGCTCCACGTTCAAAATCTTGCCGCGCAGCGGCAGAATCGCCTGGAAGTGCCGATCACGCGCCTGCTTGGCTGACCCGCCAGCCGAGTCTCCCTCGACTAAGAACAACTCACATCGTTCCGAGCGGCGCTCCGAGCAGTCGGCAAGCTTGCCAGGGAGTGTCGTGTCCAGGATGCCCTTGGGCTGGCGGATCAGTTCCTTAGCCTTACGGGCCGCCTCGCGCGCGCGGGAGGCCGTCAGACATTTATCGATGATCTTGCGCCCCTCGCTGGGATTCTCCTCCAGATATTTCGCCAGCGACTCGGCCAGCAGGCTCTCTACCTGATTGCGCACCTCGGCGTTATTGAGCTTGTTCTTGGTCTGGCTCTCAAACTGCGGATTGGGCAGCTTCACGCTGATCACCGCCGTCAGCCCCTCGCGCACATCATCGCCGGTCAGGTTGGCGTCGTTATCCTTGAGCAGATTGACCCGGCGGCCATAGTCGTTCAAGGTGCGCGTCAGCGCGGCTCGGAAGCCAGTCAGATGCGTGCCGCCATCAACGGTATTGATGCCATTAGCAAAAGAGAACAGCGTCTCATTATAGCCGTCGTTATATTGCAGGGCGATCTCAACGTAGGTGTTCTCGAGACGCTTCTCTGTATGCAGCGGGCGCGCCATCACGCATTGGCGGGCCTTATTCAGATGGCGCACGAACGACATCAGGCCGCCCTCGAAATAATAGGTCTGCTCGCGCTCCTGGCCGGCGCCAGGTCGCTCATCGCGGATGCGAATCGTCAGCCCGCGATTGATATAGGCCATCTCACGAAAGCGCTGGGTCAGCAAATCAAAATTAAAGTCGCGCGTCTCCATAATGGTCATATCGGCCAGGAAGGTCGTCCTGGTACCCGTGCCCTCCGCCGGACCGATCACGCGCACCGGCTTGACCGGCTTGCCCTTGCGATATTCCTGCATATAGGTCTGGCCGTCGCGCTTCACCTCCACGCGACACCACTCGCTCAGCGCGTTCACCGCCGAGACGCCCACGCCATGCAAGCCGCCGGAGCCAGATTTGTACGCCTGGCCGCCAAACTTGCCGCCGGCGTGCAGCGTGGTCATGACCACTTCCAGCGTAGACTGCTTGGGGCGCTTAGGATGCGGGTCTACCGGAATGCCGCGCCCGTTATCCTCGTTGGTCAGCGAGCCATCGGCATGGATCGTCACCGTGATGGTATCGCAGATGCCGGCCATCGCCTCATCAACGCTGTTATCCACCACCTCATAGACCAGTTGATGCAAGCCCCGGCTGTCGGTGCTGCCGATATACATACCGGGACGGATGCGCACCGGCTCCAGACCCTCCAGAATCTCAATCTGGTTGCCGCTGTACTCGCTTGCCCCCGCCCCATTGCCGTTCGCGTGTCCGTTGCCATTCAGAGGCGCAGCGCTGGTATTTAATTCTTCGGTGGGTCCGTTTGTCGCTGCATCAGAAATGTGTTTTGCAGAAGCCATAATAGGGTTTTTACCTTCTTCCTCAACAAACTGGTGGGAGCCAGCAGATGATAGCGTTGCGGATAGTGATCCAGTAGGCCATTCTTTTGGAGCGCATGAAAAACGGCTGTCGCCACTGTGGGCGTTCCAGTCGCTCTTTACAATTATAGCACAATTATAAGGAAAAAGAAAGGCTCTCAGGCCAGATGACGACTGGCCTGAGAGCCTCTATAAAACGCTGCTACGCTAGCCTTTTCGACTGTCTCTGCCGTTAGTATTCGGTGCCCGTCCAGGTGCCCGTTGCCGGGTCATGATAGATGTACGCATAGCGGGCATTACAAGGCTCCTGCGAGTAATCTTCCCGATAGGAACCGCTGATCCCCTGCGCCGAGGTAAAGGTTCCATCTAATTGTTGGAAGACAAAGGGCTGATGCGTCACACAGACCACACCACCTGAGAGGTTGAGTTGGTCGCTGGTCGCTGTTTCCGTATAGGTGAGATGCCCATCCTTATAACTGCCGTTACACGAAAAGGTAAATGTTTCTGTGTAGGCTTCGCCGGTACTGATGATTTTCCCGTTAAATGTATGGGGCTGTCCATCGTCATCCGCTCCACAGATCGTCCCGCCGGCGGGATCAGCCTGCCCAGTTACTTTCAAGGTATTAAAGAAGTTATATGTGTAGCCATTCGTCTGCTTTGCCGAGCCGCTGACGTTGATGGTGAACGTGGCATTATCGGCGGGCGAGCCGTTGGGGCCGGGCGTGCCAGCCTCGCCCTGGTGGACAATCGCCACCGACTGCCCCTGCTGCGTGGTATCGCCCTGATCGTCTTTGGCCGTGATCGCATGATTGCCCAGCGCCCAATTGCCAGTGACATTCAGCGTGGCACTCACCTTACCGCGCTCATCGCTCTGCGTCGGCTGAGCGCCTGGCACTGGCTGCCCATCCAGCAGGAATGTGACGCTGGAGTTCAAGGCAAAGCGCTTGCCCGTCACCGAAAAACTGGTGCCATTGCTGCCCGCCGATGTCGATCCAGATTGATATGTGCTTGCCACAGTAATCACCGGGGCCGGCAGGACAGCGATCTGCACCTGATTCTTGGTGACATAGCCGCTGACATCACGCGCCGTGAGTTCATGCTTGCCGGCCAGCCAATCGTCGGTAATAGGCAGGCTGAGGGTGAAACCGCCGTTTGCATCGCTCTGCACATGGGGCGCGCCCGGCGCAGGGCGCCCATCCAGCAAGAGGGTAATGGCCTCGTTCTGCGAGAACTTTTGCCCTGTGACCTGGAACGCTTGATCGGGCGAGCCGGCAACCACAGAGCCGGACGTCGTCGGGCCACTGATCGTCAGCACCGGCTGAGGTTGGGTCAGATAATAGAAGAGACCAGCGCCGGCCCCCAGCAGTACCAAGACGGCCAGCACACTCCCAATAATTGCCAGGAGCTTCTTGTTATTGCGCTTGCTAGCCATTGCCACTGGCATCCCCGGCCCGCCAGGAAACGGCGGCGCCATGACTGGCGCTGCCTGCCGCCAGGGCTGCGACCCCAGCGGATTCTGCATAGGCTGCGAACCAGTTGGTTGCCAGCCAACCGTTGGCTGCGGCCAGGGCTGCGACCCGCCAGGCTGCCAACCTGGCGCAACCGGAACATTGTTGGGGCCACTCGGCGGCTGCCAGGGCTGCGACCCTGGCGGATTCTGCATGGGCTGCGAGCCAGGTGATTGCCAGGGCTGCGACCCTGCCTGACTCGGCCAGGGCTGCGAGCCGCCCGGCGCGCCCGGCATTGCTGGCATCCCAGCCGGCGGTGGCGGCGGTGGCGGCGGTGGCGGCATGCCAGCCATCGTCGCCGCTGAGAAGGCCGAAGCCGTGAGCGGCTGGCCGCAGTATGGGCAGGTACTCGCGCCGGCAGGCGTCGCATTCCCGCACGTCGGGCAGCGGCTAGCCTCCATCGCGGGGAGCGTCGCCCTCGAATCTGCCGCCGGCGTCTCCGACCCTGGAAACGGGCGCGCCACCGTCGCCAGGTCTAGCGACGGCTCCGGCTGCATCCGACCACAGGCGCCACAAAACGTCTGACCCGGCTGAAGCGGCGCCTGACAAAACACGCATGTCTGCATATATTCCTCTCCCTTGCTGCATCTTCTACAGCAATCTGCATAAGCAAGCCTAGTATAACGGCTTATTGATGAGAAGGCAAGAGGAAGGTATTTGAGTATCTGGCATGGTCCTTGCCCATACGGAGAATAGATATCCTGCCCTATGGGATGTCGCTGGGGGCCGCATCGTTGGAGCTTTCTGGGCTTCAGGTACTCTCAGCAACAGGTGTAGTGAACGCGAACGAGACACACAAAGGAGTGACTCATGCCAGATACCAGCAATCGTGGATTTGCCTCGATGGATGAAGAGAAGCAGCGCGAGATCGCCAGCAAGGGCGGCAAGACGGCTCACGAGAAGGGCACCGCCCACGAATTTACCCCGGAAGAGGCCAGGGAAGCTGGCCGCAAGGGTGGCGAGGCCGTCAGCGAGGACCGCGAGCATATGTCCGACATTGGCAAAAAGGGCGGCGAGACCGTCAGCAAGGACCGCGAGCATATGTCCGACATTGGCCGCGAGGGCGGCAAGCAAAGCCACAAGAACGAGTAGCGCGATGCCGGGCCGGCGACATGCCAGCCCGGTTCTTCTTCTCCCCCCATTTATAGAAGGAGGCAAGCATGCCAGCACAGCGCCCCAACAGTGACCAGCCGGCCTCATCTGAGGATGAGGCATTTCGGCGCGTGCTCTCTGAAGAAGAAAAACGCGATCATGCTGAGGAGGAGCGGGTTCACGCCACCTACAAAGAACTTGGCGTCGTTGGTGAGAAGCGCGGCGAGCAAGCCTTCAAAGAAGCGGTGGCGCGCGGCGAGTTGACGCGCGGCGAACGCGAAATGGCACACGGCGAGTTTGGCCCCAAAGCGTATGAGGAGCCGAAGGAAAACGTCACCCCCGCCAACAACCCCTGATATCCACTCATAAACAGTAGTATCCTCAGTGGGGCAGCCGTCATACAGGATCAGACCTACGCGGTAGTCTGCTGCTGAAGCGCCTGCCAGTCGTAATCGAGCATGGCATAGAGCAGACTATCGCGCCAGGTGCCATCTCGATTGCGAAAGTCCTCGCGCAGGTGCCCTTCATAGCGCATACCCGCCTTCTGCATAACCCGTTGGGAGCCGATATTGTCGGGGTGGCACAGCGCGTAGATACGATGGAGTTGAAGCGTTGCGAACCCGAAGGCGATCAGGGCTTGAGCGGCTTCGGTGGCGTAGCCCTGGCCCCAGGAATGGGAGCTAAGCCGGTAGCCGAGTTCTGCCTGGCCTAGCTCTCGACTCGTGATGGTAAGGCTGACCACGCCGATCAGGCTCCCCTCAGCACGCAGCGTTATCGCCAGCGCATAGACCGGGCGCGGGTCAAGCGTAAGCCAGTCCTGCGTTCGCTGGAGAAAGGCCCGTGTCTCTTCCTCTGTCGGCTGTCCGCCTCCACGATACTGATGGAGGGCAGGTTCAGCCTCCAAAGTATGAACAGCATCCACATCCTCTACTGTAAAATCCCGCAAGAGCAAACGTTCGGTAGTGATCTCCATCCTGCTCTCCTCGTCAGAGGCTACCCCTGTACACGTTGCTTCTCATGCTAGCATTGAGGCACATTGCCTGGGAACAAACATTGTCTCCTCTGCGTCTCTACTATAAGCGCACGCGGCGCTCAATTGATTATACGCAAGGAGACATCAGTGTCGATAAAGAAAGCGCTCTCTTTCCTGCCCAGCCTCCTGCTGATGGGATTGCTGATTGGATTGTATGGATGTGGCCCATACTCAGCCTCCCAGCCTGCCCCAAGCGGCAAGCCAGACAAAGTGCAAATCCTGATCGACGCGCCTCAGCCTGAGCCAGCCCAGGAAAAACCAGTCGTGACGCTAACCGACAGCGCCCTGGCGCAGCGCCTCTACGCGACAATTTATGCCCTGCCCCAGATGCCCGCGCAGCGAGCTTGCACAGACGAGCTTGGGCCGCACTATACCCTGACCTTCAGCCAGAGCGGCAAAACGCTGGTAACGGTCCTGGCAATGCGCGATGGATGCCGTCCGGTATCTATTGCGGGCGAATCGCCAGATCGGCAGGGAACACAGGCGTTTTGGAGCCAGTTGGATACTGCCATCTATGTGGCTTCGCCACCAGCCAATCCTGACGCCCTGGCTATCGAACATGCGCTGCCCTCAAATCAAACGCCTCAGACTGCGCAGATCACCTCCGCTGAAACGGCACAGCGCCTGTACAACGCCATTATTGCGCTCAAATGGCTTCCCCAGGGCAGCGCGTGTACGGACACAGGCATCCCCGAATACCAACTTGTCTTCCAGGCGGCAAACCAGACCATTCCTGCCATCATGCACAACACCTGCAATAGCATCGACCTGGAGGGAGCCTTTCACACTCGCGGCGGATGGTACGCCATGACCGACCAGTTCAAGCAACTGTTTCAGCAGACTATCGCCGGAGCCACCTTCGCGCCAGCCAGCCCGGATCAACTCATGCTCTCTGTCCAGGGAGCCTCCACCAGCAGCCAGGCGAAGGTTGAAGACAGGCAATTGATGCAGCACCTCTATCAGAAGGTCTTTACCTTGCAACCGACGCAGCCGCAGCAGAACTGCCCTTCGGGCGCAGATAAAGTGGCCGGTATAGGCAAATGGTACAACCTCAGCTTCTCGCAGTGGAGCCTACCCATCCTCCAGATAGGCGCCTACGAGGGAAGCTGCACGTCCATTACCTTTTCCTTGACTCAGCAGGCGTTGCAAGGCGACCAGGAGTTCTGGGATCTCGTCCACCAGGCTGCTGGTCAGCACTGATCGAGTTGGGCCTCGCGCATGTACCGCCATGCCATTTCAACCCGCCTGACCCTGCTGTGGGGCTGGCAACTCACACATGCGGCCTTACTGCTGCCGGTGGCCGCGTGGCGGCCCGCCATGCCGGCGCGGCGGGATGAAGCGTGGCGGCTGATTGGGAGTTGGCGGCTCCTGCGCCGGCAGTGTATCATCCGGTGGAGGCGCGGGCGGCGCGCTCTCGTCTGCCGCTGGCGCTGAACGGGGCGGCAACGCTGGCCGGGCCGGGCTACGTGGCCGCATCCAGGGATAAATCTCGTTCGCCGGCTCGGTCGGGCCGGCAGTCTCCAGATCATCTTCCTCTAGCAGACGTTGAGAAATGTCTCGCCGCTGCACCGGCTGCGGCAGAGCTGCTGGCCGCCCGGCAGCCAGCGACCTCGCCTTCACATAGCTCTCTTCTGGCTCCTTCTGAACCGGCTGAGCATCAGGCAGGCGCGGCTCCGGCCCATCCTTCGAGCGCGTGGGCCGTTCGGCGCCACCACGCGAGCGCGAGACAAAAAACGCGATGAGACCCATCAAGACCAGCAAGGCAACCAGTCCCAGCCCGCCAGCCAGCAGCGCATCTTTCAGCGCGGCGCTTTTTGAACTCACCGGCGTTCCTGTTGTTGTCGGCGGAGTGCTGGTCGTGCGCGTGCCTACGGTTGTGGGATTCGTGCCTGGCACGGCGGTGCCGCTTGGCGACCCTTGCCCGGTCACTTGAATTGGCCCGGCAGTAGCAGAAAGGGCGGCCTGGGAGTTGGTCGCCTGCACATAATAGCCGGCGCTGGCCGCGCCCGCCGAAATAGTGACCTGCTGGCTGAAGGTGCCATCGTTGCCGGTCACCACCTGCAAGTGTGCCACCGGCGGCTGCTGGCAGAGGGTCGCGCAGGGGACTATAACCAGATTGATCGTCTGTGGCGCGGGCAGCCAGTTGCTACCACTGATAGTGATAGTATCGCCGGCAATCACCGCCTTGGGGGTGAAGGACAGCGCCGCTGGACTGCTGGAAAGCAAGGTAAAGGTGCTGCGCGAGAAGAAGGTGCCCTTATTGGCCTGCGTGCCACAGGCGTAATAGGCGCCCGTCTGGCTGGCCGCTGCCGGCCAGAGAAACCCCGCGCTGAAACTGCCGCCGGCATCCGTCGCAAAGGTGCCTACCGAGACCGCGCCGTTACAATTTCTCGCTGCGCTCGTCAGGTACAGGGCCACGCTGCTGTAAGCCAGCCAGTTAGAGCCATGCACGGTGACGCGCGTGCCCACCGGCCCGCCAATCATGCCCTGGTAATTGGGCGCCGTGAAAGCCAGTGAGCCGCTGAGGGCGGGTGCAGACAGCGCTGCCTGGGCCTGGCTCACCCCTGTCGCCAGGCAGAAACTCAGCACCAACACACTCATGGCAGCCAGCCAGCCAAGCCGGCTGGCGATGCGTTGCCCTGCTCGTGGGACGATGTTTTTCCAGGGAAGCAGCCCGGTCTTCATGCAATATGCTCCAATCTGGCCGCCGAATGCCCGCGCCCGCGCTGCGCGGCCAGCGTGTCTCTGGCAAGATGTATACCACTCTGGGCATGTAAGAGCTTGTTGCTCTTTATCTATAACGGGCGACAGTATATGCGATCACAAACCAAAATGCCAGAAAGCGCGCAAGCAGGCCAAAACGAGCTACACGGCCCGCATTCATCCGGCAGCCGCCGGCCAGACCTGCACCGTGCGATCACGGCTGGCCGAGGCCACCCGCTTGCCATCGGGTGACCAGGCCACCGCGTTGAGGTAATCACTGTGGCCGCGATAGACCTGCAAGGCATGGCCCGTTGCGGCCTCCCACACCTGCGCCGTCGCATCCCAGCCACCAGAAGCAACGCGCTGCCCATCAGACGACCAGGCGATAGCATCAACGAAACTGCTCTGGCCGCGATAGATCAGTTGATGGCCGCCATCCGCCGCGTCCCACACCTGCGCCGTCGTGTCATAGCTGCCGGAGGCGATGCGCCCCGCCGGCGCGGCGCTGGTCGCCGCGCTCCAGGCAACAGCCAGCACCCCATTGCTATGTCCATGATAGACATAGCTCGTCTGGCCGCTGGCGGCGTCCCACACCTGCGCCGTCACATCGACGCTGCCGGTGACGATGCGCGTGCCATCCGGCGACCAGGCCAGCCCGTTGATAAAATCGGCGTGCCCGCGATAGGTCAGCAGCGGCGCGCCGCTGGCCGCGCTCCACACCTGCGCCGTCCGGTCAATGCCTGCCGAAGCGGCGCGCTTGCCATCGGGTGACCAGGCCACCGCGTTCACCGGCGAATGCTGCCCGCGATAGACCACCACCTGCCCGCCGGTGGTGGCGTCCCACACATGGACCGTGCTATCGCCATAGCCAGAGGCGATATACAGCCCGTTAGGCGCCCAGGCCAGCGTCCGCGCGTCCGAGGCATGGCCGTCGTAGGTCAGCCTGGTCTGGCCGCTCGCAGCGTCCCACACCTGCACCGTGCCATCATCGCTGGCCGAGGCCAGGCGCTTGCCATCCGGCGACCAGGCGACAGCATTGACCCCGGCGCTGTGGCCGCGATAGACGAGCGTGCCGGGCGCGCCGGGCGCGTGGGTGGCCGAGCCTGCTACCCGGAAAGGCGTCATCCCACCCGATTGGTTGCAGCCCGCCAGCCAGGGCAGCGCGAGGCCCGCCGCGCCCAGGCCGGCCAGCCCGCGCAGCACGGCGCGCCGTGACAGAGCGGCCCCAGATGGGCGCGCCAGAAAGTCTGGCACCAGCAATCACCTCCCGCCAGCTCAACCTTTACTGTGGCTATTATACGCCGTTTTCACCAACAGGCAACCCCTGGCCCCGACTTGTACCTCACCCTGAGCCGCGCGGCAGGGCGATGGACAAGCCGCGTCTAAAGCGCGCCCCTCAAGGCGAAACGCCACGAAGCCGGCCTTCGCCGGCTGGGACGAAAGGGACGATTTCCAGGCCGCGCAGGCGGCCTTCGTGGCTCTTAGCCTCAAGGTGCGTCTTCAGGCGCAGCTAGCAGCTTGACGGGGGCAGGGTATCTCTGCTATGCTGTACACAGACGGTCCTGCTCCTGCCCTGAGAACGACTCTGCCGGCCCTGCCGGCATTCGTATACGCGAGGTGTATGTAGCCTTTCTGGGTACAAAGCAGCCTGGCAAGCTGGCAAAAGGGGGCACAAACGATGGCCCGTCAAACATCCCGCTGGGGAGCCGGCACACTCTTCCTCCTGCTGAGCATCTCCTATCTCTGCTTCTTCTTGCTCCCTGTCCTCTTCTCGCTGCTCGCCTTTTCGATTAACTTTGTGCTGGCGCACGCGCCGTTTTTTGCGTTCACCCTGGTCTTTGCCCTGGTGCCCACCATCGTCTGTCGCCTCTTCTTTGTCGAAAAGGTGCCGGAAAAGATGCTGGGGGTGCTGATCAACCGCCGCGATGCCTTCAAAGCCTTGCTCACGCCGGGCAACTATCTGATGCTGCCGGGCCGCGAGCGGATCAAAGAGTTGCTCTCGCTGGAGCCTTCGCCTATGCAATTGCCGGTGCTGCGGGTCAAAGCCAGCGATGGCGAGGTTCCGCCGCCGGTCATCATCTGTGTCTGGCGCATCCATGAAGACATCAGCCAGGCCCTCAGCGGCTCGTTTCCCCAGCAGGTGCAGGGCATGCTGCTCGCCGGCCAGCGCAAGATGGAGCAGACAGTGCGGGACCACATCGAGGTTGTCGTGCGGCAGTGCGTTCTCCAGCGAACGATCAGCCAACTACAGGTGGACCTGGCCGACACCATCAAGCGTCCCTTTGAGCGCAAGATCTTGCAGGAGGTAAACGCGAGGCTCCAGACCCTGGGCCTCACCATCGATCAGATCGAGTGGCTCGGCGACGTCACGCCTGGCAAACCCCGCGCCAGCGCTGGCAAGGCGAGCAAAGCCGCCGAGAACGCGCGGGCGCTTATAGCAGCGGCCTTGTACAAGCTCAACGCGCTTTTGAACCCGGCAATGCCAGGGAGCGCCTTCCAGGACATCACCCAGGGCGCCGGAGCCTCGTATCAACTGCTTGAGCAGGTGCGCGCTGACGTGCAGCAGGGGGGCGCCGCGCTGCAAACCTACTCCTCCAGCATGCTTGACACGCTCGGTGTCCTGGCGCAGCACAGCACGCAGCAGCCAGACCTGCAAGCCGCGAATCAGGCGCGCAAAGCGCTTGCTGACCAGCTTACCACCCTGCAAAAAGATATTGACAAACTTGGCGAGGCCCTGCTTCAGCTTGACCTGCGTGCCAAACAACTGCCGAGGCCACCCTTTGGCCTGGCACCCAGCGAGCGGGAGGTGCTGCTGGAGGTCTTGCAGGCCATCGAGCAGAAGACGCTTACACTGGAGAAACTGTATCCATGAGTTATACGATCAGTGAACCAGCGTGTCGGTTGTGACCACCTCTGCCGACTGCTGCGTGCGTGCCGGCTTGATTTGCCGCGCCAGCAGCGCCGCCAGACCCACCAGCACGGCCACTACCAGCAGCGCCCAGGGAATGCCGGCAGTATCGGCCACCACGCCAACGATCAGCAGCACCGGCGCCGCCAGCACATTCATCAACACCTGCTCCAGCGCCACCACCTGCCCGCGCAAGCGCGGCAGTACGCGCTCTTGCATCACCGTCTGGCAGGGAATGGAGATCAGATTGAGCGCCAGCCCCAGCAGCGAAGACTCCACCACCGCCAGCGCGACGATCACGCCATCGGGCAGATGGATGAAATCCCCCAGCGGGCGATTCAGCGCCAGCAGCGCCACGCTCAACACCACCCCATTCACCCCCAGCGCGGCTACCGGAAGCTGACCCATCTTGCGCGCCAGGCGCGGAGCCAGCAGCGCGCCCACCAGCAGCGCCACGCCCGCCGGCCCCAGCACCAGCGAGACATTCTGTGAGGGCTGATGCAGCACCTGCACCACAAAGTTTGGCGCCACTCCGCTGATGATCGCCACCACCACGCCCGACAACGATAGTCGCAGCACGGCGACGAGCGCCTGGCTGTCATGCACAATCGCCTGCCAGCCCTCTTTCATCTGCTGCCAGAGTGGCTGGCGCTCCTGCTGCTCTGCCAGCGCGGCCAGCAGCGCGGGGTCCGTTGCGGCAGCCTCTTCCAGTAGTTCCTCTCGCGTGCCCGCATAGGCGCCCAGCCGGCGCGGCGGCAGCAGGACCGTCAGCACCAGGGCGACGGCAAAGCCGCCCGCCCCAAAATAGAAGACCGCCGGCCAGCCAAACAGCAGGTGCAGCACCGGCCCCAACACGATCAACCCCAACCCCTGCGCGATCACATAGGTCGTGCCAAAGAGCGCCAGACCATGTGGCAGCCCGCGCAGCCCCACCAGCCGGGGAAGCGCCGTCGATTCTGCCGGCGTAAAAAAGCGCGTGGTCACGGAGAGACCTATCGAAAAGAGATAGAGCAGCACCACCAGGCTGGTGCTGGAACCGCCTTGCCCGCCCCCGCCATACACCAGCGCCAGTTCCAGCGCCATCCACAGCCCCAGCAGCGTGCGCAGCACATTGACCGTCCACATCACCCACCAGCGCCCCACGCGGTCCACCAGCAGCCCCGGCAGCGGCCCCAGCACAATCGCCGGCAGGCTAAAGAGAATGACCAGCACCGCGCCGGCCAGCGTTGAGCCGGTGCGGGTATTAATTAAGATAATCAGCGCGAAATTGATAGCATTCTGGCTGATCTGCGCCAGAAACTGTGCCGCCCATAACTGCTGGAAACGCAGATTGCGCAGCACGTCCCGATAACTACTTGCAGGCAAGCGCTTCTCCCCACTTATGTAAAAACTGTCCCTGCACTGTACCACATAGCGTGATCTGGCACATGCCACCTGTACCGCCGGCGTCTCGCCGGCCCCTCGCCTGTACCGCCGGCGCGGGACGCCGGCCCTCGTACCACTTGGCGAGTTGGACTGCTCGCCCTTCAGCCAGAAAGTCCTGCTTGTAGCGCTGGCATCCCTGCCGGCGCTACATGTGGTTTACTCCCACAGCGGCTCCAGGCCGGCGCGGATCACCTCCAGCACATCCACCCTGCCGCGCCGCTCCAGGGCAGCGCAGAGTTGCCCTAAGCGGGCGCTGTGCATCACCAGCCGAAAGTTGCGCTCGGACCAGGAGAGCCGCGCTTCCATCGTGCGCACGATCTCGCGCAGTTCGGTGACGAGCAGCGTGCAGAGCGTGGCAGCCGCCACTGGCACTAACTGCTCGCCGCGCAGGCCAAAACGCGAGCGGGCAACGGGCGCCGTCGGTGGGGGCAGCGGGCCACACTCGCGGGCGCGCCAGCGCAGCGTCTCGCGCATGCTGGCTTTGGTCTGCTTGCGAAGCTGATCAGAAAGCTGCCAGGTCAGCCAGTCCAGTTCTTTGGCGCGGCGCGGCGGCTCCAACGCGCTGGTCCGCCGCGCCGGTGGGGGCGGCGGCTCTGGCGAGAGCGGGCGCTGGCTGGTGGGCCGCGTGGGCGGTGGCGGTGGCGGCGTGGCCGCGCGCGGCCTGGGCGCGGCAGCAGGCGACGCGGAGGGCGGAACAGCGGGCATCTCCTGCCGGGGGATGTACCAGATGATGCCCACGCGCGTGGGGTCAACGGGCGTGTCATCGGGCACAGAGCCGGCGGGCAGCGGGGCGCGGCCAAAATAGCGGTCAAACAGCGGGGAAGCCAGGGTCGCCATCGAGCGTTCCTTCCTGGCGCCGTCTACAACGCGGCGCCAATCGTCTTGAGAACAGCGCTCAACAACGAAACAGCGACCTATCCCTGCTGACCGCCTCGCGCCGCGTGAGAGCAGGCGTGAAGCGGATTGGTTGAGATGGTCGCTGAGGGGTCTCGATGGTAACATGGCCTCAGCCCCACCTCCTGGTACTTCCAGGACTTGGGGATAGTGGCGCGAACTGGTGATCTCATGCACCGTCGCGCTATGCTGTATTCGGTTGTGAGCCGCCCGCACAATGGG
>CAZFWN010000063.1:0-25753 GCA_964522745.1 uncultured Ktedonobacterales bacterium
AGCAGGAGACTAACCTTGAAGCAACACATCGTCTACACCAACCAGAGCGGATTTAGCATCGAGCTTGACATCGTGCCGGGTTCCAACCACGCGGTGACCGTCTTGAAGCCGGATGGCGAGAGCTATAGCGTCCCCTTTGACTGGTTCCAGGCCGAGCGCGCTAAGCAGTACGCAGCCACGCTGGCATCCATGGCTGGCGCGACACGCGTGGCATAAATCCCCTCCTCTACCACTCCCTCCCCATTTCCTCTTGGGATCGCCGCTGTGTACGTCTCCAAGAGGCGCGAGGGCCGTCGATGGCTGTTCCAAAGGAGCCGAGACCTCTCTCGTCCCAACCAGCTGCTCCCGTGCGGGCGGGGGAGGATGCAGGCATAAAGCCCCACAAAAGCACCGGCAGTGGCGCGATAGGTGAGGACCTCCTTCGATCCCGCGGCTATTCAGCGGTGGTCCGGAATAAGGAGAGGGGCAGTACTTGTCAAACGTTTCCGAAACGGCTTGGTAGTGTGCACTGGTTCACATCGCAATGGGAACTCTCAGATGGGCGAGAGCGTCTTTCTGGATACAAGTATTGTGTACACGATGCTTGTATCCAGAAAGGGGCTGTTCTCATGCACTCGCTCGCTTCGCGCGTCGCGCACCCTTGTTTTATCATCACGTGCCTGTTTCTTGCCACGCTCGGAGTGTTGGCGGCCTGTGGAACCACCAAGGGGCCAGGACAGCAGCCGCCCTCGTGCGGCGCTCTGTCTCTGTCTCCTGGTCCGCAAGCACAGTATGTCTCCAGTTACGATGGCAAGCGGGTCAAAGACGTGGAGCAGTGCTTTGTGCAAGCCCACCAGCAGTGCAAAGCGATGGCTTTACTGGTGACCGAGCATGGTACTGATACGGGCACAAACACCACCTACACCGTTGCACCGCATGGCGCAAGCTGCCAGATTGTTGCGTCCTCACAAGCGTATTCTGCGAACTTTGGCGGCTCAACAGGGCCAGTGATAACGACCACCTGCCAGGGACTGACGGAAACAACGGAGGCACTGGTGATTGGGCCGTGCCAGGGGCAGGATGTGCTCATCCCACGCGGCGAAGCGTGCGGGGGCGTCTACTCACAGGCTACGCCTGCTGCAGTACGGCTGACAGAAGCGTGTTTTGCCCGGGATTACCAGCAGTGCTACCCGGCGTTGCTGTACTACGTTACGGGCAGCGCGCCGGTGGATACGTTCCGGGTGAGTGCTTCCTGCCAGTTGACGCTGGTGCAGAGCGGCAACCTGCCCGGCACACCCTGCGCCAGCCTGACGCAGCAGGCCGATGGCTTGCATATGATCGGCTGCGGGAGCCAGGGGGATATTCTGGTGCCCGCCAGGCCATGATGCAGCAGACTATGCTGGCGACCCTTGAGAAAAGCGCCAGGACGTGCTCCGGGCCGAGGCTTCAAGTCACCGGGATCTGCTGGAGGCTACCTTGGCAATCTATCTGCCTGGTAGAAGTACTCGTCGATGCCGAGCACAGGCGCTATTGCACGACCGGCGACGAAAGGACCACATCCATGAGCCCACACCTGGTGGCGAGTGGCTATCAGAAAGACTATTGGGAAGATGACGCGGAACCACCTGCAGGCGAGCTCATCCACGCGAACCAGCCGAGAGAATGAGAGGAGTGAGCCCGCTGTTTCAGGCATTGGGGATGCCTGGTGGATCGAGAAGCATGCACTGGTCTCTTTGATGCTGATGATGGTCACCGGCCACACGCGGCCTGATGCGACTCGGTTGGCAGTACGCAACCACCGGGCACGCGCTCGATACACATACGGCCGCATCCGCGGGTTCCTGCGGCTCTGGCGGCGAAGCCTCCACCATGGCTCATCCGAGAACGCCACTCACGCACTGCCCGCAGCACCAGCTCGCCCTAGTGAACACCTGTCGATATGGGGCGCCACTGCGCCTGTTCCACCGTCAGGCAAGACCATTTACCTGTCCCAAGTGTGCTCTCGACCGGGGCGAGCTTCCTCGAAGAGCAGCCGATCCAGAGCGGATTGCGGTAGAACAGGCATTGCTGTCCTACTACACTTTCTTCTTCACCAAAGGGACGCCAGAACTGCTGGCGAGCACCCTTCGACTCGTTTACGACAGCGTGGTGGAGCAGGGAGAAATTCGTGTTCCCCTTCCCGAAACAACGACCATCCCACCTGCAGAGGGCAGATCTTATCAGAGAACCTCCGCGCTTGGTTATCTGGTCCATGCCTTATGGCAGCTCAATCTTTCGCCTCGTGAGATTCTGATCTACGCGGGCCCCCTTCCCTGGCGCTCTGTCAAATTGGCAAGCTTTCAGTGTCCAGAACCCACTTGCCCCTACATTACGATGATGCAGGAGCGTCTACGTTTGCTTGATGGCAACGAAAAAGAGGGGTAACTCCGCTCAATGTGTGCGAACCTTGAGAAATTGGCTCACTCTTCGCGTAAAAAGGCGCTGACCCTTGAGGGAAAGTACCATTTACATCCCGCTCCCAATCAGATATACTTTCCTTGCCAGTTGTCAATTCGCTCCATCTTGTGTTCGGTTGGTTTTAAGGACAAGCGCGGTTCTGGCCTGTAGAGGAGGGCCTATGACAGCACCAGCCGTGCGGGGCATCGATCTCTTCAAGATTGCAGGCCGCTCGATTTCCGGGTGGATTCCCAGTTTCAAAACTGGGGCCCCAGGTCATGTCCGGCAACCCTTCTGTAGCCACTTGGAAGGACGCTTGCTCCTCTGCCTGGAGTATCACCCCCAAGTGGCCTGGTATGCGCGCGGCGACATCAGCGCCCAGTTTGCCCAGGCGTACCGGCTGCCCACCCCCAAAGAGGCGCCCTTCGCCATCGGCTATGTCTTTGATGGCACTCCCCATGAGTACCTGCCTGATGTGGTCGGCACCTTGACTGATGGCCGACTGCTGATTGCCGAAGCCGGGATGGAGGACGACAAACGCCAAGACCGAAATCTCGCCAAAGCGGAGGCCGCGTGCCGGCTGGCCCGCAGGAGAGGCGGGAGCTACTGGATTGGGACCGAGCAGCGGCTCACCGCGCAGCACCATTACAATCTGGTCTTCTTGCATGCGCGCCGGCTGCCCTTTCCTGACTGTGCGGCCATCGAAGCGGCCTTGCACCAGGTGTGGCCTTTTGGCGAGGTCGCCTGTGTGGAGGAGGTAGCACGGCGCCTGGAGGCACGGTGGCCGACTCCGCAGGTAGAAGCGGCCCTCTGGAAGATGATTGCCGAGGCCGCCGCGCAGGGGCATCTACTCCTCGACCTGGCCCAGGTGTCCCTGAATCGCCTGGTGCCGCTCGCCTTGCTCCCACCGCACGCCCCGCCCATGGTGCCTGATCCGTTCCCCGACACGCTTCTGCCTGCCCCCGTGGCAGAGGCGCTCCCAGGACCTCTTCCCGTTGACGGGGTGGTGCCTGGAACCTTGGTGCCTGGCCCCCCCTTTGATGCCTCTACCCTCTCAGAACTACGCCGGGAGCGCTTCGTGCGGAATCTGCGGGCGGTGGAACAGGTCCTGGCCGGGGCTCAGCTCTCCGAGACCGCCCGCCGAGCGGGGATGGCCCCCTCTGGCCTCTCCCGCCTGGTGCAGCGCACCAGGGAACTCGGCCAGATCGCCTGTGTGCCCTATGGAGGGAAGCCTCAGATCACAGCGAAAGTGTGCAGGAAAGCAATTTGTAATATTTACTGATGGGCTTTTCACATAGCCGCCTGGTTGGTGATGCCCTACAAGTACGTATCAGGAACCATTTCATTTCGGAGGAATACTGACCGATTGCCTACAGTTCTTGCTGGCGGGCAGCATTGAAGCAGCGCACCAGAACGCATGCTTCAGTCGCCATTTTGTGGCAGAGGCCCTGGCGTTGGCATGTCAGGCTCGCCGTATGTCCCGCTGCTTCATCCAGTGATGGAGATTCGCTTCCGTCGTGTGGTAGCGCTCGGCGATAAACTTCTGGGTGGACCCGTTGTTGAGCAGCGCTTCAATTTCCACCCGGTAGGCATCCAACTTGCTCTTGCCCACGCCCTTCGGGCGTCCGAGCTTCGCCCCGGCCAGCTTCTTGGCGGCCAGCGCCTCTTTCGTACGCTTGGCAATCAGATCGCGCTCGATCTCAGCAGCCATCGCAAAGGCCATGGCGATAATCTTGCTCTGGATGCTGCTGTCCAGCCGCCAGTTGCCTTTGACCGCATAGAGGTTGATCCCTTTCTGGGCGGCAATCGAGAGGATTTCCATGCATTCCAGCATGCTGCGGCCCAGCCGCGACAATTCGCTGACAATGATCGTATCCCCCCTTCTGGCTTGGTCCAAAATCTCGGCAATCTTGCGGTTTCTCCAGGCGACCTTTCCCGAGACTTTCTCCTCGACAAAACGCACATGCCCCAGTTCCAGGGTGTTTGCCAAGCGGAGAATATCTGCCTTGTTCTTCTCGAGGTCCTGGTCCACGGTGGAGACACGCAAGTACGCAGTGACGGTGGGCATCGGACACTTCCTCACTACCTGGCTAAAACAAAAATGCCTTTCTGCCCGTTAGTTTAGCAGAAAAGCGTTAAAAATAGCAATGCTCTCTTTATAGAAAAGGGCAAAAGAAAAATGAGCGTTTTCGTTGTGGCTGTTCGACCAGAAGAGGACTAGCAGGTAGGGGTTCGAGAGCTTTTCCAGATCGGTAACATGTTTCTGCTGGTCCTCCCACCGTAGGCGCGTCAGTTTGCCACACTGCTCAACCCACCTCATCTGCTTCCTCCCAGAACGGCCAGGGAGCAAGGACGCGCGCCTTGCACACCTGCCAGGAGTATCTCAATGCCCCTCCTCAACAGGAGGGCGTCAACCAAGCTGATACCTATGCAGCCGCCTGAGATGAAGCCTAAGAGAGCGAGCAGTTCAAGGCACTGAGCTATCATCACCTGCCATCAATTGGAAATCTTGTCTAACAGCGCTGTACTTTTCTCGGCAAATTGCTCCAGTAGGCACTTGACAGAATGCATCATTTCCACTACAGTAGTGGCCGAACAATGATAGAATGGTGCGGTAGTCAGGGAAGGAAGAACTGCACCATGCAAACCCTCGCCCCGGTGGACAGCTCGTGAAGGCGTTCTCTTGGACAGCGGAGCATTCCGCCCGTTGCGTGACTTCCAAGGCCAGGAAGCCACAGGACGCCTTAGGTTAATGGTATTTCGAAAGGTAGGATGATCGGTGGTTGATCCCTCAAACCGGCCCGTAGGTCTGCCCCGGCGTCGATACGGCAATGGCCGCCGGGTGTTTTACGGTGGCCTCTGGTCGCTGTACACCCTGGTCCTGGCTCTTGCCTGTATCCATTTCTTGTCGGTTGGGCCGTTCTCGGCTGCTTTCTTCAGTGCTGTGATCGGTCTCCTCACAGGCATCTACGCGTATCGCATCTGGACCTGGCGTGCGCGGCATCTGTGGATCCTCATCATCTTTTGAGGCGAGCCAGACACTGAGAAGGCATTCCCAGAGTGATGGCACTTGCTAAGCGCCCAGAGACATGCTCTCCTCAAGCGTGTTGAGATGGTTTCATGATCGATTGGAAGCAGGCAACCAAGCGGAAGGTATATGAGAACATGGGAGGGATGGCGAGGTCGACGGTATTCGTCTTGGACAGACGCTCTATGTCAATAGGGATTGATGAGCCATTTTGAGCGCCGATGCCTTCCCTCTTGGAATGTCTTGGTTGTTTTAGGCGACCAGACAACCATGGGCCTGCTGTGCAGCCAGGAAGATAGTTGCCTGGTAGGGCTCGTGCTTGTACCAGAGGGCATAGATGATCCGGACCCACACATTGCTCAGCGCGCGCACCGCCATGCTGTGGGTCTTGCCTTCCTTGCGCTTGCGTTGATAGTAGGCCTCGGCCCACGGTTCCTGAAACGTCCACAGCCCGAGCAAATTGGAAGAGCGTATTGCGCAAGGGTTTGACACAAGCCTGTCGCTGATGCACCGAGGCGTACTTGCCACTCTCAAAGGGGACTGGCGAGGTTCCTCCCAAGGCTTGGACACTGGCAGCAGACGCATAGCGTGAGCGATCATCGCCCCACTCAGCGAGAAGACGGGGGGCAAGGCGCTTGCCCGCTCCTGAAAGGCCGCTGAAGATGGGCTGATCCGCATGCTGTTGGAACAGGCGAGCAATCTCTTTATCGTAAGTGGCTAGCTGGTCAACCAGCAGGTGGAGTTGCTGGACTAGCGCCAGCATCAAGCGTGACTTGGCCCGTGTGGTGATGGTATCAGCTTGCAAGGAAGGCTGCCGGAGCTGCTCCCAAATCCGCTGGCCGACGTGCGCCAAGCGCCGATGCTTGGCCTGTTTGAGGACCGAGGTGATGGCCTCCAAGGAGGCTTGCGCTGCAGCCTGGGGCGTTGGATACGCTTGGAGGAAGGCTAACGTGGAAGGCCGCTGCAACTTGCTAAACAAGGTCAACGCTACCGGATAATAGGTTTTGAGACAGGCAGTGAGTTGGTTGACCAGGCGGGTCTGGCTCTGGATAAGACTTTCTTGGTCACGGGTAAGCGTCTTCAACTCCTGGATGAGGGCGCTATCAGGCTTCAGTCGCCGCAGGTCAGCAAAGTCACTGCGTCCGGTTCGCGCCAGCAGATAGGCATCGATGGCATCGGTGCTTCGCGAGCCAGCGCTGCTCTCCCAGCCTCTCCCGCTCTGGCGCAACCGCGATTATCTGTTGCTTTGGAGCGGGCAAATCGTTTCAGAGATCGGCTCAAAAGCCTCGCTCCTCGCTTTCCCCCTGCTGATGCTGTACCTCACCGGCTCCCCGGCTCAGGCAGGCTTGCTCGGTGCGCTCCGTGGCCTGCCCTATCTCCTCTTTTGTCTCCCGGCGGGTGCGTTGATTGACCGGTGGGACCGCAAGCGGGTGATGCTGCTCTGTGACACCGGGCGCGCACTGGCCCTCTTAAGCATCCCGCTCGCCTACGTCCTTGGCCATCTCAGCCTGCTGCAGTTGTATCTGGTGTCTTTTACCGAGGGCACCCTCTATATTTTCTTTAGCCTGGCTGAGACCGCCTGCCTGCCGCAGATCGTCGCCAAAGAACAACTCACGACCGCTACGGCTCAGAATCAGGCCACCTATGCGCTCTCCGATTTACTCGGGCCATCCATTGGGGGTGCGCTCTATAGTCTGGGCCAAACGATCCCGTTCCTGGCAGATGCGCTCTCCTATGCTGTATCCGTTGGCTCGCTCCTTGGTATCAAAGCCCGATTTCAAGCCACACGCACCACCACGCAACGCAAGCTCTCGCTGGAGGTCCGTGAAGGCCTTTCCTGGTTGTGGCACCACCCACTTGTTCGTTTTCTCGCCTTTTTGACTGGAGGACTCAATCTTTTTGGCTATGGCATCAGCCTGATCATCATTGTCCTTGCCCAGGACCAGCACGCCTCATCATTTCAAGTAGGGCTGATCCTGGCGATTGGGGGGGTAGGAGGACTTCTTGGCGCGCTGATCGCTCCTGCCATTCGCCAACGGCTTCGCTTTGGACAGATGCTTTCAGGGGTGGTCTGGGCGTTCACGCTGCTCTGGCCGCTGTTCGCCCTGGCGCCTAATCTCCCCATGCTGGGAGCGGCGGTCTTTCTCACTTTTGTGGTCATGCCCGCCTACGACATTACCCAATTTAGCTACCGCCTGGCACTCATCCCTGATCAGTTGCAGGGACGGGTCAACAGTGCGTTTCGTCTGATCGCCGTGGGTGGCCAGCCAGTAGGGCTCGCCCTGACGGGGATCCTGCTCCAAGTGATGGGACCAGTGACAACCGTGTGGCTGCTACTTCTCCCGCAAATTGGCTTGAGTCTGGCTACCACCCTCAACTCACATGTACAGCAGGCGCCAGATCTCACGACATCCAACGAGCCAGTGGTGATACCAGAAAGCCAAACCGACTGAAAAATTGACCGAGCTACGTGAAGTTGCCGATCCCTGGAACGAGAGCCAGCAGTTTCAAGCGCGTTTTGCCGCCTGGGTCCAGCCTCACCTGCGCCGTCCCGCCTTCGTCAAGCGCTTGCAGAATCACAAGTTCACCTTGCCAGAAGCCTGACGTGGAACAACACACTGAGCCGTTCTCCAAAACTTACCGTTTTCTCCCGCGAGGAGAGAAAGCGCGTTTGGTTCCTGCTTCTTTCGGTTTCCCGGCTTGCGCAGACAGTTTCACACGCTTCTTGCGAGGCGTGCCAGCGCTCTCTGCTCCACAGGCGTTTATCCTGTCTGGCGAACTGCCAGCCAGTTTGCTTAAATTGATCGCGGCGTTCAGGTCACGATCCAGCACCAGGCCGCATGCCTGGCAGTGGAACGTCCGATCTGCCAGCGTCAAGTCGTCATCCACCCACCCACAACCCGAACACGTCTTGCTCGATGGCTCCCAGCGTGACGCCAGCACCACCCGGCTGCCATACCACTGCGCCTTGTAGGTGAGTTGCCGGCGGAACTCGCCAAAGCCCACGTCGGCAATGGCCTGGGCCAGATGGTGATTCTTCAGCATGCCACTGACATGCAGGTCTTCAATGACGATGGTTTGCTTGGTTTTCGCCAGCATCGTGGTGACCTGATGCAGTGTGTTCTGGCGCTGGTTGGCAACGTTCCGATAGAGCTTACCTAAGCGCTTGGACGCCTTCTTGCGATTCTTGCTGCCTTTTTGCTTCCGGCTGACCGCCCGATGCAGGCGCTTGAGTTTCTTGAGGCGGCGTTTCAGATGCCTGGGATTGGGAATGACCGTGCCATCCGAGAGGGTAGCGAGCGCCTTCACGCCCAGATCAACGCCGACGACTGGCCCGCCGTTGGTTGGCACGTCCTGCTCCTGCTCCACCTGCACGCTCACATACCAATGCCCTGCCTGCTCGGAGACGGTAGCGGACAGCACCTTGACGCCCATTGTCGGCAGATAGTCCCGCTCTTTCAAGCGCAGGCGGCCCAGGCGCGGCAACTGGATGGCAGCAGGAAAGACGACGATAGAGCCGGTGAGTCGGAAGCTGCCCAGCCCTTTCTTCTTGCTCTTGAACGTGGGGTAGCCCACCTTCCCTTTGAGCTTGCCCTCTTTCTTCAACTGGCAGCGGCGGAAGAAGTGGCTAAAAGCGTTATCCAGATTGCGCAAGGCTTCTTGGGGCGCGCACTTGGAGGTTTCGTAGAGCCAGGGCACGTCGGTTTTCTTCAGCGCGTTCAGTTCCCGATGCAGTTCCACCGCGTAGGGACTCTTGCCAGTGGCCTGGTAGCGTTCCTGCTTGCGGGCCAGCCCCCAATTGTAGGCGAACCGCGCCGCGCCTGCATGCTTCTTGCAGGCGGTCACTTGCTCATTATTCAGCGCTAACTCGGTTTTATAAGCGCGGGTGATGAGCATCAGGCATCCTCGCTTTGCATGACGTGTTCGACGCAGGCTTTCATCTGTTCCGCGCGCCGTTTGGAGGTGCGGCGTCCGTAGATACGTGCCGCCATGCTCGTGATGACGGCCACAAAGTCCTCCACCAAATCATCGCCCGTCTCAGAGGGATACATGGCTTCCACCCGGCGGCCTTGCTGCTCTAGCAGGGTGGCGATGTAGCTGTAGCCAAAGCGCGTCAGCCGGTCCCGGTGTTCCACCACCAGCACGCCGATCTTGGGGTTGGTGAGCAACTTCTTGAGTTTGGGGCGGTCATCATTCAGGCCAGAGGCAATTTCCGTCACCTCTGCCACCACCTGATAGCCCCGCGCTGCTGCGTATTCTTTGAGGCGCTCCATCTGGCGGGTCGCATCATCCCGTCTCACGGCAGAGGACACCCGCGCATAGAGTGCTACGCCCCCTACCGGCTGGATGGGTTCACGCACAATGACCGTACCCGTCGGCAATTGGTAGGCATCTAGTTGGCCGGCCTTCCACCACTGCCAGGCTGTCTTGTAGGTGACGCCGAGTTGTTTGGCATACGTTGAAAGCTTCATGCTCATAGTATACCATAGAATAGGATACTATGCAATAAAATTATGATTTAATTATCACCCCCAGCTTCATCTGTGAGCTGCCACTGCGGGTCACGCCTTCCCAGGAGCGCGTGCTCCAGACCAGACTGGAAGCGGCTCGCCAGGTCTACAACACCTGCTTAGGGGAAGCCAAACGGCGGGTCGGCCTCGTCCGACAATCCAAGGCCTTCCAACGGGCTCGCGCCTTGCCCAAGGACGACCCTGCCAGGCGTACGCTCTTTCGAGAGGCGCGGGCAGCCTCCACCTGCTCGGAGTACGCCTTGCACGCCTACGTTGCCCAGCTGCAGCAGTCCTGGCTGGGCGACCATCTCGATAGCAATACCTGTCAGAAGCTCGCCAGTCGTGCCTACAGCGCCGCCAACCGGCTCCTGCTGGGCAAGGCTAGGCGCGTGCGGTTCAAAGGCCGTCACCAGTTGGACACGGTCGAAGGCTAGAAGGCGAGCGTGGGGATCCGCTGGTGCGGCGATCGAGTCGAGTGGTCGGGTCTGGTGCTGCCTGCCAAGATCCATCCCCTTGATCCGGTCCTGGTCCACGGGCTGAGCTGTCCAGTGAAATATGTGCGCCTGGTGCGGCGCAAGCTGGGCTTGCGCAACCGCTTTTACGCCCAACTGGTGTGCCAGGGCACCCCCTCCCGCAAGCCAGAGCACTCACTCGGCATGGGCATCGTGGACCTGGATCTTGGTCCTGCCTCCATTGCCCTGGTCGCCGAAGGGGAGGCGCTCCTCCAGCCCTTCTGTCCGGAGGTGGCCCCCGATGCCAAAGCGCTCCGTCGGCTGGATCGCAAGCTGGATCGCCAGCGCCGCGCCAACAATCCTACCCACTACGACGAGCGCGGCCGCGTCAAACCGGGCAAGAAGCGCTGGAAGGTGTCCAGGCGCCAGCAGAAGACCCTAGCCAAGCGGCGCGAGGTCCACCGCAAGCTCGCAGCCACGCGCAAGCGCAGCCACGGGCAGTTGGCCCATCGGGTGGTGGCCTTAGGCGACACCTTCCACCTGGAACACCTCTCCTACCGCGCCTGGCAACGGCGCTATGGACGCTCGGTTGGTCTGTGCGCACCAGGGCTGTTTGTCTCCCTCCTCTGCCGTCTGGCTGCGAGTGCTGGCGGCAGAGTGGTGGAGCTGAACGCCACGCGTGCGAAGGTGTCGCAAACGTGTCAGTGCGGGGCAATTCAGAAGAAGCGGCTCTCAGAGCGCTGGCATCGGTGTCCCTGTGGGGTCAGCGCCCAGCGCGACCTCTATTCCGCGTATTTGGCACGCTTTGTGAATCCAGACACCTCCCTGCTCGAGGCAGGTCAGGCCTGGGTGGCCTGGCCGGGTCGGGAACCCGTCCGGCAGGCGGCCTATGAGCAGGCCATCCCAAACCAACCCACGAGTGGACGGCAGTTGCCGTCCTCCTTTGGCGCCCGCGGGCGTCTGAGTCAGAGTGGGTCGCCGGCGGAAGGGACGCGAGCCCAGGCCAAGGGCCGGGATGCTGTAGCGAAGCGGCAACGCCCAGCGAGAGCCCGGCAGAGGCGGCGGTGATGCGACCAGAACCTCCTGCTTTTAAGCAGGAGAGCGGTTCAGTTCACGGGACGTATCGAGCAGTCGCAGCGCGTCCGCCTGGATTTCGTCGGGCAAACGCAGCGGATAGCTCAAGGATTGTTGATCACGGCTTGGGCGCACTTGAGGAGTTCCTTCTGTTTGTGAGAACGCATGCCATACAATCGCCCGGAAAACGAGGCGATTAAGGCCAGCAGGTCATCGGTGAGTTCTTGCTCCGGCGTTTTTTCTTCTCCTGGCTCTAGCACCGTGAGCGTGACGCCAAAGCAGGTAAACAGCGTTTCCAGATATTCTTGTCCGAAGCGCGTTAAGCGATCCTCATAGGTAATCGCTACCTCACCCACTTTGTCCTCACAGACCAACTTGAGAAGTTCCTGCAACTGTCTACGGGATGCTTTCAGTCCTGAGCCAATATCGGAAAGCACCAGGGTTTCTCGCCCTTTCCGCTCGATGGCTGCCCACGCTTGAAGGCGCTGGAGCTGGATGTCCAGGTCTTCTTTTTGTCCATGCCCGCTTACTCGTCCGTACAGGATCAGCAAACGCCCGTCGGTTTGGCCGACTAAGCGTTGGATTTCCGAGCGGGGGATGCGCGCTTCGTTGCCTACCCGGATTGCGGCAATCTTGCCTGCCTTTATCCATTTACGGACCGTCAACGGATGTAACCCTAACTCGTGGGCGGCTTTACTCACTCGCAACAACTTTGGTTCATTTGCCATTCCCTGAATGAAATACCACCTTCAGATATTTGTAGATAGCATAACATATTTATAGATTACTGGCAATTGTTATAAACCCTCTCCCCGATGTGCTTTCTGGCATTGATTTTGCTCCGCAGCAAAGAATGAATCCGGTCGCTTTGATGATCTCGATACAGGAGGATGGGCTATGGAATCATCATGGCCGCTTGACCCTTCTCCCCCACTCCCATCTCAGACCGCGGTGCAACCGGTGCCAGGAAACACGACCGCGGCCCCGCGGCAGGACGCTCGCTTCTGGCGCCTGCTGAGTACCCTCCTGGGGGTCGTGGTACTGCTGGCCATCTTGCTGGATGAGACGGCGCCGCCTGGGCGAGCGGCACTCAGCGCGGGTGTTTTGATGCTGAGCCTGTTTTTTGCCGTGTCTGGTAGCTTCTGGATGAGCCGGCACGCGCTCCCTGGGCGCGAGCGCCTGGCCTGGCGCTTTATCGCGCTGGCTGAAGCGGCCTATGTCGCGGCTCTGCTTATCGACTACCTCCTCTTCTTAAGCAAGGGCCTCCCCCGCCCCAGCTGGGCTGTTGCGCTGTTTTTACCATCCTATATCCTCCTGGCGCCTGGCGCGCTGCTGCTTCCGGCGCTGCGGACCACCGGCGCTCGGCTGATACGTGTGGTGGTAGATGTGTGCATCCTCGTCGGCGCGCTCCTCGGGCTGAGCATCGTCTTTCTGATCGCTCCACGCTTCGTTGCCGGCGCGTCTGTGGACTATGTCTTCGTTGCGCTGCCGACGGTCGATGCTATTACACTGCTGGTACTAATGGGGTTAGGAGCGCGTGGCATCCAGGAGTCCTATCGGCCAGCCTTTTTCTGGCTGACGGCTGGCATCTTGTGCTTTGTCTGCGCCGATTCGACGTTTAACTACCTCTCGCTGCCGGGCGTTCACGTCTATTCGCCCGGTCTGCCTCTGGTTGATCCCTTCTGGATTGCCGGGGCGTTCCTGCTCGGCCTGGCGCCGCTCTCGCTGCTGCTGCCAGGCAACATCCCCGATCCCCCCCTGGGCTGGATGGATGGGCTCGCGCAGCGCCTGAACCGATCCCGGCGCTTAGGGGTGGTTGCCCAATGTATCATCCTGGCCCTGCCAGTGGTCGTGTTGTTTGGCTTACTCGTCCTGGTGAACGTCGAAGCGCAGGTGAATACGTATCTGGCGCTGGAAATCCTGACGTTTGTCGTGATGCTGCTGGTCATCACCCGCCAGGTACTCACCCTGCGCGATCTCGTGGATGCGCGGGGAGCGACGGCGCGTGCCCAACAGCTTGAGGGACTGAAAGACCAGTTTATTACCAGCGTGAACCATGAGCTGCGCACGCCGATCATGACCATGCAGGGCTATATTGAACTGCTGAGCGAACTACACGACCAGATCGACCCCGACAGGCGCACAGAGATGCTTGACCGGGCCCGGGAAGCGAATGGCTCGCTGGTGCAACTGGTGCGTGGTATTTTGGATGTGCGGCGGATCGATCAGGAGACCGATGATTATGTTCCTCAGGCCGTGAACGTCTGCGCAGCGGTCCGTACTGCGCTCACGCTGATTGAACCTCTTGAAGACAACCTCAGCGAACACACGTTTCTCATGCAGGTTCCCGATGATCTGGTGATCTGGGGTGAGGAGGTCCGGCTCGAACAGATCCTCGTGAATCTCATCGCCAATGCGAGCAAATACTCCGAACCTGGAACCTCGATCACACTTGATGCTCAGACGGTGATCGAGAAGGGCGGATTCGGGGGAGGCTGGGGGAAGCGCGCCAGCCCTCGCCGGCAGATGGTTGAAATTACGGTGCGGGATGAGGGATTGGGCATTCCCCCGGAGCACCTGCCGCTCCTTTTCCACCGGTTCGTGCGCTTGCCTCGTGATCTGGCCTCCAATGTGCGCGGAACAGGGCTGGGTCTGTATCTCTGCCGTATCTTTGCCGAGGTGATGGGTGGGTGTATCTGGGTGGAGAGCAGTGGCGTGCCTGGAGAAGGCTCGATCTTCCATCTACGCTTGCCCGTTCCTCCGAAGATACTAGAGGCAGAAAGGACAGACCGTTGACCTCTCTTGGGGCTACGAGCCACACTGTGCTGATTGTTGATGATGATCGCCGTTTGCTGAGACTGCTCACCGATGGACTTGAATTGCTGGGGCATTTCAACGTCGTGCGCGCGGAGAATGGTATCCAGGGACTCGAACGGTTCCTGGAGATCCGCCCGGACTGTGTGGTGATCGATGTTGTCATGCCTGGGCTGAATGGCTACCAATTGGTCAAGGCCCTGCGCGGCGATCCTGATTCCGCAGCTACGCCACTTGTGCTGTTGACGGCGCTTGCCCAGGAGAAAAACCGCTTTACCGGCCTGGCCTCTGGTGCAGACCGCTATCTCGTTAAGCCGGTCACGCCGCGCGAACTGGTCAATACGGTGCGCCAGGCGATCACCATCAGCGAGGCAGAACGAACCCAACAGCGGCACACGTTGATTGCGGAGAGCGATGATTTCGCCTATCAGGTGAGCAGTGACTGAGCTTGTGTGGCCGGCTGTTTATGGTTGAGCATCATGACGGGAGGAATCGTGACACGTCTTTTGGGGCTGAAGCCTCGCGCAGCTTCTTGGGACGGCATGTGTTCCCCGAACGGCTCTGGCGTCCCAAGCCAGTGCCTCGCCCTGGTCCAGGCGACTACGCTTGCCCAGGGCTTGCCTGAGTGACGATACTTCTGGCCCCAGCCAGCCGTTAAAGACAAGCTTCTTTGCTGGGGCACCAGAAGGTGGACACGTGACGCGCGCCCTGCTTCTGGCGCACAACCCGTCACAGTATTCGGGTACTGGCCTCTTCTTTTGGGGAGGAAGAAGACCGGAAAGAGGCTCGAAGCCCAAAAGCAAACCCGCCTGACTAGGGCTATGAAAATAGCGTGGAGTGCCTCGGATTTTTGGGTCAGAAAAGAGGAATAGTATGGTGAGCAATGCTCTGCCAACGGTGATAGTGGCCGATCCTGATCCGGCCTATCAGCGTTACCTCACCGCCCTTCTGCTGGAAGGATTTCGGTGCATCAGTACCGGTAGCCTGCGTGAAACCTTTCAGGCGATCCTGCGCGAGCGCCCGATCTTGCTGGTGATAGAACTGAATCAGCCCGATGGCGATGGGCTTTCCTTGATCCAGTATTTGCAGGCAGACCCGATACTGAAAGGGATATTGATTGCTTGCGTCACCCAGCGGGCTTCTCTGAGAGACAAGGTGCTGGCCTTTCGACTGGGAGTGGATGATTATCTCGTCAAGCCGGTCACCACTCCCACCTTCTTTGGGCAGATGTTGCTGCTCCGGCGTGCCGGACACATGGCTCGCAGTTTTGGCAGAAGGTGAACCGCTGCTGCCGGGGTGCCTGCCAGAGCAAGAGTCAGGGCGTTTTGGGGGAGCGCGCGGTGGCATTTCGTGGCAGCGCGTTTCGGCGCTGCTCCTCTCGACGCTCTCCATTGCCGCGCAGGTGATGTATTTGCAGCTCGATGCGCGGAAGCAGCGCGGCGCACATCCCACGGGTTGCGCAACGAGGTCATAGTGAGGGGCCAAAAAAGCACAGGAATATCCCTCTTCTTGCCTGAGAGCACTGTTCATCCTGCTCTCATCTGGAGGCAAAACTGTGCTGGGGGCCAAACTCGCTCACATAGTGCTGAAAGCTGGTCAAGGATTCAATGCATGCCCAGCTGGTCCTCGTGAGTTCCTCGCGCCGTTTCTCCACCGCCACGATGGCTTTTTCAGGCCGACCCGCCGCCAATTCGTCGAGCACCGACTGGATGACGTTGAAGAGGTAGCCAGCGTCTCGAAGCCGCGCCACGACGCGCAGGCGGCGCATCTGGTACTCGTCGTAGAGCCGGTAGCGGCTGTACGGCTCGCGAACCGGGTGCAACAGGCCCTGCTGTTCCCAGAAATGGAGGGCCGAGACCCGCACGCCCACCTGCTTGGCCGCTTCTCCCACTCGGACCCGTTGGGAAGGATGGGAGCTTTGCAACGCATCGGACGGTGCGGCCAGGGTCCGGAGGGCGACGAGCGTCTGCTCCACCTGGAGGCGTTTGCGAGCCTGCTCAGCGTGGCGCTCGTCGATAATCGCCAGCGCCGCGGAAAGGTCGCCCCGGTGAAGCGCTTGCATGATCGCTGATGTGCGTTGCCAGCCGTAGCCAGGGACCAGACTTTTCACCGTGTGGAGGGCAGCCAGATGCTGCTGCGTGTAGAGGCGATAGCCGCTCGGGCTCCGTGGGGCTTGCGGGATCAAGCCATTCGCCTCGTAATTGCGGACTTGTTGGACACTGATGTCTCCAGCCAGGGCGAGATCGCGGGTACGCAGAGAAGAGCGAACAGTCATGTCAAACTCCCAAGTGCTTTTAGAGCCTTCTTTCACGGGATACTCTTCTTTTTACCACATTGAACAAGGGCATAGAGCCTCCAGAGGAGGGTATCTGTGGACTCATTGGCACACTCTGCATGCTCCTGAACCCTCCAGTTGGGCATGGGTGTTGTACAGTAGAAGTGTGATCCAAAAACAGCCTGGCCAGCGCGGGATCAGCACACAAGCACCTGGAGTGGCAGTGCTCCCTCACAGGCTGCACGAGACGACATCATGCGGCTTTCCTGCGAGGGAGCACCGCGAGTGAATACTGGAGGGAACTTCCATGCCTGAAGCAACCTTACATGACGGAAGCACCATCGAGATCGAAGTGCATGGCGCAGGACCGACCCTGCTGCTGCCAATCAATCCACAGCCGGTAACTGGGCCTGAGGCTCTAGCCATGCGACAGTGGGGTGCCGATCCAGCGCTGGGCCATTCGCTGATTGCGGGCTTGCGCGACGTCTTTCGCGTGGTCGCCTTCGATTATGAGGGCCATCTCCTGCGCACGCCGCAGCCCGACTCGCTGACGCCGGCCAACGCCGTCTCCGACCTCCTCGCCGTGGCCGATGCGGCTGGGGCGGATCGGTTCGCCTATTCTGGCTACTCCTGGCTCGCGCTGCTTGGGCTGCAGCTCGCCATCCGGACCGATCGCCTGACGGCGCTGGTCATGGGCGGCTTTCCCCCGCTGGGCGGGCCCTATGCGGCGATGCTCCGCGTCACGAGGGCGGCCCATGAGATGGCGCTCGCGGCGGCGGCTCAAACGGATAAAGGAGCCGCCGATCAGCAGCCTCCCGTCGAGGCCGGAGAGTGGTCCAGCGTGCAGGTCACCCTGTCGCCGGACCAGACGCAGCAGTTCGTCACCTTGTACCAGGCGCTCGAAGGGTTCGACGACCGCGCCGCCCAGGCGCACCTCACCAGCCCGCGCCTCTGCTTTGCCGGGTCGGCGGACGAAATCCAGTATGGTCCACAGTGGGGCGACGTGTTGGTCAGCATCGCGGGACCGCTCAGAGCCGAGCGCGCCGAGCTGGAATGCCTCGGCTGGGAGGTGCGCGTGCTCGATGGGCTGGATCATCTGCAGGCCATGCAGGCCAAGCAGGTGGTGCCCATCCTGCGTTCCTGGTTGGCGTCTCAGCTGCGGTCATAACCTGTTTCCCGTGCAAGCATCCTTCCGCCGCTCGGTGAAGCCGAGATGCTTGCACGGTTCCCCCATGGAGGACGAATGAGCAGTCACGCCGCTTCAACGGTCACCATCCAGACCTTTGCGGAATCTGTCCTTTCGACGCCTTCCTGGTTTGGCGAAGTGGTGCTGCTCGTCGAGTATCTGCGCAAGCACAACGTCCTGACCAAGATCAGTGAGAGGGTACGCTTTGCGCGGCGGCGCTTCGGACGCTACGAGGTCATCGATTTTCTCGCGGTCCTCTTCGGCTATGCCATTAGTGGGGAACACACGCTGGAAGCCAACTACCTCGGGGCTGCGACCCTTTGCGGTTCCTTTCATGGCCTTGTTTGAGCGTGACTGGCTGCCAGCCCGCTCGACCCTCTCGCGCTTCTTGGCGGCACTGACCGAGTCACCCGTCGAAGCCCTGCGCACGCTGTTTCTCGATGATCTGCTCAGTCGCCCGCTCTCGAACGAGAAGCAACCCGGGGGTCTGTTGGATCGAACGGGCGGCCAGTGGCTGGTCTTTGATCTTGACGGCACACGTGAAGCAGCCCGTCAACGTGCATTGCCAAAGACAGAAGGACGGGAGGCAAAGGGACGCTGGAGGAACTGGCGGAACAATAGCCAGGTGCGCGGCGAGTTGTGGCGGATCCTGGCCTACAAATGTCATCTGGCTGGAGTCCGGCTCGCATGGCAGCGCCCGCGAGGCACCAGCCATACCTGCCCCCGCTGTGGTCAGCCAGCCGATACCTACCGTTCGCCGGAACACGCAGCCCAGGTGCAGGACTGGGGTGCCTGGCTCTGCTGTGCGGGCTGTGGCTGGAACGGGAGCCGCGATTACGCCGCCGCCCTCAACATCGCCCGTTTGGGGGCAGCCTTCATCATCCACTATCACCACACGGGACGTTTCTATCACTCGTTCATTGCTGAACTTGCCAACCAAGCCGTGTCCTATAGGGGTGCGGCTGCGACGCTACGGTTGCCGTCGCCGGGGCCACAGCCTCGCCCGAATCATTTGGGAAAGATCTATTGCAATGGCTGGCACCAATCGGTGGCTCTTCGCTCGTCGTATGCGTCGGAGACGATGCTGAGCCTGTGCGGATAACTACTGAAAGCTCGTATTGTTGTAGATGTTAGCAACGGTGGCCAGGTTGTTACGGCTCCCTACCCTGAAGGACCCTTGTGGGTCGCAACATTCCGTGATCCCGCTGGCAACGTGATCGGTCTCTGGCAGGAAGGGGCCCGCTGAGCCGTCCCTGGCGCCAGGACCGGCGGGCGTCTCCAACGTGGCTTAGACCAGAGCAGTGTTGGGGGAACGGCGAGCAACGCACCCTCCTACCGCCGGATCGCAGTCACGACAGAACGACGCGCGACCTGGCCGTCTCCTGCGGCCAACCCACGCCGGGATCGACGCCCTGCTTGGAGGCGGCTCTACGGTCTCAAACCAGGCAAAGAAGCCGTTGCAAGAGAAAAAAGAGCGACTGGCCGATCCGCTCGGCCATGTCTGGATTCTCGAGAGGGCCGCTCGCTCCCAGCCGAGGTGTTCCATGATGAGACCACGCTGGCGGGCAACGTGAGCCCGTGAAGGAGGACCCGATGGACACTTCAGGGAGGCGCCCGTATGTGCTGAAGGCAGGAGAGGGCTGGACTTACCACTCCGGCATCGACTTCACTTTCAAGGCTGGTGAGCGAGGCCCAGGCCAGCGTCTGGCGGTCATCGAGTACACTACTCGCCTATGACTGGGCGAAAAACTAGCAGATACAAGAGGTCTGAGAAGTTGCAGGGTCGCGGCTCAGCTTGCAATCAGGGCACAAACATGGTAATGTGGTGATTGGTGAAACTGGATCACCCTGACATGTCAAAAGCCCGATACGCAAAAACTACCGAGCTTCCAGTCAGCAGTGTTGCGTAAAACTTGCCAGTTCAGGACGCTGAATAGGCGATGGTGTAAACCCACCCACTGCTGCAAAAAGGAACGCCTTGCGGATACAATCTGTGAGGCGTTTTCTTTTGGGAGGGGTACCTGGTAAGTAGAGAGGTGACAGAGTTAGCCTCCGGGCTGAATGATCAACGTCCTAAACTCTCCAAGCTGCTAACCGATCCGAAGATTGGTGTCAAACCTGATCCCCACCTGCCGGGAGTAGGCATCGGCTGGCGCCAACTCGTCGAGCGTTCCAGCCGCGATGGTCTGGAAGCGTCCGCATCCTGGTGCCTCTCATGGGAGACGCTTCCCCCTTGCGTCTATGCTATGATGGATAGCATCCTGAGTCCTCCAGAGGAGGGGCGATGCGCTTATCCCCAACGGACACCGAACGCTTCTATCGCATCTGGTTTGCGCTGCTGCATTTCGTCAATGAGCAGCTCCACCTGATGCCCCATTTTCCCGAGACGCCAGACACCTCAGCGGTCTCCGCCGAGGACACCATGCGGGTGCGCGATGCCTTGTGGGCTGAGGATGCCTTGCGCGAACGCTTCCTCGCAGACAATCCGGCCCACTTGCCACCCGCCGATCTAGCCGTGGTGGCCAGTTGGCAACACCGCCTGGCGGAGATGTTTGTGATTTACCGCTCTCTTCCCCAGTATACCATCTTTCTCTCGGAGTCCACGCCCGCCCATGCCTATGGGGTGCTGGGCCTGGTCAGCACCATCGAAGAGACAGTGCCGCTGCCCCTGCCGCTGTATGCCCAGGCGGTCTTGCTGCCGTTTGAGCATCACATTATCTACGATAGCTTGTTTACCTCCTACAATGTCGTGCTGGGGCCAGGCATCCGGCAGCGGCTTCAGGAAGAGTATCGCAACCTCCAGGAACGCGAAGCGATTATCACCAGCTTACTCCCTGAGGATCAGGTGACCAGCCTGGCCCAGGCACAGCAGGGTATCAGCATGCGCAATCGTAACGTCCTGGAGGCGTTTCGGCGCGAGTTGCGCGAAGGTGGGCTGAGTGATCCGACGGTGGAGCGTCATGTGGGCGTGATCGCCGACCTGGCCCAGACGGTCCTCCTGGCGCACGACCCGTCACGCGGCCTGCTGGAGCTGACGGGTGCTGATCTCGAGCGGTATCTGCAACAGGCATCCGATCCCGCAGTACTGACGAGCTTGAAGCGGTTTGTGCGGTTCTTGCTCACCACTGGACGGCTCGACCAGGAAGCAGGCGAAGCCCTCCAGGCGCGGCTCAAAGCGCTGCACAGAGGGGCATGACCCCGGAAAGGGCAACATGAAGGCCATCTGTATCCATCAGCTTGGTGGTCCAGAAGTCCTCAGCTACGAAGAGATCCCGCTTCCTGAACCAGGGGAAGGTCAGGCACGCGTGAAGCTTGAGGCGATCGGGGTCAATTACACCGATATCTACCAACGAAAGGGCCTCTACCCCGGTCCGCTCCCCGCAACCCTGGGGTCGGAGGCAGCGGGAGTGGTCGATGCCCTTGGTCCTGGCGTCACCGAGGTCCAGCCTGGCCAGCGGGTTGCGTACGCATCACCGTCCGGTTCTTATGCCGAATTCGCCGTGGTCGCGGCCAGCGCTCTGGTTCCGATCCCCGACGGTATCGACACACGCACGGCAGCAGCCGTGATGCTGCAAGGGATGACAGCACACTACCTGGTCAGAAGCACCTACCCGCTCAAAGCGGGCGAGACCGCTCTGGTGCACGCGGCGGCTGGCGGGGTCGGACAGTTGCTGGTGCAAATCGCCAAACGACACGGGGCACGGGTCATTGGGACCGTCTCGACGGAAGAGAAGGCAAGCCTCGCGCGAGAGGCGGGGGCCGACGAGATTATCTTCTATACCCAGACCGACTTTGCAGCGGAGACCAGACGCCTCACAGGCGGTGCCGGGGCACACGTAGTCTACGATTCTGTTGGCAAGACCACCTTCGAGGGGAGCCTGGACGCGCTGCGTCTGCGCGGGTACCTGGTGCTCTTCGGTCAATCCAGCGGACCAGTGCCACCGTTCGATCCCCAGCTCCTCAACCGCAAGGGCTCGCTGTTTCTGACCCGTCCCACGCTCGTCCATTACACGGCCACGCGCGAGGAGCTGCTCTGGCGCTCGGGTGAGCTCTTTGACTGGATCAAGAACGGTGAACTGAAGGTGCGCATCGATCGGACCTTCCCCCTCTCCGCAGCCGCTGAGGCGCATCGCTCCCTGGAAGGACGCCAGACCAAGGGCAAGGTCTTGCTTCTCCCTTGACTCTCTGCTCACCAGATGAGAAAGGAATTACCAAGGGCGAGTGCGAAGGCCCCGGCTTTCAAGTCTGGGGATGAAGCGCCGCCAGCTCGTGTGCTGACAATGTAACCCATAAGTAGCTGACTGCCCTGCTTGCTCCGGTCTGGTCTTGCCACAGCAGGCGCATGATCTCGATCTCCTCGCGCAACGCGGCCACCGCCTCACCCGGGGTGCGCTGTGGGCCGCCAAAGCGCTCAATGGCATCCCAGTAGGCGCCCGTGCCCACCCCCATCTCCACGCGGCCTCCGCCAGCATCGCGGGCGGGCGAAGTGCGAGGGGCGAAACCCCGGCCGTCAAGCGGATCTGCCTGGTCTGGCCGCCAATGAGCGAGAGCAGGGTCCAGGTATCAAGGAAGGCGGCATTGTATGGGTGATCCTAGATGGCCAGCAGGTCCAGACCGGCAGCGTCGGCCACCTGACTCAAGTGCAGCAAGTGCTCCGCCTCATGCGCCGCTGGCGTCAGGCTGACGCCGAACAGAGGTGGGAGGCGTTTCTGGTAATCGCTCATCTGTGCTTTCCTTCGTTTCATTCCTTTCCTGCGCGCGTGCAGCCGAGATGATCTCGAGCCTCCAGGCAGGACAGGGACGCGATCTTAGTCTGGCTCGTCCTCGACCAGATCGCGGTAGTCGGGATGGACCAGGTCTTGGTAGTCGCGATGTCGCCGGATATAGTCAGCAACAAACGGGCAGAACGGGACTACCGCCAGGCGCTCGTTGCGTGCGTCCTCTAGCGCCGTCTTCACCAACTGGCTCGCGACACCCTGGCCTTCCAGTGCGTGCGGCACTTCGGTGTGGAGGAAGAAAATCGTCTCCCCTCTCTGCCGATAGTCGACCACCGCGAGGTGCTCATTGAGGTGGCCTTCCCAGCGGTGAGCGCCTGGGTTGTTTACAATATGGAGGGTTTTCCCCTCGTTGTTTGCCATGGCTCCCTCTCCTCAGATAGTTTCACTTTGTGCTGTCCTGGCCTCCAGAAGGCCCGCACCTGCCTGGATATTCGGTCGCAGGCGAGTCACTGCGCTTCGATCCAAGAGATCCGAGCGCGGCGACCTGGCGCTTACGCCAGGAGTTCCCGAACGCGGGGGATCACTTGAGTTCCGTACAGTTCGATTGCCCTCATGAGCGCTTCATGCGAGAGCCCACCCATCCCGTATTTCAGGTCGAAGCGAGTCGCGCCAAGCGCGGGGAGATTGGCCGCGATTTTCTGAGCGACCGTCTCTGGCGATCCCACGTAGAGCGCTCCCTGTGGTCCAATCTCCCGCAGAAAGGATTCCCTGGTCGGGACGGCGAATCCGCGGGTCTCGCTGACGCGCTGAATGACCTCCCGGTAGCGCGGCCAGAACGCCTCGCGGGCCTGCTCGTCGGTCACATCAACGTGCCCCGGCGCATGTACGCCGATCGGCAATGCAGGGCGACCGAACCGCTCCAGGGCTTGCAGGAACAGGCGTGAGAACGGGGCAAAGCGCACTGGGGGTCCGCCGATGATGGCGAGCATCAGCGAGAAGCCGAGGCGGGCAGCGCGGAGGACCGACTGCGGGCTGCCGCCGACCCCGATCCACACCGGAAACGGCCCGAATTCAAGGTGTGGCACCACATCCTGGTGGTGGAGTGGTGCGCGGGTCTTGCCCTGCCAGGTCACGGGCCCGCCCTTCATGAGTTCAGCGAAGAGGCTGGCCTTCTCCTCGAAGAGCTCCTCGTAGTCGGCCAGGTCATAGCCGAAGAGCGGGAACGAGTCGATGCTGGAGCCCCGACCGAGAATAACCTCTGCCCGCCCGCCGGAGAGGGCGTTGAGCGTGGAGTAGCGCTGAAACACCCGGACGGGATCGTCCGAACTCAAGACGGTGACCGCCGACCCCAGATGGATGCGGGAAGCGCGTGCCGCGATCGCCCCAAGCACCACGTCTCCAGCCGACAGCGGCCAGCCATCGGTGTGGTGTTCGCCAATCCCGAAGAACTCCACGCCGACCTGGTCGGCCAGGACCCCTTCTTCAACGAGGTTGCGGATGGTCTGCGCGTGCGAGAGGGGACGGTCCTCCTCGTCGTTTGTGACATCGCCGAAGGTGTCAAGGCCGAAGGTCAGGGGGAACTGCTCGGGTGCAGCCCTGGAGGGTGTTGTGGTCATGTGCATGCGTTCCTTTTGCTATGGGTCTGGGGAGCCGGTACTGTCCTACGCTGCCTCAGCGCTGACCACCAGCTCAAACGCGGCGCGGTGCAGCGATACCCCGAAAACAGGACCCCCTGCTTCGAACAGGCGGCCCGCGCTCAAGCGGTCGAGTCGTACCGCGTCGTAGCCGATGCGCTCGACGAGTTCGGCCACCACCTCCACCGCTCGTGGATCATCGCCGGCCACCCCGAGCGCGCGGCGTTCCGGCGAGCCCTTTGGTCGGCGTTCGTCTTCGAGTTCGTGATAGCCGATGTGGTTGAGGGTCTTGACGACCGTCGACCCCACGAGCCGCCGCTGCACAATCTCGCTGCTGCCTGAGCTGCGATCCTCGAACAGATCTACCACGCCATCGACCGGCGGCCAGTAGTTCATCACATCGACGACGAGCTTGCCGTCCAGCAGGGCAGGATCAAGCGTCGTGAATTTACGCAGCGGGATCGCCAGTATCACGAGGTCTGCCTCACGGACAGCGCCTGCTGCCCAGCGTGGCTCGGCTCCTGGGGCGAGTACCTGCGCGATCAGCGCGATCTGCTCCGGATCCCCCGAAGCCGCGATTGATACCTGGTAGCCCGCCTCTCTGGCGACCCGTGCGGTGACCGGGCCGACGTGACCGGCCCCGAGTACGGCGATCCGTGGCAGCCGCGTCTGCGGCAGAGCAATAGTGGTCATCGATGGATACCTCCCGTGCGACCAGCACTCACCTCTCCTTGGAGATGGCGCTGGAGCGCCTGCAAGACATCGGCGAGCGCCTCCAATTGCTCGGGGGTCAGCACGTCCCCAAAATGCTGCTTGATCGCCCGCAAGTGAGGCGCACTCGCCCGCCGGAACGCTGCTGCGCCGCTTTCGGTGAGCGACACCTCGGCACCGCGACTGTCCGTAGCGCAGTCGTTGCGCCGGATGAGACCGCGTCGCTCCATCCGTCCGAGATGATGAGAGAGCCGGCTGCGTTCCCACTCGATGGTTGCCGCCAGCTCCGACGAGCGCAGCCGCTGGCCCTCGGCTTCTCGGAGCGCAAGCAACACTTGATAGTCGCCGGGCGAGAGACCAGACGTTTGGAGCTGCGCTCCCAGCACCCGCCGCAGCTCGGCGGTCGTATCGAGCAGGGAACGCCAGATCGCCAGCTCCCGAGCCGTCAGCCGCTGCCGCTTTGCCGCCCCGGCTCCCAGTTCGCCGCCACTCATGTCGTGGACCTCCTCATTTGGAGGCTTTCATCAGCCCCCTCCCATTATTGACACGTCAATAATATTATAGACACATCAATAGTGATATGTCAACTATCTCGGCTGAATTGACCCACTGGATATGCTCCCCCTATGCTGGCTCCGTTTGCCCTCCAACGAGAGGATAGCCTGATTCCTTGTCCTCACCACGCCATGTTCCGACTTGAGGGCAAACAGAGGCCACACAGGCCCTCCAGCGCTCTCGGTCTAGACTCCTGAGGCGACGTGAGATCGAGCGCTCCCATGTGCGGCTCCACCGGGGGCGGCTCTATTGCAGTGATGAGCAGGGACAGATCAATGCCTATGGCCTCTAAGGTTCAGTGCCTTACGCACGAGGCCGACCAGTTGCCAGCGGCGCCCCAGAATGACCTCTGGCTGCCACCGCTGGTATCGTTTCTGCAG
>CAZFWN010000064.1:0-25560 GCA_964522745.1 uncultured Ktedonobacterales bacterium
ATGTGGGGTGCGTACTCGCTAGGGTCAGCGTCGTCTGGTTGGGCGTTCACGCGATCAATGGCTTGCTGGCTGAGTCCGAGCGAGCGGAAGAAGTCATCCAGAGTATCGTAGATTTTTCCAGCGTCATCCTCGATCCCCAGGAGATCTTCAAGCACTTCTTCAGGTGCCTCTCCTCGCTGCTTCGCCAGTGCCTGGAGTTTCTGATAGGCGCGTTCTGAGATGGTTAGATTTGCCATAGTGGCCGCCTCACTTCCTCTCTCTGGGAGTCTCCCTTGTTTGTTACCATCATAGCATATAGCGTTGCCTTATCGGTGCCGCCCCAGGCGGATCGAGTCGCACAACCTCAGCAGGCTGTTGAAAAAGGGATGATGCGCCGCGTCAAGTAGTTTTTCAACACCTTGCTCAGGGTGTCTGTTCTTGCTCATGATGGCGATGGGCGCTTGCAATCATGGAACAAATATACTATATTCTGGCATGGAGATTGCTTCGTAGGCTGAGGTATGGGTTTTTCATGGGGCGGTTCTGGCGCGCTTCGCGCCAGAACCGCGAAGTTGTGACCTCTGCTCCCTGGCAGATCGTTTCTTCTTGTGTAGGAATCGATGCTTCTTTCATTGTGTTCCTTACTGTTACGTGGTGGTATTCGTATAGCCAATATGTAGTTATAACCAATGTATAGTTAAAGATGAGGATGAGATGGCTCAAATATCCCTTGCTCCTGAGGCGCACGATCTGGCGCGCCCAAAACTGCTGCAAGTCTTTCGCTATCTCCAGGCGCTGCATCAACTGCGCAATCCGATTCAGCGCGAGATTGCGGGCCAGCCCTGGCTCCTCTGGCTGCATGATCTGCCCGACCATCCGAGCGTTCGCCGGGGCCTGGGCATGGCTGCCGCCAGCACGCGCGATAGCGACGAGGCAGGCAGCATAGCGGGCGCAGCCAGCGAGAGCGCCGCCGCTACCGATGACTTTATTCTGAAGGTGCGCCGGCCCCGCCTGACCGATCCCCCTGAGCCGCCTGCCGAGATTCTTCCCTGGCTTCTGCCTGGCTGGCGGCAGGTGGATGGCAAAGTGCTGGTCCAGCCCTCCATTGTTGACCCTGAGCATACGCTTGAGCCGGATGGGGAGGTTCGTTCGCTGCGCTTTGACGCATCGCCTCAGCGGCAAAACTCGCTGGAGCGATGGAAGGCCGAGCGCGATACCTGGGCCGATGAGGAGCGCCCGGCGCGCCGGGCAATGACCATTTTTGAGCGGCTCTATGCGTTGCACGCCCAGTTGGGGCGCGAGGCGGAGCGCCTGGAATTGTTGCTGGGCGATGGGCTGCTGCACTGGCAGCATGAGAGTGGGCTAGAGGTGCATCACCCGGTCCTGCTGCTGCGCCTGCAATTAAGCTTCAATCCCGACATTCCTGAGTTTACGCTGGCTGAGGCCGAGTATCCGCCCGAATTATATACCGCGCTCTTCCGCTCCTTGCCCGATATTCAGGCGGCAGCTATCGCCTCGTGCCGCGAAGATCTGGAGCGCGGCGGCTGGCATCCGCTGGGTGGCGAAGAGACCGAGAGCTTTCTGCGCCGGCTGGTCACCCAGCTTTCGCCCTATGGGCGCTTTGCCGGCGAGAGCATTCCCGATGACGTGGAGCATATCCCAAGCATCAGCCGTGACCCGGTGGTGTTCCTGCGCCACCGCACGCTCGGCTTTGGCGTGGCGCTTGAATCGATCCTTGAGGACGTGCCGACGCAGCCAGACCTGCCGTTCTCGCTGACCGGCATTGTGGGCATCGATGCTCAGAGGCCAGAGGAGCAGGAGCGCCTGGCGGGAGTCTCTGCGCTGGATTCGCCCAACGGCGAAGATGAAGAGGTGCTGCTGAGCAAACCGGCCAATGCCGAGCAGGTCGATATTGCCCGCCGGCTGGAACACTACGGAGCGGTGCTGGTGCAGGGGCCACCAGGCACCGGCAAGACACATACGATTGCTAATCTGGTGGGGCACTTGCTGGCGCAGGGCAAGAGCGTGCTGGTCACCAGCCACACGGCCAAGGCGCTCAAGGTGCTGCGCGATCAGGTGGTTGAGCCGCTGCAAGCGCTGTGTGTGAGTGTGCTGGATGATGAGGGCAAGCAGATGGAAAATGCCGTCGATGAGATTACTGAGCGGCTGGCGTTTTCGGATGCCGACGCCCTGGAGCGTGACGCGGCTGTCCTCCTGCGCCAGCGTTCCGATCTGCTGCGCGAACTGCGCGAGACGCGCGAACGATTGAAAGCGGCGCGCGCTGATGAATACCGCTCTCTGGAATGGGACGGAGAGCAGTATGCCCCATCCCAGGCCGCCCGGCAGATTGCGGACAAACGAACGCGGGCCGGCTGGATTCCGGCGCCAGTGGTATCTGGCGAGACGCTGCTCCTGTCGGCTGGTGAACTGATCGAATTGTATCGCTCGAATGCGCTCGTCAGTGCTGCCGATGAGAAAGAACTGGCGCTGGCGCTGCCTGATCCCCAGCAGCTTTTGCCGCCCAGCGATTTTGAGCGCCTGGTGGCTGAACGCGAACGCTTGCAGCAGCAGGATACACAGCACCGGCGCGACCTGTGGGGCGAGACTCCTGAAGACGAGCCGCCAGGGAAGCTTGAAACGATCCAGCATCAGGTGCTTCAGGCTCTTGAGCCGCTGCGCGATGAGACGCGCTGGCGCCTAGCCGCGCTGACGGCAGGCCGCGAGGGTGGCCCTGCCCGCCGTGCCTGGGATGATCTGCTGGCCGAGATCGAGCGCGTCTACACGCTGGCGGCGCAGGCGCAGCCAATGCTGTTGCAGTACGCGCCGATGATCCCGGCAGATTGCCTGCCGGATCGGATCGAGCAGGTGCTTGATGATCTCTGGGGCTACCTGAAAGCCGGTGGGAAGCTCACTGCCATCAAATTGATGACGCACCGCGATTGGAAAGTGGTGATTGAGCGCACCCAGGTGAAGCGGCGTCCGCCGGAATTGCCAGAGCATTTTGAGGCGCTGCGTCTGCTGGTGCGGCTGCAAGCTGCCCGCGCCGAGTTGGTAGACCGCTGGCAGCGACAGATGGCGGCGCTGGATGGGCCAGACGCGGCAGCGCTCGGAGCCGAGCCGGAGAAAGCCTTTCATCAATATGTGCCGCTGCTGCGCCAATGCCTGGAGTGGTTTCCCACCACCTGGGCGCCGCTGGAGGAGGCGCTGGTTCAGCAGGGCTTTCAGATCGACGCCTTTCTGGCAGAGATGCCCATCAATCTGGCTGAGCATGGCGATCTGCTGCGGCTGCGCGAGGCTGCGCTGCAACGCCTGCCGGCCATCCTCACTGCCGAGATCAATCGCCGGTCCTCTACCTATGGCGAGGCCCAACTGCTTGAACTGCGGCGGCGCCTGGAACTGTTCGGCGGGAGCGCCTCCCAGGCCGAAGTCGTCCGGCACGCCCAGGCTGCTGTCGAGCAGCTTGATGTGACAACCTATCGAGAGGCGTTTGAACGCCTGGCCGATCTGTATAGCCGGCGCAAGGTGCTGGCGCGCCGGCTGGCACTCTTGACGAACCTGGAAACGAACGCGCCAGCCTGGGCCGCCGCGATCCGTAATCGTGCTGGGATACATGGCGAGCCGGAGCTTCCTGGCGACCCGGCTGAAGCCTGGGCCTGGAGACAGCTTGATGATGAACTGGAGCGCCGGGCGAAGCGCTCGCTCGAAGAACTCCAGGCGCGTATCGCCCAACTGAGCAGCAGCTTGCGACAGACCACCGCGCTGCTGGTTGAGAGAAAAGCCTGGGCGGCGCAGGTCCGGCGCACCACGCCAGAGCAGCAGCGGGCGCTTCAGGGCTGGAAACAACTGATGCAAAAAGCGGGCAAAGGCAAAGGCAAGCGCGCCCCCCGGCTGCTAGCCGAGGCGCGCCGACTGATGCCCATCTGCCAGAGCGCTGTGCCGGTCTGGATTATGCCGCTGAGCCGGGTCGTCGAAAACTTCGATCCCAAGCGCAACCGTTTTGATGTGGTGATCATCGACGAAGCCAGCCAGGCCGATCTGATGGCGCTGGCTGCTGTCTACATGAGCCGGCAGGTCATTGTGGTGGGCGATCACGAGCAGGTCAGCCCGTCGGCGGTTGGGCAGCGGCTCGATGAGGTCCAGCGGTTGATTGATGAGCATCTGGCCGGTATCCCGAACGCCATGCTCTACGACGGGCAATGTTCGATCTATGATCTGGCACAGACCACCTTCAAGCCGGTCTGCCTGCGCGAGCATTTCCGCTGCGTCTCGCCGATCATCGCCTTTAGCAACCGCCTCTCGTATGATGGCAAGATCAAGCCCCTGCGTGATGCGAGCGAGATCAAGCGCCGCCCGCATGTGCTGGCCTATCGGGTTGCGCAGGCGACCTCCAGCGATAAGGTCAATGATGAGGAAGCGCTTACCATCGCTTCGTTGCTGGTGGCAGCCGTTGAGCAGCCAGAGTACGATGGGGCCACCTTCGGCGTGATTTCAATGGTTGGTGAAGAGCAAGCCCTGCGCATCGATACGCTCTTGCAGCGCTATCTCTCGCCGGCAGAGTATACCCGTCGGCGTATCCAGTGTGGCAACGCGGCCCAGTTTCAGGGTGATGAACGCGATGTGGTCTTCCTATCGATGGTGGATGCGCCAATAGGCGCTGGGCCATTGCCGGTGCGTCTGGATGGGCCGGGCAAGCTCTTTAAGAAGCGCTTCAATGTGGCGACCAGCCGGGCGCGCGATCAGCTCTGGGTGGTGCATTCCCTCGATCCTGAGACTGATCTCAAGCCGGACGACATCCGGCGCCGGCTGATTCAATATGCCGGGGACGCTGACACACGCCAGCGCGTGTCGGGCACTTCAGAGCAGGACATCGAATCTGAGCTTGAGCAGCGCGTGATGCAGATGCTGCTGCAAGCGGGCTACCGGGTGAAATCTCGGTGGCCGGTTGGCACACACACGATTGATCTGGTGGTGGAGGGCGCGGGCAAGCGTCTGGCAATTGCCTGTGATGGGGATCGCTGGTATCCTGAGGAGCAACTGGCGGAGGATATGACGCGCCAGGCGATCCTTGAGCGCCTGGGCTGGCGCTTCTCGCGCATTCGCGGCAGCCAGTTTTTCCGCGATCCTGAGTACACGCTGGAGGCGCTGCTTGCGCGGTTACGCCTGCTGGGCATTCCCCCGGAGGGCGCGCAGTCCAGCGCGAATGCTCCCGAAGAGGACGCTGCCGCGTTAGAGCATCGCATCATCTGCCGAGCCGCCGAACTGCGCCAGGAGTGGGCGGCGCGCAGCGATGAACAGGATGCGCAGCCAAAGCCGGCAGGCTCATCTGCCTGGGGGCAACCCTGGCGCCGCAGCGTGGTAGCAGAGCAGCCGCAGCCGGCTTCAGCAGAGGATGGGCTGATTCCAGCCGAGGACGCACCGGCGGACCCCGATCACTGGATACTGCCCCCGCCTGTGGAACATCCTATTCCGGCTGCGTATGCCCAGCCGGCAGTGGGGGCGCCCCTGGTGTCTGCCTTGCCGGCGGCCAGCGTCCCCTCAACACAAGCTGGCGCTTTTGCTGCTGAGGGGGATTACCCGGAGCCGAAGTTTTTCCCTGATGATGCTGCCAGGCATGAGAAGTATGGCACGGGCAGGGTCGTCAGCAGCCGGATGGTCGGGAATTTTGAACTGGTGGAGGTGGACTTTGCGCCCCCATTTGGTCGCAAGACGCTTGAGGCGAAACTGACGCGCCTGGAAAAAGTTTCCAACAATCAAGCCTGATGGCCCAAAGGCCAGAGGGCATGTTGAAAAGCGCCCCAAAAATGGACCAGAGCGAGCAATGCTGCTCGCTCTGGTCCATTGTCTTCTGGCCGGGCCTGGTTTTATTACGTTGCTATAAGCAGACGGGAAGTGGATGCCTTGCTGGTACGATACCTGCAGGGCACTGCCAACGCTTTGAACGACTTATGAAGAGTCTCATTTTACTGGAAACCCGTTAAGGCGTGGAGGCCGGAAGGCTCGCTTTAGGAAGGGCTATACGTGGTACGAAACCTTTTTGCCCGCTAGGAATGGACGTGATATGACCTCAACTCCAGATACTTCAAAACCCTCACCGACGAAACATATTCTTTTCAAAAAGGATTTGCATAGAGCATTCCCTCAGGCCAACAGGACGAGCAACGCTCTCTCTGCACCTGCCAAAGAATCGCCGGACTCAGCAACCTTTCGACCTGCCGTCGTGCCGGTCCAGCGTGGAGGGTCCAGGCGCCCTCTTTTTTATATCCATATCCATACGGAGGGCGGCGCTTTTTATTGTTTCCACCTGGCGCACGATCTGGGGCCAGATCAGCCATTTTATGTGCTAGACCCGTTTCAATCTGCTGAGCTGCGGGCCATGCCCACCTTCGAGGCAATGGCGGCAAGGTATGTAGCCTCGCTGCGGACGATTCAGCCAGAGGGTCCGTACCAGTTGGTAGGCTTTTGTGGCGGCGGCCTCATTGCTTTTGAGATAGCCCGGCAACTTCGAGCAGAGGGGCAGGAGGTCGAGGTATTAGTGATGATTGAACCCAGGGCTGGCCCTGATTTGTTCAGGATGCTTGGGCCAAGGGTGGTGTGCGGCCTGGTTCGTCGCGTCGGCGGTCTGCTGCGGCTGCGCCCGGAACACCGTTTAGATGTGTTTCTTTCTCTGCTGCATGTCTATCGGTTGCTGCGGGTCAGAGTGCTGCACCCTGCACACTACCGGGACTTGCGCGCCAGGGGCATGCTCAATCTCCCGCTCATCCCAAGCGCTGATCTGCTCCACCACAACTGGCTAGGCATCTTTCTCTGGCTGACGTCGAAGTATATCCCTCGACCCTATCCAGGCAGAACGACCTACTTCTGGTCACGTGAAGAGCCGAGCAATCGTAGGGCAGGGAAGTGGGGGAGCGTGACGAAAGCTCAAGAGGTAAACATCCAGTTTATTCCAGGAAACCAAACAACCTGCCGAACTGAACACCTGCATGATCTTGCTGAGCAATTGCGCATCTGCCTTGGCAAGGAGCGTGCTGCCGCGTGAGGCTGGTGCATAGAGAAGCATCATAAAAAAACCAGCGAACACAGGGTCTTATCTTTTGCTTGCCCCTGTGCCCGCTGCTGCTTTGCCCCCTGGAAGCTTTCTGGTAGCGGGGGAGGGATTTGAACCCACGACCAAGGGCTTATGAGTCCCCTGCTCTACCTCTGAGCTACCCCGCCGAATGGTAGCGGGAGATGGATTCGAACCATCGACCTCCGGGTTATGAGCCCGACGAGCTAACCACTGCTCTATCCCGCGTCGTGGTAGCGGGGGGTGGATTCGAACCACCGACCTCCGGGTTATGAGCCCGACGAGCTAACCACTGCTCTACCCCGCGACGCAAAGGTAACTATACATCATCCCAGCAACTTTGTCAAGGCTGCCAGAGAGATTTGCGTCAGGTTTCCCCCTGGGAAGCAAGTGGCTCGCCCGGCTCTGCTTGCGCGGGAGCCGGCAGAAAGATTTGCAGCACGGAGCCGGGCAGGCCCAGCGTGGCGTTCAGCGCCAGCACGGCAAACGAGAGCGCGATGGCCGTCGGGCCAGGCACGCCCAGGCCACCCAGCAGATAGGTCAGGGCGACCTCGCGCACGCCAATGCCGGCAAAGGTGATTGGCAGCGCCTGGGCGATAGAGATCAACGTCATGACCCACAGAAGATTCAGATAGGAGACTTGTATGCCCAGCCCCAGGGCAAATTGGTAGGCTGCCAGCACGAGAAAGCCTTGATAGGCGCCGCTTAGCAAGGTTGCCAGGCCAAGCGCTGGAAGGTGCTGCTGGTAGCCTGCCAGGGCATCCCAGAAGCGCGCCAGCCAGCCATCTTCGAGTGCAGGAGCCTGCGGAGGTGTCGCCTCGCCTGCGGTGGATGTTTGTATGGCTGCGCCGCTCTTGCCGCGCCAGCGCAGCAGCCGGCTGATCGGGCGCAGGAGACGGCGGATGAACGCGGCCAGCGGGGGCGCCAAAAAACAGAGATGAAAGAGCAGCACGCCGGCGACGGTCAATCCCGCGCCAATGATCCAGGCGCCGCGCCCGGCAAGCTGGGCGTCGGTGGCGATGACGCTCACCCCGGCGAAGGCGATCAGCGCGAAGGCCAGCAGCAAATTGAGTTGATCGGCCAACATAGCCGCCCAGACGCCCGTTGCGCGCCGGCTGATGCGCCCCAACAGCAGCGCCTTGACGGCGTTGCCGCTTTCCGTGCCTGGCAGCACCAGCCCATAGAAGGCCGCAATGATATTGAATTGCCAGACGCGGAAGAAGCCGATGCGCACGCCCTGCGCGCGCAGCAGTACCTGCCATTTGGCTGCCGCCATGATGCCGGCGCCGATGCCGGCGGCCAGCGCTGCCAGCAAGGTGAGGCCGCTCAGATGGCCGAGAATTTGAAATACCTGGCCGAGATCGATGCTGGAAAAGCTCAGCCACACGCCCAGCACCAGCGCGCTGATTCCAGCGCGCAGCGCAACCGGCCAGGCCGCGCGCCAGAAACGTTGCAGCCGATTGTTGACCGGAGAGTTCTGTGATTTGGCAATCGATTTGCTAGTGAGCAGATTATTGGAACTCACATCCCTCCACCTTGATGACGGTTCGTAATTGTTGGCTTTCCGCTCAAAATACGTTATACTGTACCAGGCCATTCGCCCTACGGCTCATTGTGGGACGAGAGGGAGGCTGTTGATTCTTGAGCAAGGGCAGTGCCACTGCTGGCCGTTCTGGCCTGGTTCGTCTCACCAACCGACCCGCTGATTGCCGCCAGCCGTGTGTTGTGCGCCAGCGAGACCAAGTAGACATCGAGGAGCGTCTATGTCACTTATCAATATGGCGAAGCGGGAAATTAACTGCAAGATCGTGTACTATGGGATTGGCCTTTGCGGAAAGACGACCAATCTCCATTATATCCACAAAACCGTCAACCCGCGCGATGTCGGTGAGATGGTCTCCATTGATACGGAAACCGAGCGCACGCTTTACTTTGATCTGCTGCCCCTGGAATTAGGCAAGGTGCATGGGTTCTCCATCCGCTTCCAACTCTATACCGTGCCCGGCCAGGTGCTGTACCAGCAGACGCGCATTTCTGTCCTCAAGGGAACTGATTGCGTCATCTTTGTCGCCGACTCTGCGCGCGATAAGCTTGATGAAAACCAGGAAAGCTGGAGTGAACTGAACGAGCAATTAGCGCGCATGGGCAAGGATGCGCGCGAGTTTCCCATCGTGATGCAGTGGAACAAGCGCGACCTGCCCGATGCCCTGCCGGTGCCGATGCTGGAGCAATACTTAAACCCGACCCGCCTGCCCAGCTTCCCAGCAATTGCCGTGAGTGGGCAGGGGGTCATAGAAAGCCTGCGGACGGCGGTGAATATGACCCTGAAGCGGTTGGAGCGGCAATAACCCAGTCCAGGAAGCCTGAGACTCATTTGCACCCCCCTGGCGCATGATATAATTTTTTCAGCTATTACTGGCGATAGCCATGCTGACGATTTGGAGCAATTGCGCGCGAGTCGCTTGATTGTGTGCAGGATAGAGACAGGCTACTGCACGTTATAAAGGGGGAACGCTTTATGGCAATGACCCGTGTGAAACGGCCTACGCTGGCTGATCTGGAACTCAGCCCTGGCAAGCGAACCCGTTTGCACCGCTTGATGTATAAGTATGGTCCGGCCAATGGGACACTGCTGTTTCTTCCGATTGACCAGGGCTTGGAACATGGACCCCGCGACTTCTTTGTGAACCCGCCGGCGGCAGACCCGGAGTTTCAACTGCGCCTGGCGAAAGAGGGCGGTTTTTCAGGGATTGTTTTTCAGATTGGTATTGCTGAGAAGTATATGCAGCGCTATGTCGGCGATGTGCCGCTGGTGCTGAAGCTGAATGGCAAGACCGAGATTCCATCGGATAAAGCCCCGATCTCGCCCTGCCTGGCTTCGGTAGAGGACGCTGTGCGCCTGGGCGCCGACGCGGTGGGCTATACGCTCTATGTCGGGTCGCCGCGCCAGGATGAGGACTTCGCGCAGTTCCGCAAGGTGCGCGAGGATGCTGATCGCTATGGGATGCCCATTATCGTCTGGGCCTATCCACGCGGCGAGTTCGTGGAGGCCAAGGGCGGGCGCGAGAGCCTCTGGGCGGTTGACTACGCGGCGCGTGTAGCCAGCGAGGTGGGCGCCGATATTGTCAAGGTGAATGTGCCAAAAATCAACCCGGAGAAGGATCAACTGGCTCCCAAGCCGTATAATACGCTGCATCCATCGCACGAGGAAGCTACCGAGATGGTTGTCAAGTCTGCCGGGCGCTGCCTGGTCCTCTTCAGCGGTGGTGAGATGGAAAACGACGAGGATCTGCTGGGAAAGGCGAAGCTGACGATGGATTCTGGGGCGACGGGCCTGATCTTTGGCCGCAATATGTGGCAGCGCCCGTTTGAGGAGGCGCTGGCGATCAGCCACCAGATTCGTGACATGATGCTGCACTACGGCGCGTAGGGTCCGCAAGCCTATCCGGCAAAGCAAGAGGCAGGCCACCGATCACATGGGCAACCAGGGCGGTTTGCCTTTTGCCGCGTGTAGAGGTGTGCTTCATTATGTGTGTTTCCTCGTAGGAAGTCCGTAGACGGCTCTTGTAAGGTATCAGGGGTCTTGTGTGCAAGCCAGGGAGCGTATGACCAGAATGGCGCAGCAACCAACAGCAGGCGCGGCGGAGAGCGCCTCAGAGGGATCAGATACGATTCGCGTGATGCTCGTTGATGAGCATCCGCTGTTCCGCCAGGGCGCGCGCTGTGTGCTGGAGCAGACGGGGGATTGCAGCGTGGTAGGCGAAGCGTCTGATGCGCAAAGCGCGCTGGAGCAGGCGCGGGCACAAAACCCGGATGTGGTCGTGCTGGATGCGCTGCTGGGGGCAGGCGATCCGCTGGAACTCTCGCGCCAGTTGCGCCACTGGTTGCCGCGCGTGAGCATTATTATGCTGACGGCCTTCGAGGATGAAGAGCAACTCTTTCAATCGATGAAGGTGGGGGTGGCAGCCTATTTTCTCAAGGACATCAAGCCGGAAGACCTGGTGAGCGCGGTGCGCCAGGTCTACCAGGGCGCCTATTTAATTAACGATAACGTGCTTTCGCGCCCGATGGTTGCCAGCCGGGTGCTGCGGACCTTCCGGGAAATGGCGATTGAGGAGGAAGCGGTAGAGACGACCCTCTTCTCTCCACTCTCCAGCCGTGAAGTGGAGATTTTGGATTATATTGCGCGCGGCAACAGCAACAAAGAGATCGCGAAGTCGCTGAAGATCAGCGATCAGACGGTCAAGAACCATATTACGTCGATTCTCAAGAAGCTATCGGTGAATGACCGCACGGCTGCGGTGGTGCATGCGCTCCGTCACGGCTGGATCAAGATGTCTGATATGTAGATACTGGCCGGTGAAAGGATCAGGGCATGTCTCGTGAATATAGCCCGGCGCCTGGCTCGGACTGGAATGGGGCGGGTTCTCCCTATCGCAGCCAGCCGGGAGCTACTGGGACTGGGCCACTCGGTGGCCCCGCAGCGCGCCGAGGGGGTGTTGCCGTGCCCGGATTTGGTGAAAACAACCGTTCGCCGGACCCGAACGATGTGCCTGGCCTGTCGAGCCTGGATGAGTTAATGGCAGTGGTTCGCCAGGAGTATGAGCAAATCTCCCGCGAACTTGATGAGATCAAGCTGCTGGTTCGCCAGGCGGGCACCGAGTTTGATCGCGCCAATCAGCGCAAGACCCAGACGGTTGCTCGCGTGCGCGAGATGGAGGCGCGGCTGGAGACCTTTGCCCGCCAGGAGATTCGCACCACCTATCTGGCTTCTAGCGAGGCCGAGATGCGGGTCTTTATGATGCAGGAGCAGCGTGAGCGCTTCCAGGATAAGCAGCGCGCCTTTGAACGCTACCAACGTTCGCTGTTGCAGGTACTCAATACCCTGGTGCGTCTCCAGCAGGACCGCCAGAAGAGTGGCGACGATTTAGATCCGGCTGTCGCCAGCCTGGCGCGGATGATCCAGACGCAGGAGCAACTGCGCCAGCGGATTGCCCAGCAGTTGCACGATGGGCCGGCGCAGGATTTGGCGAATGTGGTGCTTTCGGCGGAGATTTGCGAACGGGCGATGGAGCGTGACCGGGCGCGTGCCCACGAGGAGTTGATCAATCTGAAAAACGCGGTGAGCAGCACGCTGCAAGAGACGCGCAAGTTTATCTTTGAGCTGCGCCCGATGACGTTGGACGATTTGGGCCTGATCCCAACCCTCAGGCGTTATACGCAGGATCTGGCGAACAAGAGTGGCATTCAGATTTCGTTCTCGATGCGTGGCCCAGAGCGGCGTTTACCTTCGCCGATTGAGGTGTCCTTGTTCCGTATTGCTCAGGAGGCGCTTGGCAATGTGGTGGCGCACGCGAATGCTAGCCAGGCGCTCGTCACGTTTGCTCTTCATGAACTTGGGGCGACCTTGACCATTGAGGATGATGGGCAGGGGTTCCATGTGGAGGAAGTGATGGCTGAGGTCAACCAGCGCAAGACGGTGGGCTTGCCAAGCATGCTGGAGCGTGCCGAGATGCTGGGGACGCGCTTGCAGGTGGAGAGCATGCCAGGACGAGGCACCAAGATCGAGTTGACCGTACCGCGCCCGCGAGCAGCCGGCTAAGCGGACAGTTAGGAATTTTTGGCTATTTGAAGTGTTTGATTGAAAACGGCCCTTTTGGGCCGTTTTGCTTTTGGGAAGAACAAGTGGGTGCCGTTACCACCTACCACGCTACCCGTTAAGGGTAACAGAAAGGGGAAACAGACCTGAGGAAAGGCCGGCTTTTGAGCGCCTTTCTCTGCTAAGGAGGAAAAGGGCGCTATGTTATAATTGCGCTGGGTTGAGGCTGCCCTCTTCCGCAAGGCGGGGGTGCTTTCGCTCCCTCAGGGAAGAAGACCTTTTTATGTGATTCAGCATGCGGCATGTCCGTATGTCTGGATAGAGCGCTTGCACCGGAACTGGGGAACGGCGGGGCGGCGACCACACACAGTAACCTGGCTTGTGCTGGGAAGAAAGGGGACACTTGGAGATGAAATTACCCATGCTGCGGAAGGGCGAAAAAGGGCAAGGACTCGTCGAGTATTCGCTGATCATCGCGCTGGTAGCAATCGTTGTGATTGCAATCCTGGTGCTGATGGGTCCACAGATCGGCGATATCTTCAGCAACATCACGCACGGCCTCTAACGCTGAGGTCGCAACCAGCCTCCTCTGGGGAAATACGGTCAGGTACAGCACTTATTCTTGTGTCTGTTCGCTCCAGGGGGGGCTGGCTTTCAGAAGAAGCGGCTGCCCACACGCCGCACAGATCTAAAACATTTCTCTTGGGTTGTTTTTTTTCAATGCGCTCTCGCGTTCTCTGAGAGACAAAAGGAAGGCAGGTCTAGACGCATGCAAACGCAGGTACGCCCTCCTCGCCAACGCAATAGCGGCGGGCGAACGTTGATGCTGCTGGGTCTGGTCCTGGCGCTGGCTGCTGCTGCTATCGTGTTTTATATTACAAGCAGTGTCCAGGGCACGATAGGGCAGACCGTCTCGGTAGTGACGGCGCAGGTCAGTCTGAAAGCCGGCACCATCCTCACTGTGAATGATTCTACCGGCTCGGATGTGCGCATTCAGGATGTCTTTGCGGTCAAGCAGTATGATAAGAAAGCAGTGCCGCCTGACGCCTATCTTTATACCAATCAAGATGCGCTCAATACGGTGCTGGATAAGAAAGTCGTCAAAGAAGATTTCTTGCAGGGCGATATTTTGCGTAATCCCGACCCGCGCCTGGCGGATATTGGCACGGCCTCTGGCTTGAGCCTGACGAATGTGAATCCGCCGGCCCTCAAGCCTGGTCAGGTACTCTTCGTGATGAACATCGATAACGCCGAGTATGGCGTTCAGCCAGGCGATTATATTAATATTATTGCGACCGGCCAGGTTGCAACAACCACCGGCGGGACCGATACGATCTCGCAGACCACCCTGAGTGATCTGTACGTCTATGCGGTGGATGTGCCGGTGAAGGGGAAAATCGTCCTGGTGGTGAGTAACCAGGATGCTGTCTATCTGGCAGACCTGGAGCGCGGTGGTTTTCTCTTGACGCTGGTGATCCGCAAGCCGGGTGATACCGGCAACCCAAGCGGCACGAACCCCGACGGCGGCACGCAATCGGTGGATGGAACCTCGATCTTTAAACACTTTGGCTATGGAAATGTTGCCAAGGGATAGCAGTATCAGGGACGTGCTGCTTGCCAGATAGCGATCTACCGGGCGCCTGGTGACCACAGATGGATGTGCCACGCGCCCGGCGTCCTTGTTTAACAGGTGTGATAGCCCCAGCAGGGGCCAGGTAGCCGAGAGGCGCCAGAAGAGCCAGGAGACAATGCAGCAAGCATGGAATAATGATGGGGAGGGACGCATCCGTCTGATGATTGTGGATGATGTCCCCGATACAACAGAAAACGTGCAGAAGCTGCTCTATTTCGAGCGCGATATTCAGGTCATTGCGACAGCCACCAGTGGCCGCGAGGCGATTGCCAAGGCCGGGCGCCTGGCGCCTGATATTGTCCTGATGGATATTAATATGCCCGATATGGATGGCCTGCGAGCAGCCGAGATTATTTTGCAGCAGGTGCCGACGCGGGTAGTGATGATGTCGGTGCAGGCGGAGCCAGAATATTTGCAGCGCGCATTGTTGATCGGCGCGCGCGGCTACCTGACCAAACCTTTTTCAAGCGACCATCTTGTCAGCACGCTGCGCAATGCCTCGCAAGTGCCGGTGCAGCGTTTGAGCGATCAGGGGGAGATGGGGCCAAGCGCCAACAATGGTGGAGGCCGCGCGGCGGTGATGGAGCGCGCGCCGGCCAGGCCAGCCTATACGCCGACGCAGTCGGCACCTCGCGCGCGCCAGCATATTATCGCGGTCTTTGGTGGTAAGGGAGGAGTGGGGCGCAGCGTGGTAGCGATGAATCTGGCGATTGTGCTGCGGCAGTTGACGCAGGAACGGGTGGCACTGATCGATGCTGACTTGCAGGCCGGCGATATTCATATGCTGCTCAATATGAATACTCCTAGCAGCATCGACGATTTGCGCGAGGCGGTCAGCCTGGATGCCGAGATTATTCATACCTCGATGGCTGTGCATGATAGCGGGCTAATGGTGCTGCGCGCGCCGCTGCACCCGGAGACGGCAGAACTGTTTACTGAAGAACAGATGAAGCGTATCCTGGTGGATCTGCGCGAGAATTTCGACTATCTGGTGATCGATCTTGCTGCCTCCTACTCTGAGTCCAACCTGACGATTCTGGAGATGGCCGATCAGATTGTGCTGGTGACGACGCTGGAGATTACCTCGCTGAATAAGGTGACACGCTTCTTCGAGGTGTCCGAGCGCCTGGGCTATCCAGAGCAGAAGATCGTGCTGGTGTGCAATCGGGTGCAATCCTACTATGGCATTAAGCCCCAGCAACTAGAGCAGCAGGTGCGGCATCGGGTGGCGGCGCAATTGCCGGAAGAGAATCAGCTGATGGTGAACGCCGTCAATCGGGGAGTGCCCTTTGTGCTGCAAAATCGCAATCATCCTTTGACCAAGCAACTGGTGGCGCTGACGCGCCAGTTGGTGCTGACGGCAACGCAAGAGGAGAACAGCCCATCGGGTGGACCGCCTGGCGGACCGCCTGGCAAGCCCAAACGCGGCGGGTTCTTTAAGCGTTAAGCCGTCTGAGAACGGTGCTGATCTTCGAGAAAAAGAGGGGTGCGTATGGCGCTATTAAAACGGTTTGGAGATGCACCAGTCCCGAATGGAAGCCGGCCAGGAACAAATGGACATGGGATGGGAGGAACTGGCGCGCTTTCAGGCGGCGCGCCGCCTGCGCCTAGTTCCTATGGCGTGCCTGAACTGCCCCCTCAGGCGCGCACCGCGTTGGGAGGTGGCAATGGGGCGGTCTCACGCGAGAACAGCTTTTATGATCTGAAAACCAAAGTTCAGAACAGGCTGATCGCTGAACTGGATCCCAAAATTGATCTGAGCCAGACCGCACAGGTGCGTCGCACGATTGAAGAGCTATTTAATTTGATCCTCGATCATGAGGGCATCGTGCTGACGCGCGTGGACCGCATGCGTCTGTTTGAGGCAATTGCGGCGGAGATTCTGGGTCTGGGTCCGATTGAGCCGCTGCTCAAAGATGATTCCGTGACAGAAATTATGGTCAACGGCCCCAAGCAGGTCTACGTTGAGCAATCGGGCCGGTTGTATAGGACAGATATTCATTTTAAGGATGATGACCATGTGATGCGGGTGATTGATCGCATCATATCGCCGCTGGGTCGGCGCTGCGATGAGACGTCGCCGATGGTGGATGCGCGCCTGCCGGATGGCTCGCGCGTGAATGCGATTATTCCGCCGCTCTCGCTGGTTGGTCCTGTGTTGACCATCCGAAAATTTGCCAGGACGCCGATGACCGATCAGGATCTGGTCCGTTTCGGCACGCTGACACCAGATATGGTGGAGTTTTTGAGCGCGTGTGTGCAGGCGCGGCTCAATATTGTGGTGTCTGGCGGCACTGGCTCTGGAAAGACGACGCTGCTGAATGTCCTCTCAAGCTTTATTCCCAACGACGAGCGCATTGTGACCATTGAAGACGCGGCGGAATTGCAGCTGCGCCAGGAGCATGTGGTGACGCTGGAAAGCCGGCCTGCCAACATTGAGGGCAAGGGCCGGATTACGATTCGTGAATTGGTTGCCAATGCCCTGCGTATGCGGCCTGATCGCATCATCGTTGGTGAGTGTCGCGGCGGAGAGGCGCTGGATATGCTGCAAGCGATGAACACCGGCCACGATGGCTCGCTGACGACGGCACACAGCAATAGCCCCCGCGATACGCTGGCCCGTCTGGAGACGATGGTGCTGATGGCTGGAATGGACCTGCCCCACCGGGCGATCCGCGAGCAGATTTCCAAGGCCATTCAGTTGGTGGTGCATGAGTCGCGTATGAAGGATGGCAGCCGCAAGGTGGTCAATATTGCTGAGGTACAAGGGATGGAGGGCGATGTGGTGGTGATGCAGGATATTTTTGTCTTTGAGCAAACGGGCGTGGAAAATGGCCGGATTCAAGGCCGCCTGCGCCCAACGGGCATCCGCCCGCGCTTTATTGAGACCTTTGAAGTAGCGGGGATTCATATACCGCCTGCCGTATTTGGCTACGGCAATATGTGGTAGACCTCTCGCGCTGTTCAAGGTCTGGAATGCTTTGGGGAACAACCTATGGATAGCCTTCTTTCTCTTGGGCTTTTCGCGCTCACGTTTCTGGCAGTGCTGCTCATTTTTATTGGGCTGAGCCGGGGGGTGATGCGCCGTCAAAACTCGATTCACAGCCGGCTTGAGGCGTTTGGTGCGCGTGGAAAGGCCACCGAAGCGACCAAGCAGGCCGGTGGGTTGCAGATGGCGCGTGTGTTGGACCGCGCTGTAGGCCGCCAGACGTTCGGTCAGCGGCTGGCCCGTGATCTTGCCAGAGCAGACTTGAAGATTACGGTGGGCGAGTATCTGGTTGCGGTAGCGTTGTTTGCCTGCCTGGGCATCCTGATTGGGATCGCGCTAAAGAATGTGGTGGTTGGTCTGGTGCTGTTTGTGGCAGCGCTGGTACTTCCCAAGCTGTTTGTCAACCGTAAGCGCTCAATGCGCCTGCGGGAGTTTAATAGCCAACTGGCGGATACAATTACCCTCCTGGCAAACTCGCTGCGTGGTGGCTATGCCTTGTTGCAGGCGATAGAACTGGTGTCGCGCGAGGCGCGTCCGCCGATGTCGATGGAGTTTGAGCGTGTGGTGCGCGAGGTGGGTCTGGGCCGGTCACCGGAAGAGGCGTTGGGGAGCCTGGTGCAGCGTATTCAGTCGGATGACCTGGACTTGATGGTCACGGCGATTAACGTGCAGCGCGAGGTGGGTGGCAATCTGGCCGAGATTCTCGATACCATCGCAACGACCATCCGCGAGCGGGTGAAGCTGAAAGGTGAAATCCGGGTGTTGACTTCGCAGCAGCAATATTCGGGCTACATCATTGCCGCAATGCCTATTGCTTTGTCGTTGGTGCTGTTTGCCATCAATCCAACGTATATGCTGCGGCTGTTTACCGAGACGCATTGGCTCGGCGCGTGCCTGGTGGGAGTCGGCCTGGCGATGATTCTTGCCGGGTTCTTTGTCATTTTGAAGATCGTCAATATTGAGGTGTAAACAACTGGAAGACGAGGGAGCCAGATCATGCTCAGCGTTCTTATGCCTATTCTGGCGATGTTTCTCGCCTTCTTTGGGGTGATGCTGGTGGTGCTGGGGTGGGCGGGGGCTGGTCGCCCCAAGCCAATTGAAGAGCGCTTGCGCCAGTTTGCGCCGCGCACGCGCACGCTCGAAGAGTTGGAATTCGAGCAGCCGTTCTCCGAGCGTTTTTTCCGTCCGCTGTTGCAGGGGCTTTCACGGCTGGTCTCACGCAATACGCCTGGCAGTGTGATGGATACAGCGCAACAGCGCTTGCTGCATGCCGGGATGCCAAACAATCTGACCGTTACTGACTTTATGGGCATTAAGGGGCTGGTGGCGTTTTTGCTGGCGGCCCTGGGTCTGGTGATCGATGTGATTGGCGGTTCCGGTGTCCTCTTTACGGTACTTATGATTGTGGTGCTGGGTGTGCTTGGCTTTCTTCTGCCAGATCTCTGGCTAGTCTCGAAAGTTCGCCAACGCCGCAATCAGCTTGTGAAAGCGCTGCCAGATGCCATTGATCTGCTTTCGATCAGTGTGGAGGCTGGGTTGGGCTTTGATGCGGCGCTCAACCGGCTGGTGGAGAAGACGCGCTCGGAACTGGCTTTTGAGTTTGCGCGGGTCATTTCGGAGATGCGCGTTGGGGTGCCCCGGCGCGAGGCGCTGAAGGCGCTGGCCGAGCGAACGGGAGTGCAAGACCTGGGGGTCTTTGTCACCGCAATTGTCCAGGCAGAACAACTGGGCGCCAGTATTGTGAGCGTGCTGCGCATTCAATCCAATGAGATGCGTATTCGCCGTCGCCAGCGGGCCGAGGTGCTGGCCCACCAGGCGCCAATTAAGATGCTGTTTCCGATGGCATTTTTGATCTTCCCGCCGATGTTTATCGTGATTCTGGGGCCGGCTATTCCCACGCTGGTCCATACGTTCGCGCCCAATGTATTCCTCTAGCCAACTCCCTCCTCTCTCCCTGGCGCTGGCACTGGACACTGCTACCTCAGCCGCGCCAGGACTACTGGCTAGTACATTTGGGTGGGCGCTGCTTAGAGCGCTGGGTTTTTGTCTCTCAGTTCATCTTTATACAGGGAGCGAAATGTGCTGCTCCCTCGATGCTGAGAGAAAGGAACTCTGTTTATGACGGGCCATGATCGCGGGGAGAGGCTGGAGAGTGCGCATAAGCGACGAGGCGGTTCTAGGAAGATGGCGCTGCCATTGGTGCTGCTGCTGGTGTGCCTTGCTAGCTGCTCTGGGAGCTTGAGCCACCAGCAGAGCCAGAGGACTCTGGCGCCCAGTCCGACACGCGCCAGCTACACGGGGATGGCATCGACACCGCCCCCGAAGCCCATGCCGCCGGGCCTGGATGATACGCATCTGTTTCAAACGCTGGCGAAGCTAGGGCATCCCGCGAAGGCGATTCTGGTCTCACTGGAGCATCAAGTGCTGTATTCCTACGAGCAGGATAGCCTGGTGAAATGGAGCTATGTGACAACTGGGCGCCCAGAACTGCAATCTCCAAGAGGATTCTATGCTGTTACTGGGCACTTGCACCCGGTGACATTGTATTCAAAATGGCCGCCAGGAAGCCCCTATTACTATCCGCCGGTGTATGTTCATTATGCGTTGCGTTTTCTTGGCACAGACTTTCTTTTGCATGACTACACCGAGCGTCATTATTATGGGCCTGGCACGAATGTCTGGCATCAGAATCCTGATGGCACCTGGGAGACTGGCTCGCATGGCTGCGTGGAGGTGCCTCTGGATATGATGCAGTGGCTCTATGATTGGGCGCCAGAAGGCACGCCAGTTGTCTTATATTGAGCCTGGCCCTTTCGGGTGATGCTTGAGCAAGAGGCTAGACTTATATCAACGGCTCTGCTATAATGATGCCAATGATAAAAATTTATTGGAGGAAATGGTATGAAGCGCGCCCGTCGATGGTGGGTGACTTCGGGATTTGCCGTATTCTTGCTGGCGCTCTTTGCTGCGGTTGCACCGATAGCTGCGGCCAGTTCGCGCAGCGGGGCTGGCCCGCTGGCTTCCTCACCCTTTCAGGAAACACTTGCAAACTATGCGGATGTGCGTAGTGGGCCGACGCTGCAAGATGCTGTTTTTTCTGTTCTTCAGCCTGGGCACGCTGTTACGGTCTATGGACGGGTGGCCGGGCAATCACTCTGGGCAGGCAATCTCTGGGATCGTATCTCTCCGCTGAACGCTCCCGCCAGGTATATCTATTCCGGGTTCGTGGAGAGTCCGATGAGCGGCTTTGCGAGCAAGGCAGCGCCAGCGGCATCAAACACCAGTGGCAAGATGATTGTGGTCTCGCTCTCGCAGCAATGGCTCTGGGCCTATAACAATGGGGTTCCCGTCTTTTCTGCGCCGGTGACGACGGCGCGGCCAGGATTATATACGCCAACGGGCACCTGGCAAATCTTTAGCCACCTGCATCCGACGACGTTCTATTCGCCCTGGCCTCCAGGTAGCCCGTATTGGTATCCGCCAACACATATTAACTACGCGATGGGTTGGCATACTGGAGGGTTCTTCCTGCATGACGCCTACTGGCGCACGGCCTATGGTCCAGGAACGAATGGCTGGCATCACGATCCGGTTGATGGCTGGCAATATGGCACGCATGGCTGTATTACGGCGCCTCTTCAGGCGATCATCTGGCTCTACTACTGGGCGCCGGATGGCACGACGATGCAAGTCAATCCATAGCGGGGCGCTTCCGCCGTACAAAATAGGGCAGCGCCCTGAAGCAGCAAACGGACCTGGACAAAAAGTTCCAGGTCCGTTTGCTGTCTCTCAAGCAGAGGTGGGCACAGCACCAGTTATGTGGAAGGGTGCGCCTGGCATAATGCTTGAATTTTCACGGCTGAGTCGATGGCGCTGGAATTCAGATAGATGCCGTCGATGGGCGCGCGCAGGTTCGGGTCGGTGAGGAAGGCGCGCCCACCAAAGACGAGAGAGGGCCGCTGCACCATGGGAAGCGCGGCCAGTTTGTGTGAAATATCCACGATGGCCTGGGTATGCTCCGACAAGGATGCTGAGAGACAAACCACCGTTGGACGCATGGTTTGGATGCTTTCGAGCAGATGTGCTGCCTCAATGTTTTGCCCCAGGTTGGCAACGCGGAGGCCGGCGTGCTGGCGGCGGAGCATGAGCGCCAGGATCAGCGCTCCTACTTCGTGCTGCTCACCTGGGGCGCAGCCAACGATGACCAGCGGGCCGCTCGTTGGGGTGGGTTCGCTGTGGTAGAGCGTTTCTAATTGGGAACGTATCAGCAGCGTGGCAAAATGCTCAATGGTGATGGGAAGACGTCCTGAAGCCCATTCGTCGCCGACTTTGACCAACACCGGCTGGATAATGTCTTCAATGACCTGCTCGACGGTGAACAGCGCGAAGGCGCGGGTAAGGAGGCTGCTGGCCTCTGCTTCGTCGAGCTGGATGAACGCCTGGAAGATTTGTTGTGTGAACCTGGCAATTGGCTCGGTCATCGCGGCAGTCAGCGGAGTAGACATGGCTGGCAGATCGCTGCCCCACTGACTGTAGGGCTGTGCTTGCGTGGTCTGGGAGCCATTGCCGGACGCTTCTGCCGGCTCTTTTGTTTTGGCAGGGCGTTCTGCTGGGACGAGGGTGCGCAGCAACGCAATGGCCTGGCTGATGCTGAGGCCGTTTTCTACCTGCTCGCGGAGCCAGGAGATGATGGCAATATCTCGTTCGGAGTAGAGCCGGTAGTCGTTTTCGCCGCGATAGGGTGTCAGCACACCATAGCGACGCTCCCAGGCGCGAAGTGTGGGTGCAGGAACGCCAGTTTGCCTGACCACTGCTTTGGTGTTGAACAGGGGGGTATTTGAATAGTTTTCCAGAGCGGCACGCCCCAACCGCTCCGCCCGACCTGCCATCGCGCTCCTCCACCAACGTCTGGTCGCTGTGTTGGGCAATGCGCCCAGCACATGATTCTCCTTGCATCAAAGCATACCACGCGGGGCTGGTTTTGTCCATCATTTGTACAAGGATTTGCTTCTGCTCGTAAAAGGAGACGAACCGCTGTTGATGATTGGGCCTATGCCGGGAGACGCTAAAATATAGCACGCCTGGCGCGAATGTGCTACACTATACTGTGGTGGAAATGGCCGTGCAAGGATGATACATCCCGTTAAACGATTGTTAAGCAGCGAAAGTAGCAAGCGATGCCCCGTTTCTCCCCAGTTGTTAGCAAGCGCCAGGACATGCTGCGCCTGCTGCGAACAAATATCGCCCGCGCCCGCCGGTTCAGGCTGCTGCGCTTTCGGCTGATAACGTTTGGGTTGTATGAGCCGTCCGCACTCTATGGGTGGCGCGTATTTACGCACCCCTGGTGGCAGGTGAATCCCCGCGTGGCCTGGCTGCTGCTGCGCCATACGCCGAGCTATGGGCGCTGGCTGGCGGAGATAGAGGCAACGGCGCAATGTGGCGCGCTGGGCTGGTGGGAGCAGCGCGCCGGTTCCGAGGGCGCAACGCATTTGCAGGCGTGGATAGATGTTGAAAATAGCAGGGGTTAGGTGAGAGAAAGCAAAGAAGCTGCCAGGTAATTACCTGGCAGCTTCTTTGCTTTAGGTATCCCTATTGATTGCGGCGGGAGCGAGTGGAGCGAATGCCACCGCTGCTGTCACCGTAGGAGCGGCGGCCATTGCCGTTCATCGCGGCGGTCTGGCTGGTGGCGCCGCTGGAAGCACTGGTGAGGACTTCCATTGCTTTGAGCCGCCAGTAGCGGGCGCTGGCGGGCTTTTTCAGTGAGAGATATTCGGCCAACACGTCATCGGTGATGTTAGGATTGGCCGTCAAGGCTTCAATGGTCAACTGGAGCTTATCGGCGCCCTCGGTGGTTTCGGTGCGCAGCGGGCCGCTGTCGGCTGGGACGACCTGGGCATGCCCAATTGCCAGGATGGGGCCACTGATCGGGCCGCTGTTGCCGTTGCCGTTGGAGCCGAGATCATCCAGATCATCCAAGCCGGCGAGCAGATCGACGGCGTCGGGAGTCGATGGGCGGCTGGGGCCGGCCAGGGCCGGGCGCGCCGGGGCGGAGACGGCAGGCAGCGGGCCGGTGCTGCCGGCGGGGCCGATGGTCAGCCGGCTGCGGTTGACTTCGGCGACGGTGGCAAGCTGGCGCTGGAGTTTTTCCATATGCTCCTGCTGGTCGGCGTCGGTGATGGTTTCGGCCATCATGGTGTAGACGATGCCCAGCAGCGGGAAGGACGAGGCCAGAAATGGAAAGATATTGCTGAGCCAGGGGGCGTACTGCTCAGCAACATTCAGGGCTGAGGTGTTATGGAACTGTTTGGAGTATGCCCAGTTCATCGCCCAGGAAAAGAGTGTGCAGAGCAGGATCAACAACCAGTGTTGCCAAACGGCGCGCCAACTGCGATAGCGGCGATAGCGCTGGAAGGCGGTCCAGCTTAATAAGTAGATAGTGACATCGATGCTAATGGCGATGGAGTAGCTGACGGCCCAGGACCAGGGATTATCTGGTTCAAATGAGTGAAAGAAATACGCCACATGCGGGATAGAGGCCGCCAGAAAGACTGCGAATGCTGCCCAGAAAAAATAACGCATAAAATATCCAACCTGTTTCCTGAACTCGGTCACCCTCTTATTGAGGCAGAGGATGATAGCCACTCACCACAAGAACACAACGCGGTGCCCAAAGCCCTTTGCTGTGCAAGACGAGCTACCGTTCCTAGAGTAACACGGGTGGCAAGGGTCGCATCAGGCGGGGAGCAGGATGACAGGCGGGCTGGCTCGTTTCAGGCTAACAGCGTCATAACAAGCCGGGCAGTACCATTTTCCTATGGGGAGAAGCTGGGGAAAATTGATGCCTCAAACCCTTGCATATCGCCGCAGGAGATGTTATACTCTCCTTTGCGTCGGTACGAACGATGGGTGTTTGAGATCGGTGCGCGGGGGAGGGGCAGAGGAAAAGGGTGGATGAGGCGTCTTTAGTGAGACGCTGAGGAAGTTCCCAAAACTCGTTGAAAAACCCTTGACACTGCTCTGAGGTCTGTGCTATAGTATCCTTCGCGTCGGTACGAAAGATGCAAATCCAAGTCCGACACAAGAGGGAACATGGAAGGGTAGCGAGGCGAGGCAGTCAAAAGAGATTGCTGAGCAAATTTCAAAACTCGACCAAAAACCCTTGACAATCTCCGAAAAGTATGTGATAATAACAGGGCGCCCTGCGGAAGGGGTTGCGAAAGCAGACCTGAAAGCGGCGCACCGGAATCACATCCGGGAGATGAGAAGCTTTGGCCCGCCGCCCGGCGAGAAGCTGGGAGGAAGCGCGGGGAAGCACCTGAACAACTGCATACGCAACTGTGACGCACGGGTCATCACGCATCGTTACGATCAACACGATGCGGGTATGAAAATTTGCTGTAAACTGCGTAATTGATTCAATTTTGCTGACCTGACGGAGGGGCAGCTAAGCTACGCAGGGTGCATGGTGGATGCCTTGGCGCCAAGAGCCGATGAAGGACGCGGAGACCGGCGAAACGTGAACGGGGAGCTGCATGCAAGCTATGATCCGTTCGATTCCGAATGGGGCAACCCACTCAGACCATATCTGAGTACCGCACACTGAATCCATAGGTGTGACGGGGGGCACCGGGGGAACTGAAACATCTCAGTACCTCGAGGAAAAGAAATCAACCGAGATTCCCTTAGTAGTGGCGAGCGAACGGGGAGGTAGCCCAAACCGACAGGGCTTCGGCCCGGTCGGGGTTGTAGGCCCGGCAGATGGGAGTAAAAAATCCAAACGTTAGTCGAATGGTTCTGGAAAGGCCATGCCGTAGACGGTGATAGCCCGGTAGACGAAAACGTGAGGACTCCCGCCGTGAGCCTGAGTACCACGGGACACGAGAAATCTTGTGGGAAGCAGGGGGGACCACCCTCCAAGGCTAAATACTCTTGGCGACCGATAGTGAACGAGTACCGTGAGGGAAAGGTGAAAAGCAGCCCAGGAGGGCGATGAAAGAGACCCTGAAACCATGTACCCGCAAGCAGTCAGAGGCATGTTGATTCACTCCTTCGGGAGTGTTTCGCGGCTAATGGCGTGCCTATTGAAGAATGATCCGGCGAGTTAATGTCTGCAGCCAGGTTAAGGTGCGGTAAAGCACTGGAGCCGGAGCGAAAGCGAGTCTGAATAGGGCGATGAGTTGCAGGTATTAGACCCGAAACCGGGTGAGCTACCCATGGCCAGGGTGAAGCGCGGGTAAGACCGCGTCGAGGCCCGAACCCACCAGTGTTGCAAAACTGGGGGATGAGCTGTGGGTAGG
>CAZFWN010000065.1:0-24916 GCA_964522745.1 uncultured Ktedonobacterales bacterium
CTTCGCGGACTAGGGCCACGCGCCTGGCTAAGAACAGCGATGGGTATAGCAGAAGGGTGTAGACGTAGACGGTGTAGACGTGTAGACGGACCTGCTTTTTTGTCTACAGGTATCTAAGAATTTATCTTCTCTCTTACAGAAAGAAGAAAGAAATCTCTTCTCTCTTCGCTCAGTTCTTTAGAGATGGGGAAAGAAGTCTCTTCACTCTCGCTGCTCGGTTTGCTAGAAAGGTGTAGGCAGATCACAGATGATGTCTACACGTCTACACCGTCTACGTCTACACCCTTTCACCGCCTCTGGCTGTGACGGCGATCCTGATTGGCCCGGCATGGCTGATTGCGCCCGGCGGGGGATGGATGGGTCAAGGAGAGGCGGCCTGGCGACTAAAGCTCACGGCTTCTTAGCATGCCGCCACCAAACCCACCTGCGCGGGTTCGGACGAAGAATCCAGGTCTATCATTCGTCCTAGCCCGCACTCTCGGCTTCGCCTCGCGCGGTCTTACTTCGTGGCCGCAGGCCAAAGAGGCGCGAATTTATTCGCCAGCTTTCTCGCTCTCGCTCCGCTTGCTGGTGTAGGCTGCTGTCGTTCCAGATCAGGCGCGCTCGGCCACCACTTGCAGCCAGTTGCGTGGCACCACGCTGATGCCCAATTCGTCAAACGCCTGGGCCGCCGCCAACTCCAGCGCGTCGGCCCCAAGCCCAATGGGCACCCCCGGCAGCGCTCCTTCGATAAAGAGCCAGTAGCGCCCAATATCTTGCCAGGCGCGCAGCGGCATCAGCGCCTCGTCCAGTTCATTGTGCTGCACGCGGAAGCCATGCTTGCCGAGCAACCCGACATACTCATCCTGCGAGAGCCACTGCATCGCCAGCGCGTGCGTATCGCGCGATACCTTCACCTCTGGATGCTCGCGGCGCAGCCAGCGCATCGCATTCATCGTCCAGAGGCGATAGAATCGCTCTGTTCCCCCAGGGTAGGTTCCGGTAAAAAACGCGCTATTAAATGCAAACAGGCCGCCCGGCGCAAGCGCCCCGGCGACCTGTTCAATCACTTCATCTTTATTGGAGACCAGATGGATGGCATTACAAAAGAACAACCCATCAGCTGCGATACCCAACCGCGCCAGATCAGCAGAGTCTCCCTGCACAAAGCGAACATCCATTCCTGACCCGGCCAGCCGGCGCTCGGCATGTCTGATGGCATCTACCGATGGCTCCACTCCAATCACGGTGGCATTGCGCCCGCGCCGCTTCAGCCCCTCCACCACCATCTCCGTAATCGCTCCGGTGCCGGAGCCTACTTCCACAATCTTCAGCTTCTCTCCAGCCGGGCGCGTATCAAGCTCCCCAACGGCGCGCTCCACCAGTGCGCGATTCACCTTCTCATAGAAATCATGTTGGGTAAACGGCTCATAGGAGTAGACCTCATGCTCACGACTTGTTTCGATCATCAGATCGCTTCCCTTCCCCCTAGCCCTCCAGGCGCCGGCAGGTACGCAGCGCTGGAAGGAAGTGAGTAATCAAGCAATACACCCGTTCTGTATCCAGGCATCGTGTTATAGAAGCGAACATGATACTGAACTCTGGTGCAAGGTTGTACACGTTAGAGAAGGAGGTCGGGGATTTTGTTTCACTCTGAATCAAATTTTCAGGCGACGCCCGCCACACCTGCTGCTGACGCGCTGACCGGCTGGGGCGACACCACCTGTAACACGGCTTCGGCGCTGGCGCGCCCGGCAGCAATAATCGCCTGGCTCCGGCTGAAATCCAGCGGGCGCGAAACCGACGGCAGCGATGGCTCAATCGAGATCACCCTGGCGCCGCTTTCGCGCAACCCCTCAACGGCGCGCCGGAATTGATACTGGCTGACAACGTCCCATGAGCGTTCCAGCACATCAAGCAGGCTGGCTCCCAAAGCACCTTCCGATTGTCTCAGCAGCGGCGCTATTGGGCTTCTCCCATTGGGAGCTTTCCCATTCTGGGATTCAAGTGCTTCCGGGGGTATCAGCCGAGGCGAGAGCTTGCCAATCGCGCCACAGGCGAAAAGATAGATCGTCTGCGCTCCCAGGCGCAGCGCCTCGGCGCAAGCATCCCACTCCAACAGCCCGCCATCGACATACACCTGCCCATCCAGCACCACCGGCGGAAAAATGCCAGGGACGGCGGAGGAGGCCAGGATAGCAGGCACGACGCGACCCGACGAAAAGAGCTTGGGCTGGCCGTTGGTCAGGTTTGTCGCCAGGATATACAGTGGGGTCTTGAGTTCCTCGAAGGTCTGTCGGTCCATATAGCGGCGCGCGACCCGGATCGGCCCCTCCGAGCCATAGAGCGCTGGGCGCCCGGAGACCGCGCTGATGGCGGCGCGCCACCAGCCGCCGCCCAAGAGATCGGTGTTTTTCAGCCCGGCCCAAATCGCGCAGAGTTCCCTGGCGCGCTCAGGGGTGGGGTCCACCGACAGATAGGCGCCATTCCAGGCGCCAGCCGAAACGCCAATAATCAGATCGGGCCGGATGCCCTGCTCCAAAACGACAGAGAGCGCCCCAGCCTGCGCCGCGCCACGTGCGCCGCCGCCCAGCAGCACAAATGCCACTTTATCAGGCGCCGCCAGCGGCGCCTCTGGGGTCTTCGCGTCGGGGGCAGGAACCTGGACGGCGCGGACGCCCCAACGCTGGCGCAGGCGTTCCAACCAGGAAATACGTTGCGAAGAAACTTCCTGCGGAGAATCAGTCTTCTGCTGCCCTAAAGAACCCGTTGTTTCAGAAATAGACGCCATACAGGGGACTCCTTCCAGCATCGCACGACCACCCGAACAGACAGGCCACAATCTTCTACCACCAAAACGGATGAGAGCGGGCAAGCGTCACACCCGTACCTCCCCTTTATAGTAATTATAAGCCGAAGCGCTCCTCTTGCCCACTGCTCACCCGACGCTGCGCGAGGCCAGCCGCGCCCCGCAGCGCCCGCAAAAGCGGGCCTGCTTGCGCACCGGCGCCCCACAGTTGGGGCAGGCAATACCAAGCAGCCGGTCAATATCGCGCTTCATCTCAACAGCCGTATGATAGCGGCTGTTCGGGTCGCGTGCCACCGCCCGCGCCAGTATTTGCTCCGCGTGCGGCGAAAGCGCGGCATTCAGGCTGCGCGCCGGCGGAAAATCAAAGGGCGTCTCTCGCTGTGGATCGCGGTTCGTAAGCAGATGGTGCAGCGTCGCTCCCAGCGCGTACAAGTCCCAGCGGGGGTCTGGCAGGCGGTCACGCACAGCCTGCTCTGGCGGGCAATAGCCGCGCGTGCCACGTGGCTCAATGCGCGGCTTCTCTCCACCCGCTGGCGGCGGGACAATTATCGCCACATCGAACCCGACCAGATAGGCCCGGCCATCGCTGGCGCCTCTCAGCAGATTATCTGGCTTGACATTGCGATGCACCACCGGCGGCGTCAGATGCGCCAGCGTCACCAGCGCGTCCAGCACTTGCGACGCAGCCAGCAACGTCTCCTCTTCGGGCAACGCCTTGCCGGCACGCTTCAGCCTGGCGGCCAGCGATTCACCTTCGATGTGGTCCATGACAAAGAAGGTCTCTTCGCCCTCTCGAAACGACTCATAAAAGCGTGGAATTGCCGGGTGTTCGCCAAGCGCCACCAGCAGTTGCGCCACCTGCAAAAACTCGCGCACTTTCTGCGCAAGACGGGCACTGGCAGAGGTATCAGCCAGCCGCAGCAGCGCGCGCTGGCCGGCATGTTTTCCGCGCTCGGCGGCCAGATACAACTCCCCGCTGGACTCCGCCTCCAGAAAGCGCGCAATCTCCAGACGCCCGCCCTGGAACTTCTTGCCGGCAGGGAGCGTTGATGCCGCGCCCGGTTCCTGCACTACCGGCAGCACCGCCTGCGCACCAGCAGCATTAGCCGGTCTGGCTGGCATCGGCGTGAGGGCAAGCGCCGCATCCAGCGCCTCAGCGCACGCTGTCACTGAACGAAAGCGCTTGGCTGGATTCTTCCCCAGCGCCACCAGCAGCACGCCGTCCACTTCCGGCGGCAGCTTGGGATTGACACTTGTTGGTGGCGGCGGTGCTTCATAGAGATGTTGCTGTGTCTGCTCGGCCACCGTCGGCGCGTTAAACGGGAGCCGCCCGGTCAACATCTGATACAGCACCACTGCCGCCGCGTATTGATCGCTGGCCGGCACAGGCTGCCCGCGCATCTGCTCCGGCGCGGCATAGTTGGGCGTGCCAAGCGCCAGCCCTGCCGCCGTCAGCCGGCGCTCGGCCTCCAGCGCGCGAGCAATGCTGAAGTCGGTCAGCAGCAGCCGCCCATCTCCGGGATGAATCAGGATATTCGAGGGCTTCACATCGCGGTGCAGTATCCGCTTGGGGTGGCTATGGGCGTAATCAAGCGCGGCGGCCAGTTGCCGAAAATAGCGGGCAGCCGTTGGCGGCGGGAGCGGTCCCTGATGCTGGCGCAGCACATCTTCCAGCGTGCCGCCGCTCATCAGCGGCATCACCAGATAGGCAAACTGGCCCTCCTGCCCAAAATCCAGTACCGAAAGAATATTGGCGTGATCAAGCGCGGCAGCCAGTTCCGCCTCGTTGATAAAGCGCGCCCGCGCCGACTCGTGCGCAAAGGGTTTCAGCGCCTTGAGCGCTACCACGCGCTTCAGGCGCAGATCGCGCGCCTGATAGACCACGCTCATCTCCCCCCGACCCACCAGCCCCTCCACACGGTAGCGCCCACCAAGCGTCACCGAAGGCAGCAGCAAACCGCAACGGCACACCACTGCATCATCCGGGTTCTCACCACCATAGCGACAGCCAGGGTCCAGGCAGCGCATTCAGCAAACTCTTTCTCACAGGCAATACGCCTTTGCTACCATCCTGGCTTCATTGTCACACAGATCAGCCTAAAGCACAAGGCACGCGAGATCAGAGTCCGGCTGCCTATCATCCTCAAATCAGCGAGTCGCGCCTGGCGCTCTCATGGGCCATCCGCTCCAGGCTCTCCAGCCAATCGCCAGGGACGTAACGCATCACAAAATGCTCGCCCGTGCGCACGTTGCGCCCAATCAGCAGCACCGGGCGCGGAAGCAGTTCGCCATAAGCGGTCTTGCCGGCTGGCGCGGGCCGCAACACATCCCAGAGCGCCACCATACCAGGCTGGTCATCGCGGCTCTCTATCCAGACCAGCAGGCGCAGGGAGCCAGCCTCGCCAACCAGGCCACGCGCTCCCAGCCAGTGCTTCTGCCAGACCTCAGCTCCCAGGAGTCGCCGCAGCGCGTTGGCTGCCATCCGCGCTGCCAGGCTGGTATCAACTCCACCCGACGCCGAGACTTCCGACAACATTCCGACAACCTGTACCTCTGAGGAACCCACCACCACACCAGGCCGGGCCTGGCAGGTGGCAATGGTCAACAAACGCTCCAACGGAAGAATGATCATCCGTGTTACCCTCCTCAGCATCCAATGAACGGCGTCTACCTGGCATTTCCAGACCGTCTGGGTAGCCCTTTAGCAAACGCCATACCAGAAGTGAGCGTTTGGTCCTGATTTTCTTGACAGGCACAACCCGCGAAGGTATAACTCGTATCACGTGTGGATGGAGTATTGTTTAGGAAGGAGCAACGTATGGATTATCACAGGTCGCCGCTGGCGCCCCTGCCCGGCGAGACGCAGGCCAGGGGCAGGATTCCATTGTGGGCCATGCTCTTGATCTGCTTTACCCTCGCCTGCGTCATGTGCGGCGCCCTGGGAGCCTTTGCACTCCAGCGCCTGCCGGCGCTCCTTCTCCCGTCAGCCGTCCTCGATACGCCTGTGCCTTCAACGCCAGAGCCGACCTATCAGCCCAGCACGCCACCGAGCTTCGGTCTGAGCGGCCAGGCCACCTGCCGCAACACCAAGCCACCAACATCCTCGCCCTGGCTGCAAACGGCCATCGACGACGCGCAAAAATACCAGATAGACATCCTGGCGTTTATCTGGCAAATCTGGCAAGAATCAAAGTACAATCCCGACGCCGTCAGTCCTGCGGGGGCTATCGGCATCGCGCAATTCCTGCCAGATACCGCCGCTGGCCTGGGCTTCGATCCGCATGATCCCACGCAATCGCTGGACGCGGCGGCGCAAATGGATAGCCGGCGGTTAAACCAATATGCCAACCGTGCCCTGCGGCTGAGCGGCCGCTTTGGCGGCCCCTCGGCGCACTACGCCTTTGGCATGGCGCTGGCGGCCTACGACGCGGGCGCGGGCGCAGTTGATGACGCCTGGGCGCAGAGCTTCAGCAACGGCTGGCCCCCAGATGCCTGGAACTGGCTCTCGCAAATGCACCAGGAGCCACGCCAATACGTTCCGGCTATTCTAGGCTGCCTGTAGGCGCCTGGATCACGGCTCGATGTCGGCGACAGAATCGAGGATCACCGTTGGCCTGTAGGGGAAGCGCTCCACCTGTTCGCGCTTTGTCACGCCAGTGAGGACCAGGATCGTCTGCACGCCCGCCTCGGTGCCGGCCACAATATCGGTATCCATGCGATCACCGATCATCACCGACGATTCTGAATGGCCGTCCAGCCGGCGCAGAGCCGTGCGCATCATCAGGGGATTCGGCTTGCCGATATAATAGGGCTTGACACCCGTTGCCTCGGCTACCAGCGCCGCCACCGCGCCCGTTGCCGGCACCATGCCGCCGTCCGCCGGGCCGATCACATCGGGATTGGTGGCAATAAAACGCGCGCCGCCCATCACCAGCCTGATGGCCTGGGTCAAGCGCTGGAAGCTATAGGTCAGTGTCTCGCCCAGCACCACATAATCGGGGTTGATGTCCGTCAAGATATAGCCAACATCATGCAGCGCCGTCGTCAGTCCCGATTCGCCGATCACGTAGGCTGAGCCGCCTGGACTCTGCGTTTTGAGAAACTGCGCCGTCGCCAGCGCCGAGGTAAAAAGTTCCTCCGGCTCGACATGCAGCCCAATGCTCGACAGCCGCACCTGGAGATCGCGCGGCGTATAGAGCGAATTATTTGTCAGAATTTGGAAGGGCAGGCCGCGCTCTCGCAGCCGGCCAATAAACTCATCGGCGCCAGGAATCAACTGCGTGCCGCGCACCAGCACTCCATCCATATCCATTAGATAGGTTTTAGGTTTCTGTGGCAGTGTTGAACTTGCCATCCGCACCTCCATTCAGGCATCCCTTCTACTGCATGCCTGTCTTCTTTTTCTTGTATCTACAACAGAGAGCATGATGCCCGATGGAATCAGAAAGCGCAAGGGAACAGCCTCAACGAACTTACAGACCGTATTGCTTATACACATTGGGAAAGACCCGCTCCATCAGCCGCTCGGCGCTCTTCGAGCGCTGGAAACCGACCTGCTCATACAGGCCGTGCGCATCGCGGGTGAAGAGGGTCCAGCGCCGCAGAGCTTGCAAATCGGGATGCGCCACAATGCACTCTATCAGCCAGCGCCCCAATCCCTGCCCGCGAAAAGCATCCAGAATGAAGACATCGGCCAGATAGGCAAAGGTAGCAACATCGGTAATCACCCGCGCAAAACCCACCTGCCGCTCGCCCTGATACACGCCAAAGACCAGCGAATGCTCGATAGAGCGCTGTACGACCTCTCTTGGAATACCAGCGGCCCAATAAGAGTTAGTTAGGAACTCATGCACCACCGTCAGATCGACCCACCGCTTATCTGTGCTGACCACGTAGGAACCGCGCTGCCATTCCAGTACATCTGACATCTGCTCACCATTGTTCTTTTCTACCACAGGTAGAGTACCTTTCTGTTAAAACAAAGGTAAAACCTGGATAAAAGAAAGAGGCCGAAAGCTCCGGTAAGCTCCGTCGCTCTCGGCCCTTCTTCACTCTGAAGGGTAGTATATCACAAGCGCCAGCTTAATCTCCCGCCCGCACCTCAACCTGGACCTCTTCCAGCGTATCCTGCTCGATCTCCGCTGCCACTTCCTGCTCCAATTCCTCGCGCGTCTGCTGGCGCGCACGCGCCAGGGCGTTCATGCGCTTCTGGAATTGCGCTTGCAGGTACACCTGGGACTCCTCAGGCGGAATCAAAAAGTTGCCCTCGCCGAACTTCTCCTGGAAGGTGTCCATGTTATCAGTCGTAACACCAATGGCAATTGGGAGCAGTTCAAACATCCTCGCCTGCAAGGTATCCCACAGATCAGGATTCTCATTGACCAGGCGCTGCAACATATAAATGCCAAAGCGGATATGGCGGCTCTCGTCACGCTGAATCAGCCGGATGCCTTGCGCCAGACCAGGCATATAGCGGTCACGCTCCAGCATGCGCGCGTAGCTCCAATAGCCGGTCTCGGCCAGCGTGCCCTCAATGACCATGTTATAGGTCACCAGCGCGTGTACCAGCGCCTCCTGCGAGTCATCGATAATCAGGCGGCTCATCGTTTCGGGCAGAATCTCGAAGAAGATTTTGCGGTAGTTGGGGCCAAGGTACTCGTGGAGATCGGTCGTAACCTGAGGCACTTCGGAGAACCAGCGCCGGAAGAACTCGGTGTGCTTGGCCTCTTCCCACAGGAAGGAAGTCAGGTAGATTTCATCCTCGACCCAACCTGCCCTGGAGACCCGCATGATGAGCGGAAGCAGATCGAGCGTGACGCCCTCCTCGCCAGCCTGGAAGAGCGCGCTCAGCGAAACGATATTCTCGCGGTGTAGCTCATCGAGGATCAGCCAGTCCTGCTTGTCCCTGCTGAAATCAATGTCAAAGGGATCCCAGGTGCCCAACTTCTTTGACTTTTGAAAGAGACGCATGGGAATGCTCGTGAAGTCGAGTCCGCGCGAAGAAATGGTTGCATAGCCTTGTCGCTGTGGAGAGCTGCTTGTCATCGATCTTTGCCTCCTACCGTGCAGAGCTTCTCATACCCTGCGCTTGCGCCATCGAAAGCTTGGGGACACCAAACATCCCTGATGTATATCATGATTTTACCCTAATGACAGGCCACAAACAATATAACCAGCTAACAACCTGAGAGTTTTCCCATTGCGAGAGACCCATATTTCCATTATAATAACCGCGCCAATAAGGGCAAAAATTCATACAGGCACAACGGGCGCCCAGGAAGAGGTGCGGCTGTGAGTCTTGCTACCCCGTTTAATAATCTCCCCACGCAACTAACCTCGCTCATTGGGCGCGAGCAGGAGGTCGCGGCGGTCTGTGCGCTCCTGCAACAGCCGGACGCGCGCTTAGTCACCCTTACCGGAACAGGCGGCATTGGCAAAACACGTCTGGGCCTTGAAGTCGCCACCAGGCTGCCAGATACATTTCCTGATGGGGTCTGCTTGGTCCCGCTGGCGCCGGTCAGCACTCCTGGGCTGGTGCTGCCAACGATTACGCATCTCCTGGGTCTGGTTCATCCGCAGAGCGGACACCTCCACGATCTAGACAAAGAACACCTGCAAGCCTTCCTGCGAGAAAAATGCTTCCTGCTCGTGCTTGATAACTTTGAGCAGATCGTCTCGGCGGCCCCAGCGCTCACCGACCTTCTGGCAGCCTGCCCGAAGCTGAAACTGCTCGTTACCAGCCGGGCCGTGCTGCATGTCCAGGGGGAATACGAATTCCCCGTGCCGCCTCTGGCCGTCCCCAGGCGCACCCACCTTCCGGCCATCGAGGTGCTGGCTCAGTATCCGGCGGTCACCCTCTTCCTGCAACGTGCGCAAGCCATCAAGCCAGATTTCGCGCTGACTAAAGCGAACCTGCAAGCCGTCGCCGCCATCTGTGCCCACCTGGATGGCCTGCCGCTGGCTATCGAATTGGCAGCCGCGCGCATCAAGCTTCTACCGCCACCGGCGTTGCTTCAGCGACTGACCCACCGGCTCGACGTGTTGACCAGCGGAGCGCGCAACGCGCCTGAGCGTCAGCAGACGCTGCGCAATACGCTCTCCTGGAGCTACAACCTGTTGGATGAAGAGGAACAACGGCTCTTCCGACAGCTTTCAGTTTTTGTTGGCGGCTGTACCCTGGAGGCCATCGAAGCGGTCAATCGCGCTGTGGCCGGTGAGGCGGCTCATGTTCTCGATAGAGTAGCCTCGCTGATCGATAAAAGCCTGCTGCTGCCCCTCGAGCAGGAGAGTGAGGAGTCACGCTTCCTGATGCTGGAGACGATCCGGGAGTATGGCCTGGAACTGCTCCGCGCCAGTCAGGAGATGGAGCGGACCCGGCAAGCGCACGCAAGCTATTACCTGACCCTGGCAGAGCGGGCCGAGCCGGAGTACGGAGGATCGCAGCAATCACTCTGGCTAGAACGGCTAGAGCGGGACCACGACAACCTGCGCGCAGCATTGCAGTGGTCGCTCGAACAGGCGCATACAGCGAAGGACGAGTATCGGCAGGCAATAGCCCTGCGCCTGGGCGTGGCGTTGCGCCGCTTCTGGTTGGTGCATGCCCATGTGGACGAGGGGCGCAGCTTCCTGGAGCGAGCGCTGGCTGCAAGTGCCAGCGTTGACATCTCCTTACGCGCCAGTGCGCTCTCCGCCGCCGCGAATCTCACCATTGCCCAGAACGATTATGCGCGCACCGAAACGTTGTGTCAGGAGGCGCTGTCGCTCTTCCGGCAACTCGGCGATCAGCCTGGCATTGCCTTCTCCCTTCACCTGCTGGGGGGAAGTCTCTGGGTGCGAGGCAACCCAGCCGCAGGGCGGGCACTGGTGGAAGAAAGCCTGGCGCTCTTTAGAACGCTGGGCGATAATTACCAAATCGCCTGGGCGCTCTACCAGTTGGGGATGATCAGCAGCAGCCAGGGCGAATATGACAGGGCGCGTGCCTTATTCGAGGAGAGTCTGGCCCTCCATAGGCAGATAAAACATCAGCGGGGCATTGCCTTCTCGCTGACCCATCTGGCGCAGGCGATCTTTGCTTCTCATGGCGAGCAGACGATAGTAGACACCTTGCTGGAGGAAGGGCTGGCCCTTTCGAGCGCGCTAGGCGATAAAGACAGCCTCGCCTACGTCAGCGCGCTGCGCGGGCAGATCGCGCTCCGCCAGGGCGATCTTGCCGCCGCCCACGTGCTGCTGGAGGAGAGCGTGCAGCTTTACCGAGATGTAGGCTCGCGGCACGGCACCGCCGAGGCGCTCTCCCATCTCGCGCGCGTCATGGCCGCCCAGGGGGATAGCGCAGCAGCCTACAAGCTCTATAACGATGACCTGATCATCGCTAGAGAACTACACAATATCTGGCTAATCGTACACTGTCTGGAAGGGCTGGCGCGCCTGGCTGCTGGACAGGGCACGTTCGCCAGGGCAGCACAACTCTGGGGAGAAGTGGAAGCGCTCCGCCAGTCAATCAGCACACCGCTGCCGGCTGCCGAGCGGGCAGAATATGACCGCGCCGTCGCCGCCGCGCGTGCCCACCTGGGCGACATTGCTTTTGATGCCTCCTGGAACCAGGGACGGGCGCTCGTTTCTGAGCCGGCGCCTGTAGCGTCAGCCACCGTGCCAGCGCCTTCGCTTCCGCCCACCCCATCACTCCCCTATCCCGCCGGGCTGACAGAACGCGAGGTGCAGGTGCTGCGCCTGCTCTCCAGGGGTCTGACCAACAACGAGATCGCCCAGGAACTTCTCCTGAGCGAGAAAACGGTGGCCCACCACCTGACACACATCTTCAACAAGACCACCAGTGAGAATCGGGCCGCCGCCGTCGCCTTTGCCTTTCGGCACCACCTGGCCTGATCGCCCTCATTCCCCAATGGGCAATTCTTCCCATAGCGCGCAACTTCTGATGCCCTTATAAACTCAGAGGTTTTCCCGATGCCAGCGATGGCCCCAGCGGGTATCCTTTCCAGTAGCAGCGCTGATGTGCTGGCTCGATACAGGTCCATTATATTGGGAACGAGGACACCCCATTGCCGAACACAGCAAAAACCAAGCGTAGTGCAGACAACAGAGCAAAACGACCACAAGTAGGCGTGGGCGTTCTTGTGATCAGAGACCGGAAGGTGCTGCTCATGAGACGCCAGAACTCGCACGGGGATGGCACATGGTCCCCCCCCGGCGGGCATCTGGAGTATGGCGAATCGGTGCAGGAGTGCGCTATCCGCGAAACACAAGAAGAAACCGGCGTCACGATCACCACTCCCGTCTTTCGTGCCATCACCAATGATCTTTTTGAGACAGAGCAGAAACACTACCTGACCATCTGGATGGAAGGCACCTATCTCGCTGGAGAGCCAGAGGTACGCGCACCCCAGGAACTCTCAGGGGTTGGCTGGTTCTCATGGGATGCCTTGCCGGAACCGCTCTTTTTGCCATTTGAGCATCTGTTGACAGGCCAGTGTGATCCTGCTCCCTGGAATTTCAGCGAAGAAGAACCGTTATGATGTGCAAAGACCACTTGCTCTCCACTCAACAGGCGCCATTGGAAGAGCAGACCTTTCAGCAGTTCTATCGAGAACAGCTTGGCCCTATCTATCGCTATATCTATAGCAAAGTGGGCAACCGGGAAGAGGCCGAAGACCTGACATCGCAGGTCTTCCTCAAGGCGGTGCGCGGGCTGGATGCCGGGCGTGAACTCGCCAGCAAGCAAAGCTGGCTGTTTCAGGTGGCGCGCACAACGGTGGCCGACTTCTGGCGGTCCCGCTACCGGGTTGCCAGCGCATCACTCGAAGAATTGATGACAGCAGGCTGGCAAGGCCCAACTGAAGAGCAGCCGCCAGCACCAGCCAACACGCCGGCGGAGCGGCTACAGCGCATCCTTGAAGCGCTGCCTCAGCGCTATCGAGAGGTCTTAACCTGTCGCTTTCTCCAGGAACTTTCCGTGCGAGAGACGGCGAACACGCTGGGGCTGACGCAGGAATATGTGAAAGTATTACAGTTTCGCGCGCTCAAACGAGCGGCGGATCTCGAACACCCTGCCTGAACTCAAGGCTGTATAAAGAGAGAGGGCGAAAAAAATCAAGAATTTATAAGGATTATGGTATAATGACTACCTTATAGGAGCGCCGGGAAGCCTGGTCGGCAAGTCCCGGTGCTTTTTTTAATGCTTAAAGGATGAGATTCCTCTCAGGGGCAGAGGCAGGCGCTATGGAGCGTGGATTGAAAACAGATGGGAGTTTACAAAATGACTGCTCCGCTTGCTTTCCCCACTTTCCTCAACCTATCTCTCCTTGTGTTTGAATTTGTCCTCTCGCTGCTGATCGCAGTGGGCGCTTCGGCCTGGTTTACACGTCGATTGGAAACATTGAGCGATCTCTTCGAGTGGTCTCCAGGGTTCCTGAGCCTGCTGGGGGCGTTAGGGGCAAATATTCCTAACTATGCTGCCTCGCTTGTCGCAGCGGCATCCGGCCAGGTGGTGGTTGGTGTCAGCATTATCATCGGCTCCAACATCTACAATATCGCCATCATCCTTGGGATTGCTCCCTTTGCTTCACCCGTAAGCAGCGGCATCACCTTAGCGCGCAAAGAAGCGAAAGATGTCCGTGTCGTGGCTGGATATACCCTGGCAATGATGGCAACATCGGGGCTGGCAGTAGGGCTGCTTTCACAGAAAGCCTCTTTGACTTCACCTCTTCCTACCTTTCTCGTGAGCCTTGCCCTCATAGCCCTCAGCCTGCTGACGCTGGGACTCTTCGGCCTGCTTTCCTCCCACGTCCTGAGACGCCTGCCCGATGCTCACCGATTAGCAGAGATGCCTGGCGAAACGCCACCCCATCCCACCAATACCGCTCTCAACCGGCGAGCGGCGACTCATTCTATTGTGGAAGCTATCATCGCTCTTCTGGTTGCGCTGGGCGGAGTGATTGTGATGGTTCAGGCAGGCCAGACTTTCGCAAGAGACGTGCATCTGTCCCCGGTGATCCTGGGTCTCCTCGTCCTGGCAGTCGCAACATCCCTGCCCAACACGGTGGTTGCGTTCACTCTGGCTCGCACCGGGCGTGCGTCAGCCTGCGTCGAGGAGGTCTTGAGCAGCAACAGCGTCAACGTCTCCTTGGGAATTGCACTTCCGTTGTTGTTTTGGCAGAGCATCCAGTCCAACGGGTTGTTGGCGTTCCTGGATATGCCGCTGATGATCGTGCTTACACTCATTGCCTCGCTGTGCGCGCTGAAACTCCGCGTGAGTCGTGTGGCCGGGTTCCTGCTCGTGCTGGTCTATCTCTGTTGGATTGCGATCCATGTATTCACCTGACCAGGCGCCCTACCCCGCGCTCAGATGGTGAGGAATATTGATGACGACGATGCCGGAGCGGAACAGCAGGGCGGCCTTCAATCGAAGCGCGGTCTGGTTGTGCAAAAAATTTTCCCACCAGCGCGCGACAACAAACTCAGGCAGAACTACTGTGAGCGTATCCGCTGGATGCCGTTCATGCAGGGTATCGATATAGGCAAGCAGTGGACGAATCAGAGAACGATACGGGGATTCGATCACCAGCAGATGCGTTTCTTCCTCTTCGCCGAGCTGCTTCTGCCACTGTTCCCAGGCCACCCGCACGCGCTGGGCTTCTGCCTCATCGATGACCACATGCACGGCAGTGACATGCGGTGAAATCGAACGAGCATACGCCAGGCTTTGCACAGCAGCGCGATCTAACCCGGCAATGGGGACGATGATACGGTGGTGAATATCTTGAGGGCGGGGAGGGAGAAACGTGGTCCGTTCACGCTCCGCCCGCAGATAGTGGCGCCTGATCCCTAGAAACAGCAGCACCAGAAGCGGAATCAACAGAATAACAATCCAGGCACCCTCAAGAAATTTCGTCGAAGAGATCACGATAGCAACCAGCCCAGTTGTGAGCGCGCCGAGACCGTTGATGATGATGCTGCGCTGCCAGCCTTTCTGCTGCTGGCGCAGATGCCACCAATGGCTCACCATCCCTGCCTGCGAAAGTGTAAAAGCGACAAACACGCCAACTGCAAAGAGATTGATGAGCTGGTTGGTATCCCCGTGAAAGACGATGAGCAGCACGCTCGCCAGGACAGCCAACACAATGATGCCCACTGAAAACGCCAGGCGATCACCCTTGAAAGCGAACTGTGAGGGCAGAAAACGATCACGAGCAAGCAAAGACGCCAGCCGGGGGAAATCGGAATAGCTGGTTTCGGCTGAAAGCGTCAAAATGCCCAGGGCGGCCAATTGGAAGACAGGAAACAAGAAGCCTAGCGGCCCACTAAACACTTGCGAAGCAATCTGGGCAATCACCGTCGGGTTGCCCGCTGCATTCGCCTCAACGTGGTACGTCATCGCCAGCAAGGTAATGCCCAGGAAGAGGGAACCCAGGATTACCGCCATCCAGGTGAGCGTCTGCGAGGCATTGCGCGTCTCTGGTTTCTGAAACACTGGAATGCCGTTGGAAATCGCCTCCACCCCGGTCATTGCCGAACACCCTGTAGCAAACGCCTTCAGGATTAAAAAGATGGAGAGCGGCTCAATTGCCTGCACTGGAGCAAACTGACCGATAAGCGGCTGCTGGTGGAAGATGTAGGCCTTGACCAGGCCAATGCCGATGAGTAAAAGGGTACTGCCAATAAAGAAATAGGTGGGAAAGGCAAAGATAGCCCCTGACTCACGAATACCGCGCAGATTGACCACCGTAATCACCACAACCAGCCCAACATCGATGGGCACGACATACGGCCCAAGGGGGCCAAACAGCGAAGCCAGGTTCAGAACGCCAGCAGCGACACTCACCGCCACATTGAGGACATAATCAATCATTAAAGCTGCTGCCGCAATCAGCCCCAGCAGCGTGCCCAGGTTCTCTTTGGCGACAATATACGAGCCGCCGCCATTAGGATAAGCGGGAATCGTCTGGCGATACGAAATGGCAACGATAGTCAGCAGGCCAAGAATCACCAGACTGATCGGCAGCGTAAGGCCCAGATGCGCAGAGCCGGCAGCCACCAGATTGATCAGAATCGCCTCGGTGGCATAGGCCACCGAAGAGATAGCATCGGAAGAAAGCACCGCCAGCGCTTTGAACTTGGTCAGCCGCTCGTGCCCTTCCTGGGCCGTAGCAAGCGGCGCCCCAAGCAGACCCCGCTTGATGCGGTAGAGCGTCTGGGTCAGCGGGTTTGCAGGAACATCGGTTGCTTCTGTCGCCTCGATCACTCCAGCAGAGACCCGCCGAAACGCCGGATGACTTTCTGGAATGATGCGCACCCGCATATTCCCTGCTCGATCCCGATGGCGCTCCATCCGTCCAGGCACCCGTAAATCATAGTCATCCGACTCGCCCCGATCTCGCTTGGAAGCGAGAGTGCTTACTTCCTGCTGTTGCTCGCCGGGCTGTTGCTCCATTGCTGCTTCAATCCCCTCCTGGCTTTATGCACGGCTCTGCTGGTGTGGCACCACATGAATATCTGCGCCGGTTGGCTGCCGCAGCAGGCGGTTCACAACTGATCCGCGCAGCAGTTCATACCACCGGCTGCGGGTTGGCTGGCCGATTACAATCTGGGTCACATGCCGATCTCGCGCCACCTGAGCCAGCGCCGCTGCTATATCATACCCCTCCACGCGAATCACTTCCGCCCCCAGGTCTTCTGCCAGCCGCATCTGCTCGCTCAAAGCCTCGGCTGAAGGCGGCGAGGAGAACAGATTGCGGCGCGAAGACACCACCGTCACCGCCAGCAGCGGCGCCTTGAGTCCGCGCGCCAGCCGCCAGCCATCGCGCAGCAACTGCTGGGAGTGGGGACGACCATCAAAAGCGACCATCACACGCTCCGTCGCCGTAGTGGACCAGGCCGGCTTGCCAACCTCCTCCTGGCCCTGCATCAGCGCCTCAAGCTGGCCCTCCGTTTTCTCAGCCGTTCGCCGGAGCGCGAGTTCACGCAAGGCGGTGAGATTACTCAGGCTAAAGTAGTTCTCCAGCGCTTTGAGGGCGCGCTCCGGGGGATAGACGTTGCCGTGCCGCAGGCGCGCGCGCAGGGCATCTGGTGCAATATCGACCAACTCTATCTCGTCGGCCTGGTCAAGAACACGATCAGGCAGCGTTTCGCGCTGGCGTACCCCCGTCACCGCCTCAATAATATCGTTGAGACCCTCCAGATGCTGAATATTCAGCGTGGAGATAACGGTGATGCCTGCTGCCAGCAACTCTTCGACATCCTGGTAGCGCTTGGTGTTGCGCGACCCAGGGACGTTGGTATGCGCCAGTTCGTCAACCAGAGCAACAGTAGGGTGCCGGGCCAGCACAGCATCGACATCCATCTCCTCCAGAGCCACTCCCCGATAGGTCACTTGCCTGCGGGGCACGATCTCAAGATCACCCATTTGCTGCTCGGTGAGCGGGCGATGATGCGTTTCGACATAGCCAACGACCACGTCGGTCCCTCGTGCCTTGCGCCGGCGGCCCTCGTTAAGCATTGTATAGGTTTTGCCCACTCCGGCAGCCATGCCCAGGTAGAGACGCAGCCGCCCCCGCTCGGTTGGAGGTAAGCCGAGCGGAGTAGCTGTATCACTGGCAGTTGCCTCAGACGGCTGCTGATCGCGCAACTGGTATCGATCTAGCAACTGTTCTGGGTCTGGGCGCTCAGCATCTCTCGATGGGTCATGACGAGCGATAGCCAGTGCCTCCTTTCAGCTTCCAATCGCGCAGCAACGTAACGTCACTTCTGAAGGTTTACGCGGCGTTATCCAACGCCATATTGAGTTCTAGCACGTTGACATAGGGTTCGCCCAGGACGCCAAGCGTCCGCCCATGAGTGTGGTTCTGGATAAGCTGCTTGACGTACACCAGACTCAGCCCACGCTCTTTGGCGATGCGTGGCGCCTGGTACATGGCTCCCGCCACCGAGATGTCCGGGTCTAGCCCGGAGCCAGAACTGGTCACCAGATCAACGGGGATCGGCACCCCCGGATTCAACTGCTCATCCTCCTTGAGCAATTGCAGTTCGGCCTGCACTTCTGCCTGCAAATTGCTGCTGGTTGGGCCGTTGTTAGAGGCGGATGAGTTCGCGCCGTTGTAGGGCTGGGACTTAGACCCATCATTGCTCAGCGTGGCCGAGGGCCGCCCATGAAAATACTTGGGGTTCGTCCAGTTCTGCCCGATCAGCGAGGAGCCAATCACCTGCCCATTCTTGGTGACCAGGCTGCCGTTGGCCTGGTTGTTAAACACCACCTGCGCTATGCCAGTGATGACCAGCGGGTAGGCAATGCCTACAATCAGCGTCAGCACCAGCGTCAAGACAATTGCGGGCCGCAGGTGATCCAGGATGATCTGCCTCCGTCCGCGCGGGCCAGCCTGCGTGGGAGTCGCTGCACTCTCCGGCGCCTGATCCCGCGTGGTGCCCGATCCTGACTCTCCTGCCGCTCCCTGTTTGTTTTCATGTATGTGACGGCGCTGGCCGTCTTGTGGTTGCTTACTCATCTGCGTACTTTCTCCTCTCCCGATGTCCTATGACAGATGCAGGACCACCAGGATCAGGTCGATGGCCTTGATGCCCAGGAAGGGAATAATGATCCCTCCGATACCATAGATGATCAGGTTGCGCCGCAAGATCGCCGCAGCTCCTAATGGACGATACTTGACCCCGCGCAGCGCCAGGGGAATCAGCGCAATGATAATCAGTGCGTTAAAGATCACCGCTGAAAGCACCGCGCTGTGCGGCGTCGCCAGCCCCATGATGTTGAGCTTGTTCAGCGCCGGATAGGCCACCGAGAACATCGCCGGGATGATGGCGAAGTATTTGGCTACATCATTGGCAATGCTAAACGTCGTCAGCGCCCCGCGCGTAATCAGCAGTTGCTTGCCCACCTCCACAATCTCAATGAGCTTGGTGGGGTTGGAGTCCAGGTCCACCATATTGCCGGCCTCTTTGGCCGCCTGCGTGCCCGTGTTCATCGCCACCCCCACATCCGCCTGCGCCAGGGCTGGCGCGTCATTGGTGCCATCCCCCGTCATGGCAACCAGACGACCTCCCGCCTGCTCTTGCTTGATGAGCTTCATCTTGGTCTCAGGCGTGGCCTGCGCCAGAAAGTCATCCACCCCGGCCTCGGTAGCAATGGCTTTCGCCGTCAGCGGATTATCGCCCGTAATCATCACGGTGCGAATGCCCATCTTGCGCAGTTGGTCGAAGCGCTGGCGCATGCCGCCCTTGACGATGTCCTTGAGGTAAATCACCCCCAGCGTGCGGTTGTTCTCCGCCACCACCAGCGGCGTGCCACCAGCGCGAGCGATACGCTCAACAATCGGTGTCAGCGTTTCTGGATGCTGGCCGCCCTGCTCAGCCACAAATGCCTTGACCGCATCACCGGCGCCTTTGCGAATCTGGCGCCGCGTGCCCCCAGGGCCATCCAGATCGACCCCACTCATGCGCGTCTGGGCGCTGAAGGGGAGAAAGGTCATCTTCTGCTCGGCCACCTCGCGCCCGCGCAGCTTGTACCGCTCCTTGGCAAGCACCACAATCGAGCGGCCTTCTGGGGTCTCATCGCTCAGCGAAGCCAGTTGGGCCGCATCAGCCAGTTCCGTGTCGCTCACCCCCGGCAGCGCAATGAACTCGCTCGCCATGCGGTTGCCCAGTGTAATTGTGCCAGTTTTATCCAGCAGCAGCACATCCACATCGCCCGCCGCCTCAACGGCGCGTCCGCTGAGCGCCAGCACATTGCGCTGCACCAGCCGATCCATGCCCGCGATCCCAATCGACGAAAGCAAGCCTCCAATCGTGGTGGGAATCAGGCAGACCAAGAGGGCAATCAACACCGTGATCGAGACCGGGCTGTTGGAATAGATGGCAAACGGCTCCAGCGTCACCACCGCCAGCAGAAAGATGACCGTCAGGCTCGCCAGCAGGATATTGAGGGCGATCTCGTTGGGCGTCTTCTGCCGCGAGGCGCCCTCCACCAGCGCAATCATCCGGTCCAGGAAGGTCTCGCCGGGGTTGGAGGTGATGCGTACAATAACCCAATCGGAGAGGACGCGCGTGCCGCCCGTCACCGCCGAGCGGTCTCCGCCGCTCTCGCGGATGACCGGGGCCGACTCGCCGGTGATGGCCGACTCATCCACCGAAGCGACGCCTTCAATGACTTCGCCATCACCGGGGATCAACTCCCCGGCTTCGACCAGCACCAGGTTCCCTTTGCGCAGTTGGGGCGCAGGCGTCAGGGTAAAGGAACTCTCCCGTCCGCTGGCGCCTTCCTTGAGCAATTTGGCCTGGGTTTCGGTGCGAGCGCGGCGCAGGGTGTCGGCCTGGGCCTTGCCGCGCCCCTCAGCCATCGCCTCGGCGAAGTTGGCAAAGATGACGGTAAACCAGAGCCAGAAGGCCACCGCCAGGGTAAAGACGACATCGCTGGCCGGGCCAGTAATCACCGCCCGCACAAACTCGATGGTCGTAATCACACTGCCAATCTCGACGACAAACATCACCGGGTTGCGCGCTTGCACACGCGGGTTGAGCTTGATGAACGAATCAATGGTCGCCCGCCAGAGAATCTTGCGATCAAAGAGCGAGCGCTGGTGCCGCCGGCTGCTCACGCTCTCTTGCCCATCAGGCTCTCCTTCTGGCGCGGGCGCTGCATCAGACGCGGCACTTGTTAGAGCACCAGTATCGGTAATTGATGGGATGTCTTCTTGTTTTGCCATGATATGCTTCTTTCCTCGCCCCCTAGAACGTCTTGCCGGCCAGCATAAAGAGATGCTCAATGATCGGACCCAGCGCGTAGGCCGGGAAGAAGGTCAGCGCGCCTACGATAATGATCACGCCGATGAGCAACGCTGAGAAGAGTGGGCCGGTGGTGGGCAAGGTTCCAGCGCCCGCTGGCACGACCTTCTTCTTGACTACGGAACCGGCAATGGCGATGATTGGAATAGCGAAGAGGATGCGCCCGATAATCATCGCAAAGGCCAGCGTCCAGTTGTAGAAGCCCGTGTTCGCCGACAGGCCGGCAAAGGCCGAGCCGTTGTTGCCCGTCGTCGAGGTGTAGGCATAGAGAATCTCTGACAGCCCATGAGGCCCATGATTGTAAATCTGGCTGACCCCGCCAGGGTAGACACTGGCGATGGCGGAGAAGCCCAGGATGGAGAGCGGCAAGATCAAGAGCGCCAGCGCGGCCATCTTCATCTCTTTGGGTTCAATCTTCTTGCCTAGATATTCAGGCGTGCGCCCGACCATCAGCCCGGCGATAAAGACGGCAATCACCGCAAACATAATCATGCCGTACAGCCCAGAACCCACGCCGCCAGGGGTGATCTCGCCGAGCGCAATATTGCCCATCAGCACCATCCCGCCGATGGGGGTATAGCTGTCGTGGAAGCTATTGACCGAGCCGGTAGAGGTATCCGTCGTCGAGACCTCAAAGATGGCCGAGTCGGTGATGCCGAAGCGCACCTCCTTGCCCTCCATATTGCCCCCGGCGGAGGAGACCGTCCCTGTATGCACCGTCTGGTCGATGGTATAGGTCTGATGATTCACTGTTTGGGTGGTCAGCAGCGGGTTGCCAATCTGCTCTGCCGGCAGGACGATAAAGATAGCCACCAGCCAGAGGGCAAACATCGCGCCAAAGATGGCCCAGCCCTGCTTCGTATTACCCGCCATCTTGCCGAAGAAGTACACCAGCCCGGCAGGGATAGCTAACTCCCCGAACATCTCCAATAGGTTGGTGAGGGCGTTGGGATTCTCAAAGGGGTGCGCCGAGTTGACGTTAAAAAAGCCGCCGCCGTTGTTACCGATATCTTTAATGATCTCCATCGAGGCCACCGGCCCCTGGGCCAGAATCTGGGTCTGACCTTCCAGGGTATGCACCACCGTATAGTCGCTGAAGTTCTGGATGGCGCCCTGCGAGACGAGGAACAACGCCCCGACAATCGCAATGGGCAGCAGCAGATACAGGATGACGCGGGTGAGATCGACCCAGAAGTTGCCCAGCGTGCTGACGCTGCGGCGGGTGAAGCCGCGCACCACCGCCACCGCCAGCACGATGCCCATCGCGGCAGAGGTAAACTGGTGGAAGACGAGGCCAGCCATCTGGGTGAAGTAGCTCATCGTCTGCTCGCCCGCGTAGTTCTGCCAGTTAGTGTTGGTCGAGAAGCTGATCGCGGTGTTCCAGGCTAGCCCTTGCTCCACCCCGCCGAACCCTTGCGGGTTAAGCGGCAGGCTGCCCTGGACGCGCTCGATCAGATAGAGCAGCAGCACCCCAGCGACCCAGAAGCACAGCATGGAGATGGTATAGCCGATCCAGCCCTGCTCTTGCTCTTCATGGATGCCACACACCTTGTAAATCACTCGCTCCACTGGACGTAGCACGGGCGAGAGCCAGGTCCGGTCTCCGCGAAAGATATGATAGAGATAGAGTCCGATGGGTTTGGTCACCAGCAGCACCAGGCCCAGGACAATCGCCACCTGGGCCACCGAATTGAGAGTAATCATGCCACTGGCAACAAGCCAGATAATCGGGATCAGCGCTACGACCACCAACACCCCAATTGTGGTACTTCGCTTGACGCTGGGGAGGGAAAACCGCTGTGCAGCGACACTCATCTTGCGCCTCCTCCCTTAGAACCAATCGGGCCGCAGCAGGGCGGCAAACAGGTAGATGCCGACCAGCAAGGCCACGATCCCAACGAGAATGTACTCAAGAGTCATCTCTGCGCGTCTCCTTAAATCCGCTCACAAAAGTACACAAAGGCGCCCAGGGCAATGAAAGTCACCAGGGCGACGACCACCACCAGCAGGTCATACATTGAACAAGTACCTCTTTCTTGAAGGCGCTGGTCTGGACCAGTGCTACTGAAGCACTCCTGTCTCTGCCTCAGTTATGCTCCTCCCTGGTAGTTCCACCCCTGGCCTGATACGCTCGACCAGATGCAGAAGATCTTCCAGCCACGTCGGTTGTACCAGCCCAGAAAGATCGTTTACGGGCCTATCAGAATGCTGCCGCGTGGGGAGGATGATAAGCGGCGTCTTTAGTGCAGCGTTGCCCGCCAGCGCGCGCAGCAGCACACAGCCCGTGTCATCAGGCAAGTCGAGGTCTACCAACAACACATCGAAACTGACCCGCGCAAGCAACACTGCTGCTTCAGCCGCCGTAACCGCCTCGGCGACAGAATAGCCATGCTGCACCAGAGCGTTCCCCAGGCTCCAGCGTAAGGGCGCCTCAGGCTCGACCAGTAACAAGATGCCCCGCGCCGCATAAGGTATGCCTGGAGAGTAGAAGGTGATGTCACCTCCAGGCACAAGCTCCTGTTCGAGGGGAAACGGTTTGCGGCGCCGTTCTCCGCGCCGATAGGGGTGATGTACCCGCTTCAAACCGGGAAGTTCCATACTGGTCTCCTTTGACTGGACTCCTGCGTGTTGGCAGCTAGCACGCGCTCAATCAGGCGGAGGAGTGCATCCATCGGGAAGGGCTTGAGCAACACTGCACATGGATGAAACTCTTCAATACGACTGTGCGCAGGCGGCACGGCGGTCAAGACGATCACCTGAGGAGTAGCATGGTTGATCTTGCTGCAACGCAAGAGATCCCATCCTGTCTGGTCAGGCAAATTCACATCAAGCAAGATGAGATCGAATGGAGTAGCCGATGCCTCCAATGCTTCCTGTGCTGTAGCCACACTCTCTGCTTCGGCTACCGTATAGCCGCGACGTGCCAGATTGAGCGTGATGATCCGCCGCAGCAGCACTTCATCTTCGACAACTAGCACGCGAGCCATGCGCGAACCTCCTCCTGGCAGACGGTACGCGATCTAGCCAGTGATCACGTACATCAATGACGTAGCTCCCAGGAAAAAGCATATCGCAGGCGCCGTAAGGCCCGCGTCAAGAAGAGCCAGAAAACATATCAAGAACCTGTAAAGGTTTTTCGCAGGGAAAAGAGGCGTCTGTTGCCGGTAGCACCAGCTTCCAGTCGGTGCTACCGGCAACACGAGCTTTTCAAGAGGATGGGGGAATACTATCTGCGGGAACCCGCGCCCTGCTCAGTGGATCAAATGGTAGGGAACATTGGTAACAACAATCCCTGGACGGAAGAGCAAGGCCGCCTTCAGCCGGAATGCCGTCTGGTTGTGCAAAATGCCATCCCACCAGTGGACCGGCACAAATTCTGGCAAAACCACTGTAATCGTCTGGTTGGGATGTTGCCGGCGAACCAGATCGATGTAGGAGAGCAGCGGCGCGACCAGCGCCCGATAAGGCGACTCAATAATCACCAGATGGGGATGGCGAGTAGGATCAACAGGCCGGCTTCCAGCTTTGCCATTGACTGATGGCTCCCACTGCTTCACCCATTCCTCCCAGTGTTTTTGCAGCTCACCAGCCTCCTGGGCATCTGTCCCGACATGCACAGCGACGACATCCGGGGTAATGGAGCGGGCGTAGGCCAGGCTTTGCAGCGCGGGCTGGTTCAGGCTAGGAATCGGCACAATCATTACATGGCGCACATCCTGCGCGGCCACCGGCGTCAGCGGAGCCATCTGAGCATGGGCACGCTGATAGTGACGGTGAATTCCCCGAAACATCACATACAGCAATGGGATCAGCAGCACCACAATCCACGCGCCCCGATCAAACTTACTGACCGTGATCACGACTACAACAATAGCTGTCGCAATCGCCCCCATCAGGTTCATCGCCAGACTGCGTCGCCAGCGTGGCCCGCGCAGGCGAATCCAGTGCCGCACCATGCCGCTCTGCGAGAGGGTGAAAGACATAAAGACGCTGGAGAAGGATGCCCAGCGCCTGTTGCTGGCGATGAAGCTGCTGCGCTCGGTGGACATCTACGATTATCTGGTGCCGCGTGTGCGCGCTATTGCTGTGCAGGTGTTTCATCTGGAGGCGTCGCGCTGGCACGACGCGCTGGAGCGTACCGTTGAGCAGGGCTTTCTGCGCCGGGAGGCACTGGCCGCTGGTGATGAGGGTGCGCTGGCCCCACTGGTTGATGTTTATCTGGACAAGGCCGTGACTGCCCCCACCGGAGATATGGCCGATTTCTGGCCCGAACTAGTATTACTACGAGACTTTGCTTACCAACGTAAAGCCATGAGCCGTTTGAGA
>CAZFWN010000066.1:0-14205 GCA_964522745.1 uncultured Ktedonobacterales bacterium
TGAGCAAAGATGCTCTGCCATTGTACCCCAAAGATCGCTCCTCTGTCCTGCACAGCCTATCGCTGTAGCTTCGTGAAGCGGCTTGGCTGGGGCTTGCTACCTTTTGCCAGCGCTGTCAGCGTCCCAACTGGACGAGCCGGCTGGAAGCCGGCGCTACAAGCACCAGACCCTGTCGTTTTCATCTGGTATCGGAATAAGGAGAAACGTCCTCAATGTGCGTAGCGAGCCACCAAATGGTGCCGGACGCATCCTGTACGCCGGCGGAGCGGTCCCCATAGGGCTGATCCGCCGGCGCGCGCAGCGAGGTGGCGCCAGCCTGGAGGGCGCGCTGATACGCGGCGTCCGTATCAAGCAGGTACAGGTGGATTGAAGCCGGCATCGGCTTCCACTCGCCGCCCGCCTCGGCCAGCATGATCACCGAATCACCAATCCTGACCTCGGCGTGCTGAATGGTGCCGTCTGGGCGCGGCATGCGCAGCCTCTCCTGCGCGTCAAAAGCGCGCTTGAGGAACTCGATCAGAGGGGCCGCGCCCTTTACAATCAGATACGGCGTGACCGTGTGATAGCCATCAGGGATGGGTTTTACGCTGCTTGTCATCGTTGCTCTCCTTGTGCAGATCAGCCTTCAGACGCGCGCTCGTTGCAGCGCGTCTCTGGCTTTTATTCTAGCGAAAGGAGCGCGAAGTGTCTTGTAAAAAATTGAACCTCAGTCGCGGAGGGGCACATGGTTGCGATGCTCACTCCGCCGGGCAAGATAGGCCGTTGGCGTCAGGCCGGCAAACGCCTGGAAGTCATGGATAAAATGCGCCTGGTCGTAGTAGCCGCAGGTCAGCGCGAGCGCTGTCCACTCGACGTGCTGCCCCTGCTCGATCAGGCGCAGCGCGTGCTGAAAGCGCCGGACGCGACAAAACTGCTTGGGCGTCAGCCCCACAGCTTCGCGGAACACATCGATAAAGCGCCGCTGGCTGAGGCCAATCTGCCCGCTCACATCCGCGATGGTGCGCAGGTGCGGCACCTGCTGGAACGCTTGCAGCGCACAGGCGACGGCGGGATGCCCCGCCAGAGGCCGGGCGACCTGGGCCAACAGTGATTGTTCGAGGAGACGGAACCTGGCCTCTGGGGTTGCGGCTGCCAATAATTGCTCGCGTAGATCGCTGGCGCTTGTGCCCCAAAGCGTGTCCAGCGAGACATGCGTATTGTGCAACTCACCAGCGGGCATCCTCACAAACGGGAACGCGCCACCTGGCCTGAACTGCACGCCTATCACTGAGGCCAGGCTCGCTGTATCGATGACAAAGCACTCTGCATACGCCCCACAAAGCAGTGAACCGCGAAAGCGCTGAAACTGGTCCGGGCGCTGCCAATCAGAGACGTGGAGGGCATTATCGCGCAGGTTGATAACCAGTTCCATCGTCCCGGTTGGCAGACGGCGCTCCTTTGTGTGTAGGGGAGGGTCGCCTTCGTACAGCCAGAGCGTCTCCACAAAATCCGCAAGCGGTGGCCTGGGATGATAGGCACGATAGAGCATAAGACCTCCAGCGAACAAACGCGATCACCGCCGCTGCCAACCGGCGGCACACCCCTATCGTACCAAACATCGCAGGGGATGTCAAACGAATGTTCTAGAAGCTATGCAAATGCCTTGCTTCTCCAGCATAGCTCAGCTATAATAGGGTAAGCAGACATTTCCATATGAATTTTCCCAGAGGATTAGGAAGGATCATCTCATGGATGCTCAAGGGTTCTCAGGAATAGAGGCGCACTCCCGGAAGCGCGCCGGAATCGGGCTGCTCATGCCTTTGCTGCTTAGCGTCTTGCTGGCGATCCTGGGCGCGTGCGCGCCGGGCGCGGGAGGAGGGTCGGGGAAACATATCGGCGCGTGGCTGTCCATCCGCATGGTGGACGCGCAGCACGGCTGGGCCTCGACCTATCTGGCTATTTTGCGCACCTCCGATGGCGGCGCGCACTGGCAAGACGTGACGCCCTGGCAGAAGCTCAGCCCCTGGGGACACAGCGCCACCTTCCTGACAGCATCGATTGCCTGGGTTGTGCAGCAGGGCAATAAAGACGACAAGACACCGGCACAGGTCTTCCGCACGGCGGATGGCGGGCAGACCTGGCAGCATAGTGATCTGCCGGATACCGTCAGCGCGTTTACGCCCACTTCCAGCCCCTACCAGGGCAACAGAACCGATGTCTCGGTTAGCAGCGTTTCCGCCAGTGACGCGCAGCACGCCTGGGTCGTCAGCACGCGGATATTTACCCCGTCGCACAACTCAGACAATATCCAGATCACTTATACGCATGTGCTTCAGACCAGCGATGGAGGGAAGACCTGGAGCGTCCTCCTGCAAGGGCTGCCGGGAACCCAGAGCAGCACCAGCCCATCAGCGCCGCGTATCGGCTGGGCCGTCCTGGTCAACGCGACAACGGGCTGGCTCAATGGCCCGACGCCCTCAACCCTCCTGGTGACGCAGGATGGTGGCGCCACCTGGCAGCAGCACGCCTTGCCCCCACTCCCAATAAAGGATCCAACTGGCGGCGCAGCAACACAACTTCTGGTGCCCACCTTCCTGAGCGCGCAGCAAGGCATCTTGTCAACGTTGACCTATGGCCGCAATGGGAACAACCAGTACACCTGCTATGTGACGCGGGATGGCGGCACCACCTGGACCGTTACCCCACCGCTCACGCTCCAATGGTTCCCTGCCACCGATTACCGCGACGCGACCCATTGGTCCTTCCTCACAGACACCAGCATCCTGTACAAAACGGTTGACGGAGGCCAGCACTGGACCACCAGCCAGCTTAAAACAGCTTTTCAGCGCATCGAGCAGGTACAGTTTCTCTCAAGCACTATTGGCTGGGCGATAGGTAACAACATTCCTGCCAACGGCTCATTCATGGGCGACTCGGATACGGTGACTGCGCCCGTCAAAACAACCGATGGCGGCAAGACCTGGACGGCACTCAGCTACAACGTCTCGTAAGCCGTGAGCGTATCTGCCACTCTGCTTTGATCGCGGCCTAAAGCCAGCCTTTTTGCTCGGCGCGCACGGCGGCCTCGACGCGCGTGCTGGCGTTCACTTTCTGCATGGCCGTCGAGAGATAGTTGCGCACCGTTCCCTCGGTCAACGCCAACGCCGAGGCGATCTCGGCATTACTTGCCCCTTGTCGAACCAACTGCAAGACGGTCTGCTCGCGCTCGGTGAGCGGGTTGTCGCCTTCGCTGAGCGCTGCGGTTGCCAGCAGCGGATCGACCACGCGCTCGCCGGCAACGGCGCGACGAATGGCGGTTGCCAACTGCGCCGCCGGCGCATCCTTGACCAGAAATCCCACGACCCCCTGCTCCATTGCCCGGCGCAGGTAGCCAGGCCGGCCAAACGTGGTGAGGATCAGCACCTTACATGCTGGCATCTGCGCGTGCAGCTCGGCGGCTGCCTCGATGCCGGTGGCGCCAGGCATTTCAATATCCAGCAGCGCCACATCCGGCGCCGCCTTGAGGGCTGCTGGCAACACTTCGTCACCACGCGCAACCTCGGCCACGATGCTAATGTCCTGCTCTCGATTGAGCAAGGCGGCCAGCGCCCCACGCACCATCGCCTGATCTTCAGCCAACAACACGCGAATCATCACACGGCTCCTCTCGCTTGCTCCGTTTGCATTATCTCTGACTGCTTGCCACCTTCAGGCGACAGGGGCAAGACAGCGGCCAGTCGGAACCCGTGCTTGCCGGCTGGCCCGGCTTCACAGCGGCCACCCAGCGCTGCCACCCGCTCGCGCATGCCGCGCAGCCCATTGCCCGGCTGGCCCAATTGCAGCGCGGCGGAAGACGCCTGGCGGCTGTCGCCTTGCCCATCATCTGTGACGGTCAGGCAGATTTCGCCAGGCGGGCGTGTGAGGGAGACCACACACTGCTTTGCCCGGCTGTGGCGCATCACGTTGGTCACGCCCTCGCGCACCACCCAGGTCAGCAGCGCTTCGATGGGCGCCGGCAGCGCGCCGGCGTCGTTTTGCACGATGCAGCGGATACCGGCAGCCGCCAAAAGCTCGCGCGCCCGCTGGAGTTCACTGGCGAGGGTGGTTTGTCGGTAGCCAGCCACCGCCTCCCGCACCTCCTGGAGCGCCGTGCGCGCCGCCGCCTCAATATCGCGCACCTCGCGCTGCGCCTGCTCTGGGTCTTCCTGGATCAGTTGTCCGGCCAGTTCGCTTTTGAGCGTAATCAGGGAGAGGCTGTGGCCCAGCAGGTCATGGAGATCGCGGGCAAAGCGCAGACGCTCTTCCGAGACGGCCAGGCGGGCGATTTCGCGGCGGGCCAGCCGCAATTCTCGATTCGCGCGAAAGGCGCGGCTGAAGGTGGCAACAACGGCCCCAACGGCGGGAACAAGAAAGGCCAGTAACGTCACCGTCGCCCAGGGAGCGTTGGTTACGAAGCCCAAAATGGGGACGAGCAGCATCAGTCCGCTGAATACCAGCACGGCCTGCCGGACCGTCAGCCGCCCGGCAACGCTCGCGCTGGCGTAAATAAAGCCTCCCAGCCCCCAGGCGCCCTGGAGAAAGGGCAGCGCAACACCCAACCCGGTCAGCAGCGCGAGGGGCAGCCACCATCCCCGTTTGGAACCGCTGTCCATTGGCGCCGCCCGCGTCAGGCGATAGGCTTCCTGCCAGGTAGCCCACAAGTAGACGCCTATGAAGAGGGCAAAGCCTATCAGAGCGGCCAGTTTGAGCAGTGACGGCGGCATCTGTACAAATGCCACCCCTGGCTGAATAAGAAAGAGCAGCCACATCAGCCAGATGCCCCACATGAGATAGGGTGAGACGCCCCTGGTTTCCTGTGCATCCTGCAAGATGTCCTCTGGCTGCATAGACTCCTCCCTTTTCTGCTGCCACATGGAAAACCGCTCCTGACGGTAGAAACCATCGCTGCCAACACTGTACGCGCTGGCAGCATCACCTGACAAGGAGGTATCGATTACCGCACCCGTACAGCCCGGCGGGCAAAGAGCGCGGCGACGAGCAGGAAGAACACGGTCCAGGCCACCAGCACGATGGCGCTGGTCAGTTCCGGCGCTTGCCCATTCGCCAGCCGCCAGCCCAGGTCGGCGGCGTGATAGGTCGGCAGCACCTTGGCAATGTTGAGCATGGTGTTGGGCAGAATGGCGGGGGGCACCCACAAGCCGCCTGCCGCCGACAGAGCCATATACAGGCCATAGGTCACGCCAAAGGAGGTACTCTCATTGGTCACATAGCCCAGCGCGATGCCCAACAGCGCAAAGGGCCAGACGCCGACCCACATCAGCAGGATGATCGAGACCCATTGCCCGGCAGTCAACTGCACCCCATGCACCAGTACGGCAGTAGCATAGATCAACAGCATGGCCGGCAGCGCGAACAAGATTGCTACCAACACGCGCCCGGCCACGATTTTCCAGGGCGAGATCGGCAGCAGAGACAGATGCCGGAACCACCCGCTGCTGCGCTCGTTGGCGATGCGCGGCCCGGTGGCGACCAGACACGCCCAGATGCCGCCATAGACCGCCAGGGCGATCATAATCTCCACATCGCCTGAGAGCGTCCCCGGCGCGTGGGGCGACGCGCCGAAGAGTCCTGAAAAGAGCAGATAAAAGCCAATGGGCACGACGACGGCCAGAAACAGATAGAACGGGTCGCGCAGCGTCCGCAGCAGTTCGACACGGATATAGCCTTTCATTTGTTTGCTCCTTTTTCAGTGTGAACGAGTTTCACGAAGATCTCTTCCAGATCGTTGCTCTTGACTGCTAATTCCTTCCAGGAAAGCTTGCTGTTGACCAGCGCGCGCACCGTCGCGTCGGCATCGCGGGTGTGGAGGGTCACGCGCTGATCTACCATCTCGCTCTGCTCGACCCCTGGAAAGTGTTCAAATCCGCCGGCGCCTTCCTGCTCCAGCGTAAAGGAGACCCTGGGCTGTCCATAGCGCGCTTGAATCTCCGGCACAGTGCCGTCGGCGATGATGTGGCCCTGGGCGATGATGACCAGCCGCGAGGCGAAGTCCTGCGCCTCTTCCAGATAATGGGTGGCGAAGAGAACCGTGTGCCCCTGGGCGGCATAGGCGTGCATGCTCGCCCAGAACTGGCGGCGCGCCTCTACATCCAGCGCCGAGGTTGGCTCATCCAACACCAGCAGGTCGGGGTTGCCGGCAATTGCCAGCGCGAAGCGCACCCGCTGGGTCTGGCCGCCGGAGAGCCGGTCCACCCGGCGATTTTCGAGGCCGCGCAGGTCGGCGAGTTCGATCAACTGGTCTTTAGGCAGCGGAGCCGGATGCAGGCTGCGCACAAAGTCCAGGAACTCGCCGATACGTACCCCCGGCATCAACTTGCCTTCCTGGAGCATGGCGCCGATGCGGCTCTGGCGAACGGCCTCGACGGGCGTGCGGCCAAAGACTTCAATCGTGCCGCTCGTCGGCAGCAGCAGGCCCAGCAGCATGCTGATAGTGGTGGTCTTGCCCGCGCCGTTGGGACCAAGGAAGGCAACGGTTTCTCCGCGTCGAATCTCTACGTCGATGCCCTGGACGGCGCGGACGGCCCCAAAGGTCTTACTGACCCCTTGCAACTGGACGACACGCTCAGCGGTGTCTTTCATGTGTTCCTCCTCGCCCGGTCCTCATCACATCGTAAGGACCGATTGATTTCTATGACAATTCCTTTGGTACAGCCAAAGCATACCTGGCGCGAAGCAGTTTGTGATCCGTCTACAGATGGGAGCAAATGCGACTGGAGGCGCGTTTCTTCACGCAGTTGCCTCTCGCTCCGGTTCTGTCTCAAGTGTAATGGGAATGCGGTAGGGCTGGTAGTGTCTGCTCTCATCGCTTTCAAATGACAGCTATCATATCCGCCTGCCTGGAGGGAAGACGTTTTTGGCAAGCGATTTGCTATCTGAGAGAGCGGCGCAGACCGTTCAGGCAAGATGTCTGGGCCAGAAAGAGGACAGCGATGCAGAAAGACCTCTCCGAGCAACCACAGCTTCTTTCCCACGCGACACCTTTTGTCTGGACAACGCTGGCAGCGCCGGAATGCCTGGTTCATGAGCAGGCGACATCCCTCAGCCGCTATCTGGTAGCGCGCGCCACCATCGAGTGGGAGGCTGAGGACGCAGACATCCTGTGGATCGAGCGGTTGAAGACGCTCGGCGATCCGCTCAACCTCTATGAACTCCATTGCACTGAGCAGCGGGCAGAGGTATGGTTGCGCTATGACGCGGTGCGCCTGGGGTCGCTCAAAGAACCCTATGATTGCCATCTGGCTGTGAAAACGTCCATTGGCACGCAGGTGCTTACCATCCCGGCGCCGCGTTCACCAGGCCGCCAGGACTGGCAGCAGCTTATCGAGGAACTCTGGCAGGCAGGACTACTGCCCGCCGCGCTCGCGCCTGTGAAACAGAGACAGTATGCCAGGGGAACGTCTGCCAGCAGCGCGCTGCCGCAGATCGTCTGGCGCGATCAGCCAATGCAGCGTCCCGTCCTCCGCCGGCAGCGGGCGTGGAAGCGCGAGTTATATCTAGCTGCGTCCAACGAGCAGGCCGGAGTGCTGGAGGCGCAGTTGCTCTGGAAGGGCGCCGAAGCTGGCGGGGAGTTGCCGGTCAGCCGCGAAACGGTGCAGTTGCCCAGACTGTCGAGCGACCCAGGCAGCGCGCCGCTGGACGAGGTTATCGCGCCAACAAGCGCCGTCCGGCTACAGGCGCCGCCTGCCTCCAGGCATCTCGCTCGGAGAAGGGTCGGCCAGTGGGCCTGGGCAGGGAAGGCGATTGCTCTGGGGATCGCGGCGCTGGTGCTGGGCGGGCTGGGATTGGCGCTGCTGGCAGCAGGTGGTTCGCATCACCAGGGGAGCGCAGCCAATCTGCCATCTGCGACGACAACCAGCCCAGCGAGCGCCACGCCTGCTCAGGGGAATATCTTCCCAACTCCCGCCACAGGCAAGGGGCAAACGACGCCTGTTCCTGGCACCACGAACACGCCCGCGCCATCGGCAACGCCCATCTCGCCAACCGCCACAGCGAACCCATCGCCGACGGCCACCGGGACACCACACCCATCGCCGACAGCAACACCATCGCCAACATCTACACCATCACCGACAGCAACGCCGTCGCCGTCACCAACGGCCACCCCGTTCTGAGTGCTTGTCCCTGCTACATCCGCTAAAACTTGAGGCGACCATCCTTGCCTGCTTATAATTACTACACGAAGAGCGGTTCCATACCCAACCGCGCCACCAGACTACGCATCTGCTCATCCGTTGGGCCGGGTGCCTCCGCCTGAAAGCGGCTGGCCGCGTCGAGGATCCTGGGAAGCAATTCAATATCCCCCGCAGTATTCAGGAAAATACCTGGCTGCTTGAGCGCCCACTGTACCGCCAGATCAATATCCGCCTGCTCCTCCAAAGGCTGATACCAGACCGAACGAGTATGGGGGCGTCCCATCCAGTGTCTATAGGCAATAGATTTGATGGTCTGGACGGCCACATTGCGCTGCTGGCAGGTGGCGAGCAACGCCCGAAAGTTCTCCGCGTAATACGGATTTTGCATTGTAATAAAGTTATATGGCAGCAGGACGGAATCGAAGTCGAAGCGCTCGAGGCTGCGCCGGTGGGTGGCGGCAATCTGAAGACCATGTCCGGTGACGCCAATCGCTCGCACCAGCCCCTGCTGTTTCGCTTCAACAGCAGCCTCAATCGCGCCACCAGGACTCAACGCAACATCCCAATCAATGGGGTCCACAAGGTTATGCAACTGCCAGAGATCGACGTAATCAATGCGCATCCGTTCTAGAGAGCGATGAAGCTCCTCTTTAGCCTCCCTGGCCGTGCGCATGCCGGTCTTTGTTGCCACAAAAAACTGCGAGCGATAGTGTGTCAGCCAGGGCGCAACGCGCAGTTCAGCATCACCATAGCTGGCGGCCACATCGATATGATTCACCCCATACTGTAACAGCACTTCTAATGTGCGGTCAGCCTCCTCCTGAGTGACATGGGAGAGGGCCGCTGCTCCGAAGAGGGTACGAGTGCTCAGGTGGCCGGTCCGACCAAACGGCTGGGTAGCAATAGGCATAATTTTCCCCCTGGATGTCCTCTATCAGTCCTGTGGATAGCGTCGGCTTCCAACCGGCGCTATCCGTCTTGTCTGGGATCTCACATCTCTGCGAAGCGCGAGAGGATGCGCGCCGTGTGCTGCGTCCCCTTAATGAAATCGCTCAGGCGGAAGTTTTCATCAGGGGCATGGGCACGCCCGCCGGGATAGCCAATGCCCGCGTTCGCCACCGGCACATTGAGAACATGCACAAAGGGATAAATCGGGCCGGAGCCGCCATTCATCGGGCTGAGCCGCATCCCCACGCCATAGACCTCCTCAGCCGCCTGGGCGCACAACTGCACAAAGGGATCATCGGGATTGACGCGCGCCGGCATGGTGGCGCCCAATGGATGAATCTCAATGTCGCTAAAGCCCTCGGCGTCCAGATGCTTGCGCAGCTTGGCAACAATATCCGCCGGCTCCTGGTTGGGCACCAGCCGGAAATCGACCTTGGCGCGTGCCTCTGCTGGCAGCACGGTTTTCTGGCCCGCGCCCTCGTAGCCGCTGGTCAAGCCGCAGATCGTGCAGGTGGGCAGAAAGACCGCCTCGCGGCGCAGTTCCACGCCGGTCAGTCCCTTGAGGAAGCCCTTGAGGCCATACGCCTGCTTAACCTGCTCTTCCTCTGAGGGCAGTGCCGCCAGCAGGGCCATATCGCGCTCGCTGGGTGGCAGCACGGCATCATAGAAGCCGGGAATCAGGATGCGCTCTTCCCGATCTTTGAGCGTGTTCAGCGCCCAGACCAGCCGCCAGGCCGCGTTGGGGAAGATACTGCCGCCCAGGCCAGAGTGCGCGTCCATCGTGGCCGTTTTGACCCGCAGTTCGACATAGCAGATGCCGCGCATGCCCAGCGACATGCCGGGGCGCTCCTCGTAGTCCACGCCGCCAAACTCCCAGAGGCAGGCATCGCCTTTGAGCAGATCTTGATGCTGATTGATAAACGCCGGCAGATGCGCGCTGCCAATCTCTTCCTCGCCCTCGATGATGAATTTGATATGGCAGGGATACTCACCATACACCTCTTTGAGGGCATCCAGCGCCGCCAGCCGGCAAAGGATATGCCCCTTGTCGTCGCCGGAGCCGCGCGCAAAGTATTTGCCGTCGCGGATGGTTGGCTCCCAGGGCGGCGAGGTCCACAGGTCCAGCGGCTCCGCCGGCTGCACATCGTAGTGATTGTAGAGCAGCATGGTCTTGTCGCTGCGGCCAGGGGCGTAGCCCACCACGACGGGCGAGCCGCCGCTGGGGAGTATCTGCACCGTAAAGCCGCGCACGCGCAGGAGGTCCGCCACCAGTTCGCTGCATTCGGTGATCCCATCATTCTGCGCGGCCACGCTGGGCTGGCGACAGAGGATCGAGAGTTCGTTGAGGGCATCATCCAGATGTTCTTCGATGTGCTGATCGACCTGCGCTTCTCGCGCTGTATCAGGCATAGGAAGCTCCTTTGCTTTTGAGTGGTCACATCGCCCGCAGGGGCGCGCACAGATCATAGCACGTCGCGCCTGCATTCTGCATTCCAGCCTGAGGTTTAGCCATCACTGTGGTGGGACAGGTCTCCGTCCTGTCGCGCTGACTGGCGCAGCCAGAGCGAAACATGCGTGGGCTGCATGGTTTCCTGCACAACCGCAAGCAACTGGGCGTGCATCTGCTCCAGATCGGTTTCCTGGCGTAGGGAAGTGCTGAAGGCGGCCAGCGTTTTCTCTGCATCATATTTCTGGCGATAAAAGCGGCGGTCGATGAGATTCTGTATGTGCCTGCGCACCGGCAAGAAGAGGGCAGCAATCGCCAGGGTCGAGAGGACGATCACCACCGGCTGAGCCGTCTGCCCGGTGATCACTCCAGCCAGACTCTCCAGGCCAATGATGAGACCAGCGTAGAGCGCGCCCAGCAGACCGGTGAGCAGGCCATAGACGAGCGCTCTGTTGATGATCGTATCAATGTCCCAGAGGCGGTATTGCAGAATCGCCACGCCAACCGCGAGGATGATCGCCATCCATTCCAGGCCGACAAAGACGACATCCAGCAACTGGTAGGGCGAGTCGGACGCACTCAGGCCGGGCACCACTGCCCCAAGAATATCTCCCAGTCCCACCACCAGGGCAGCCAACACCACGCCAAACACCATCCACTTGGTCTGCTGACGCTGCCGGTGGGTATAGAGCCGTCGGTAGCGGTAGAGTTGCACGGCTGCCGTGCTGCCATAGACCACCAGATGGCTCAGCCCTATCAGCCATCCCGGCCAGTCGGCGATGTTATAAGGCGACGGCAAGAGGAATTCCAGCAGTTGGACCAGCCACAAGAGCGCGATCAGCCAGGTCCAGCGCGGCCTAAAGCGCCCGGTGGGGAAGGTGACGAGAAACACCCCCATCGCCGGCCACGCCAGGCCCGAAAGGAGTGTGAAGAGGACCAGGGGAAATGAGGACGCTTGCTGTGCCAGGGTGCCGTCGAGGCCAGAACAGCCAAAGGTCACCAGCAGCAGCGAGACAAAGAGGCCATACCACTCGGCTGACTTGCGCCAGAAGATGAGCGCTCCAACGAGCACAAAGAGCAGCGAAATTGCCACATCCCAGCAGGTGACCGCCGCTGCGTAGCCGTCGATAGACAGGCCGAGCTGATGCAGCGCCTGCACGTTGGCAGGCATGATCTGCCAGGGCGCGCATTGTGCCGGGTCGGTAAGACAGATCGTTTGCAGTTGGGCGTGATACGTTACGATCCCGAAGAGGAAGTTGGCAAACAGCCCGGCGGCCAGCACCAGCCAGAGGCTGCGGGCAAGCAGCAGCCCTCGCCCGCGCAGGCGGGGAGGGCGATCACGGGATGGACCAGCCTCCGCTGGAGAGGCGAGCGCGGCAGATGGGTGTGTCATCGCGGGGTTCCTCCTTCGCCGGGTGAGACCTCGTTCGTCTTCCAGCATACCATGCCTGCGTGACGCCAGCGTTACGAAGGGCGTTACGAAATCTCATCCTTCTTTCAACTCTGACAAGTTTTCCAGAACGAGACCCAATAGTCCTGAGGATGTGGCAGAGTTCTGGACAGATGTGCTATGATATAAGCAGGGCAGCGAAAAAGAGTGAGACATCTCGCTGCCCGGCTATTTTAGTGACGTTGCAGGGAGAAACCAATGAAGGTTTCCAGCTTATTACACCGGCCCGACACACTTCCGCCGGTGCCCATCGATGGCCTGGAGCCAATGACCGAAGGCTCCGAAGAAAGCTGGGGCGAGTGGACGCGCTGGTATCTCAGCCGGCACCGCAGCCCGGTCAATCGCGGCGCGCATCTGGCGGGCTTTGCCTTGCTGATCGCCGCGCCAGTGGCCGCCATTGCCTGGCGGCGCTGGTGGCTGCTGCCCACGCTGGCGGGCGCGGGCATCGCCTCGATTGCCGCCGGCCATGTCGCTGAGGGCAATCTACCAGCCTTCGTAGCCGAGCCGCGCCGCTTCTTCGGTAAACCAGTAGGCATGATGAGGTCGGGCCTGCGTCTCAACGCCTCAACTCAAGAAGCCTGACCCTCTTCTATCGGGCGATCAGGCACCTGGCACGCGCTTCGCAGTTGGAAGCGTTAGGGGGATTCGTGCGGCCCTCAACGCCAGCCTGAATAGAGGCTTGCCAGTGTTTGGCAAACGACATCCATTTCCCGTCTGGACCATTGCCTGGTCGCCTGATAGCACCCAGATCGCCTCGGCGGGCCACAGCCGGGAAATCTGGCTGACGAAACCGCTGTATAGCGCCGGCCAGCCCGCGCTCTCATCAAGCATGCGGTGTAGACCCGCTCTCTGGTTCCAGATCGGGTTTTCTCTGGCCCGCGCCGCTCTCCGCTGCCTGACGTGCAGCCTCCCGCGTAGCGCGCCGGTGGGTCCACAGCCAAGCCGCTGCTATCAGCAGGATCAGCGCCCCCACGATCATCCAACTGAGCGCGCTCCAGCGGGCCAGTACGACCTGAGCAGAACGCCCAAGGAGGATGCCCAGCAGCGTCCAGCCGATGATCCACAGGGCTGAGCCTGCCGTTGTGGCGAGCAGAAAAGCGGGGAAAGGCATACGCGCGGCTCCGGCTGGATAGCTGATGAAGCTGCGCACTACTGGCAGCAGTCGCCCAAGAAACACCCCCCAGACACCCTGCCGTCGAAAACGCTCCTTGACCGTCAGCACGACGGCTGGGGTGGGACGCAGGAGATAGAGCCAGCGCTGCCATCCTCCCGCCGGACGCTGCGCTGGCCGGGCGAGCCGTTCGAGGTCGAGCCGCTGTCCAATCCAATAGGCGCAGCAGGAAGCGAGTACCTTCCCACCCAATGCCAGACCAATCGTTGGCAGCAGGGCAAGGCGCTGCTGGAAAATGAGCGTTCCCCCTAGCAACAGCAGCGGCTCATCGGAGAGAGGAAAGCCGGTGCTTTCAACAAACAGCCAGAGGAAGATGAAGGCATAAAGACCAGCTGGAGGCAAGGACCGGCCCCAATCAAAGAGTGCTTGCATTGCGCCCGCCTTCCCTTGCAGCAAGCCTGAAGAAAAACCCTCTCTTCAGACGAACTGGAGCAGGGAATAGTCTCAGCAACCCGCGTCGTCAGAGCAAGCCAGTGGCTACTCCTACTGGTGTGATTTGTGCAGCACCGTAAGGGTGTCGGCTCAGGATGGGCCAGCATAGGCTCAGCAGAGAGGAGAAGCGTTATGGCACAAGCACGCGAGAGCAAAGGCGGGGTGGCACGCTTTACGATGCGCACGATTGCCATGATCGTCGGCCTGATCGGAGTGGTTATTGCCCTTATTGTCAACATTCTCTATTCGTTGATCCATGTCCTGGGACGGGTCGCCGGGATTACCAACGACAGCACGCACTTCTTCTATGGCCTGCTAGTCGTTCTGGTCGCATTGTGCGGCTCGTTCCTGGCGCCAGTGCTGCCCATTCTGGCAGAAATAATGCTGGTGGCGGCGGGCATCGGATTTTTCTTTGTCGTCGGCTGGTGGGCCTTCCTGGCTTCCCCGTTCCTGATCGTGGCCGCCATTCTGACTTTTAGCAATCGCCCCGTCAAAATACCGAGCATGGAGTGATCCGCCGAATTCAATCGGCGAATTGGCCGGCGCGCTGCCGCTGACGATGGCGCCGGACGCGGGCCTTGTTTCC
>CAZFWN010000066.1:14305-22592 GCA_964522745.1 uncultured Ktedonobacterales bacterium
TGTTGTCAAGGAGCAACTGCGATGGAGTATCACCCCTTCACTATCGATGTTCCGCAAGCGATATTGGATGATCTGGCCGAGCGGCTGGCGCGCACCCGCTGGCCGGATGAAGTGGAGGATGCTGGCTGGGACTATGGCACGAACCGGGCGTACCTGCAATCACTGGTTGACTACTGGCGCACCAGCTTTGATTGGCGAGCGCGGGAACGCGCGCTCAATGCCTGGCATCATTACCGCGCCGAGGTCGATGGGCTGGGCATTCACTTTCTTCACGAGCGCGGCAAGGGACCGCACCCGCTGCCCTTGATCCTGACGCATGGCTGGCCCAGCACCTTTGTCGAACTGCTCAAGATCATCCCGCTGCTGACCGACCCGGCCAGTCACGGCGGCGACCCGGCGGATGCTTTTGACGTAGTGGTGCCCTCGCTGCCCGGCTATGGCTTCTCCGATCATATCACCCGGCGCGGCTCCTGGAACACGCACGGGCGCTGGGCGGCGCTGATGCGCGGCCTGGGCTACGAGCGCTTTGGCGCGCAGGGGGGCGATGTCGGCGCGGGCGTGACAACGGCGCTGGGCCGTTTCTTCCCCGATCAGGTGATCGGCATTCATCTCAATTCTGATCTGGCCTGGCCCTCGCCCATGCCCGACGCCGCCGATATCTCCCCCGCCGAGCAGGACTATCTGGCACGCTGCCAGCGTTGGGAAGCAGAGGAGGGCGGCTACAGCCACCAGCAGCAGACCCGGCCACAAACGCTGGCCTATGGCCTCAACGATTCGCCGGCGGGCCTGGCGGCGTGGATCATCGAGAAATACCGCGCCTGGAGCGATTGCCAGGGCGACCTGGAGCGGCGCTTTAGCAAGGATGAACTGCTTACGAATATCACTCTCTACTGGGCAACGCAGTCGATCAGTTCCTCGATGCGGGGCTATTACCAGGGGGGACAGAACACGGCATCCTCTCAGCCGGCCAGGCGGGTGGACGTGCCCACCGGGGTCGCGGTGTTTCCAGGCGAGTATCTGGTCGGGCCTGTCCCCCGCGAATGGGCCGAGCGCAGCTACAATATCCAGCACTGGACAGAGATGCCACGCGGCGGGCACTTCGCCGCGCTGGAGGAGCCAGACCTGCTGGCTGAAGATATTCGCGCCTTCTTCCGCCCGCTGCGCTAGAGGGCGCCTGCATCACCCGGCAATATCTACAGGGTTTCAGCCCACTTAAGAAACGTGCATCAAGATCAGGACACCGCTCCAGCCAAGGCAGTGCCTGAGTGTGAGGACCATCTCATGTTCCTTACACGCGTTCCTTGGAGGACTTACTCCCTGATTTGGGAGGCCATAGGACTTACGGGCTAGCGGGATCGCTGCCGATTGGCATGCCGCATGCTGAACGGGAGGGCTGGGCGGTGCTGGTCAGATGGCATGCCGAATACTCACCCAGCCCCCTGATGGGCGGGATGAGAGAAAGGGGGAGAGATGGCTGATCGTGTCGGCCAACAGGTAGGCCACTATCACCTGCAGGCGCTGCTGGGAGAAGGGGGCTATGCCCAGGTCTACCTGGGCGAACATCGCTACCTCAAGACACAGGCCGCCATCAAAATGCTCTCGCAGCGGCTGGATCTCCCCGCTCAGGAGGCGTTTCTGGAGGAAGCGCAGACCATTGCTCGCCTCATCCATCCGCATATCGTCCGCGTCCTCGATTTTGGGATAGACCAAGGCACTCCCTTTCTGGTGATGGACTATGCCCCACATGGCTCCTTACGTCAGCGCTACCCTCTCGGGCTGCCCCTGCCCTTGCCGGACATGCTGCCGCTCGTGCAGCAGGCAGCGCAGGCGATCCAGTATGCCCATGCGGCAAGACGGATTCATCGCGACATCAAGCCGGAAAACCTGTTAGTGGGGCCCAAGCAGGAGGTCTGGCTCAGCGATTTTGGCCTGGCGGTGCTGGACGAGAGCGACCACGCCTCTGCTCCGGCCATTGCCGGAACCCTCGCCTATGTCGCGCCCGAACAACTGAGGGGGAAGCCGGTTCCCGCCAGCGACCAGTACGCCCTGGGCGTCCTGGTCTATGAATGGTTGAGCGGCGACGTTCCCTTTGCCGGCGATTGGCTAGAGGTTGCCAGTCAGCATCTGCTCGCCGCCCCCCCGCCGTTGCGCAACAAACTGCCTGCCTTACCACCAGCGGTCGAGGAGGTGGTGTTGACCGCGCTTGCCAAAGACCCGCAGAAGCGCTTTCCCAGCGTGGAGGCCTTTGCCGCCGCGCTTACCCACGCCAGCGAAGAAGCGTGGTTGAGCTATTTGGGGCCGAGGGATCTCTTGCCGCTGCTCCCGGCGGAAACGCCAGACCAGGCCAAACTGGGGCGCCCGTGCCTCCTCGATGCCGGGGGCACCCCAGCAGAGAACGCTCACCCGCTCCACACGGAGCAAGACGAGGCCGGGACAGCTCCCCCGACACCCAGGCCCACAGAAGCTTCCTTGAGCGCACCAGCATCTGCGGATCAAAGCTCCCAGGAGCCATCCGGTCACGCGCCTCTTGCCTGGGGAAGCGGTCTCGTGACCTTCCGGCCTGCGCTTCCGGTTACGCAGCGCCACAAGACCCCCGAGCGCCTGGTGGTGCTTCTTTCGCTCTTGAGTGTGCTCGGCTTAGGGTATGGGCTGTTCAGCCTGGGCTGGGTGAAGCCAACTCAGCCGGTAACTCAGGGGCAAACCGCCCATGCGACGTTCCCTCCCCTCCCCACGGCTTGGGCAACCGTCACGTTGGCTGCCACGTCCACCCCGACCACCATCCCAACCGCGACCCCCCCTGCCCCCACTGCTACCTCCGTGCCTCCACTGACCACCCGGTTCGGGGTGGCTCCCACCAGCTTGGGGGACCAATGCAGCTCCAGCCAGACAAAGCTCCCGCAAAAGACCCTCATCCTTGATAACACCAAAGGCACGCTTCCGGTGACTTGGCAGGGGATGATCAGCCAAAAAGACCCGAGCAACGAGCTGTGGGCAACATTCAATCCCAACAACGGCATGGTGCCTGCGGGGCAGAAGGTCACCATCATCCTCAAACCAGCAGATCATGTTTGTATGAATGCCTCCTCCAGCACGACCTATTATGCGAGCATTATTTATCAGGAGGATCAACGGGCAAAGGTCACCACGATCACCGATCTGGTGATGGGCCCCTGATCCCTCATCCTGGGGAAGGCTGCCAGGTCGTATGGCAGTTGGCAGACTACCTGCTGACTCAGGGTGTCATAGGGAATCCGCCCTCTTGAGGAGGGTGTGCAGATCAAACGGGACGGCCTTCTCGACGTTGGCACTGATCCCCTGCCTTGGCTGGAGCGGTGTCCTGATCTTGATGCACGTTTCTCAAGTGGGCTGAACCCCTGAGACACTGCCACCGGCAGCGACGCCTGTGACCAATCGCTCAGGTCGTCGCTGCTGCGCGGCGTATATTTTTCATAGAGCAGCTTTCGGGCAAGGGCATCTTCCTGGCCGGCTGTGATCAGCCGCGCCTGCCCGCTGAACTCCTGCTGGCGGATGCGCACCTGCACCGACGGGTGCTGCTGGAGGTTCTTCACCCAATCCGCTTTGTCACCCCCGCCGGAGAGCAGATAGAGCGTGCGCCCATCGAGGGCAAACCAGATTTCTATCGTGTGCGGACGGCCCGAACGGCGCCCGATGGTGGTCAGGTAGCAAAAATCGTCGTCAGCCAGCGCTTGCAGGTCAGTGTTCATCAGGAGTATCCTCTCACTGTTAGACCAGTCCTGGGAAAAAGTCTTTCTTTATCTGGTCACGTCTGACTTGCAGATGTTTCAGGACGTCTTCACACGCTCTGACCATCTCTGGTGGCCCAGATACGTAATAGGTCCGTTCTCGATAATCGGGCACCGCGCGCTGAATCATCTGCCCATTGAGCCTGCCCACAAAACCAGACCAGGAGCGCGGAGCAGCCGTCGTATCGGTCAACGTATAGTACGTTCTGACTCCAAGGGTTGCCTGCGCCGCCTGTAACACATCTCCATACACAATCTCGTTGGCCGTTTTGTTGACATAGAACAGAATAATATCGCGCCTCTCCTGGACGTCAAGCAAATATTTCAACATGCTCCTAAAGGGCGTAATACCGATGCCGCCAGCGATGAAGACCAGTTTTTGTCTGGGGTCTGGGGGAAGCGTAAAATCTCCGGCAATCTGCCCTGCCAGCAATGGCGTTCTGCCGTTCATGGCATACATCGCGCGCTTAAATGTACTGCCCTCTTCATAAAAGCGTACCCCCAGGTGGACGAGCTTCTCCGTTGGTGAGGAGGCGAGCGTAAAGTACCGACGGTTTCCCCGGCTATCTGGATGCGGATGATCCAGCGTGAACTCCATATACTGGCCGGGGACAAACGCTAGCTCTTTGGAGGGCTTGAAGACAAAATCTACGACGCCTGGCGCCATCCTGACCTTTTTGTTCAGCTTGAGGATCACTTTTAGCTTCGGGCTGACCAGATACGAGAAGACATTTCCGACCACTAATGCCAACTCTGGTGTCGAGTACACCGGGCCGATATGCACCTGCGGAATGAACAGCAGACCGACAAGGCCAGCATAGAGCCTCCGCCACTTTTTAGTCGGGGGAGCCGTCAGTGGTTCCGTCAGCATAATGGTGGCAAAGAAAAAAAGCGGCGACGTCACCAGCAGTTGCTTTAATTCTGTCAGGAGAGAGCTTCCCTGAACTGCGGTCAGCACACACGAACCTGCCAGCGCCATGACACAGCACACAATGACCACATCCTCTTGCCGCAGCTTGCGCGCAACCAGCCATCCGCCCAACAGCACCAGCGGCAGCATGTCCAGCGTTCCCACCCACCAGCTAGCCGAATCACCCAGCACAAAAGCCGTAATGACCACCGCAATCGCAGCCGGGTTAAAGAGATGCTTTTTATTCAGCGCCAGCAGATATTTTGAAGCCATTGCCAGGATGGCCACCCAGCCAAGAAACTGAAAAGCCTCTGGCGATTGTGCGGGGTCGATAATCAATGCCAGGATGAGCGCCGTGATATACACTGACTCCACGTTAGCCGGCACGTCAAACACTCGCGCCAGGATAGTGTTGGCTGCCCAACACATGATGACCAGAAAGATGACTGATGCCAGCAGCGCGAACGGGGAAAAAGGAAGCAGCTTAAAAACCGCCAGAACCGTCGCCAGTCCAAGCAATCCCAGCAGCACATACAGCACCAGCCGGTACATGGTTATCCGGTCCAGAAGGTAATCTATTTTGGCTATCATTGGTCAAGTACGTACCTTTTCAGTCCACTGGTAAACGTCGCTCTTGCGTGAGCGTCGATCATATAGCCTTCAAAGCCCGCTAGTTTTGCGATAAACGCTATTCCCTTTGTCCCCATCGCAAAGGCCGCCGTTGCAAAGCGGTCAGCTTCATAGACGTTGGGGCCAATGACGGTAATACTCATCACATCCAGAATTGGCGTATCGGGGTGATAGGGGTCATAGATATGCTGCCCGCGAATAGCAGTGCCAGAGGTCGCAATACCCTCATCAGTGAGCGCCAGAATCTTGACATGCTCAGCGTGATTGAACGGATTGCGAATGCCAACTCTCCAGGGGCGCCCATCTTTCGTTCCGGCGACCTGAATATCTCCACCAGCATCTATATAGAAATTCCGAAAGCCTCGCGCTTTCAATAGTTGTGCCGCGTGCTGAATGGCCCAGCCTTTGACCATCCCAGAAGGATCGATGATCCCATCATGCTCAATAGCGAAATACCCATCCGTCTCTTTTTTGGTTTGCTCGCTCAGGGCCAGGATGGTCTTCATGTCTTCGCTATACTGAGCAGGATGGAGTTCGCCCCGATTGATCTGTGAAATCTCACTGGTCTCTTTATAGGTACTAAAGCGCTCATCCACCGAGACAAAATAGGCAAACACATCGTCCAGGTCATCCCGCGTGACTGAGCCATCAACCACTTCGAGCGTAATGGGCATGCCCATAAGCAAACGGGTTTGTTTCATGGTTAATGGGCCTGGGCCAGCGCGTCGGTGAGCGATTGGATAAAGGCGTCACTGGTATCTGTCGCTCCGCTGACGATGTCAACATTGGCGCTTTGGGCTTGAACGGCCTCATTGCATAGGATCGGGTCGGCGTAATTATTGATTTCGATGGACCGATTGCGGTCACTGGGGTGCTGTAGAAATTGGACCGAGGTGATTTTGCCATTCTGAATGACGACTTTTACCTGGACATTGCCCCAGACCGCATCGTCAACACTTCCAGTATAGGAACCATCTTTATAAGAACCGGACGTGCCTGCTGTGCCGGGCGTAGACGATGTACCACTGGTAGAAGCCGCGCCGGGTGACGAGTTTGATTGATTCGAGGTAGTTGGCAAGACTGCGATAGCGTTTGAGTGATAGAACACGCTGTAGAGAACGAAGCCTCCAACAATGAGTACGGCAACCACAAACTTTTTCATCGATAGGCTCCTCCTTGTGAGGTGAGTGCATAGCCCTTTTCTTGTGTCAGCCTGCTTTGGCAGAACCCAGGATACCCTACGGACCTATAGACCTATAGTAGTATAGAAATATTTGATGAGAAAATGATTGGAAGACTGTAAAGAAAAAATCAGAGCCGGTTTATGGGGTGCCTCGCATGACATCGATTCTTATCAGCAAGCGACACGGATTTAATGTGAATGCGCTGGCCTGGTCGCCGGATGGTCAGCGGATCGCTGCGGCAGGGCACGGGCATGTGCAGGTCTGGGAGGCCGCCACTGGGGAGAACCGCTTTTCCTATCGCGGTCACTCGTATTATGTCTATACGGTGGCATGGTCGCCAGATGGGCAGCAGATTGCCTCGGCAGGCTATGATGGGCAGGTCCATCTCTGGGATGCCACCACTGGCAAGCAGCTTTTGATCTATGCTGCCCATGCCGGGAGGATGGTTCAGGCCGTCGGATGGCTGGCCGATGGCAAGCGCCTGGTTTCTCACGGCCACGATAGCACCATCCATCTCTGGGAGGCGGCCACCGGCCAGACGCTCTCCACCATCCGCCTGAGTTCTGTGCATCGGTTGGTCTGCTGGTCGCCGGATGGGGCGCGGCTGGCGCTGCCAAGCCGGGGCGTGCGCGGGCAATACACCTGGGTCTCGGTCCTGGACACGGCTAGCGCGAGCGAGGTCTTGAGCTATCGCGGTCATCCAGTGGCTATAAGAGCGCTGGCCTGGGCGCCGGATGGCTGCTTTATCGCCTCGGCAGATAAGCTGGGCGCGCTCCAGGTGTGGGAAGCGGCAACGGGCGCTGTGCTTTTCAGCGATCCGAGCCATAGCAGTTGGGGAACGGGCCTGGCCTGGTCGCCGGATGGGACTCGCCTGGCTGTCGGGGAGAAATCAGGGAAAGTACACATCCTGGAAGCCAGCACGGGGAAGCTCCTCACCACCGCTCGCCCGCATACCAGGCCGGTTGGGATCATCGTCTGGGCGCCGGATGGGCAGCAGATTGCCTCCGGGGTGGGAGACCGAACGATAGAGGTCTGGGCGCCTGCTCTGGCACTATGACCGGACGACGCCGATTGAAATCGGCGCTAGGTGGCCCTCGGCCAGAATGTCCCTACGGGACAGGAGCCTCATCTGCCTTTCAATTGGCGGAGAGTTTTGCCGTTTGGCGCCGCTGGTAGAGGGCGACGGCGCGGTTTCGGCCCAGGCTTGCGCCGATGGCCCCACCCAGCAGGGCGATGAATGCGCCGCAGATGCCCTCAAGGAAGAAGTCAATGTAGCCGAGATACCCGCCTATGCGCGGGAGACCGGAGCAGGAGGGCGGACATTGCGGAGCAGTCCTCAGGATGAAGATAGTAGCGATGATGATCACCAGCATACCGATGCCCCATACCCCGCAGCCAACACCTGCCCCTGAAACGTCGTTTACCGTTCGCAGCGAGGCGAGCAAGGCCACGACCCCTGGGATCACCAGATAGAAGAGCGCGCCGACGCCCATATACATCTCCCAGGGGAGAGACAGCCAATCAAGCGCGTCTGCCACCCACAGCAGGAGCATCTGGAGCAGCCCAAGCGCTATCCCCAGCCCCAAAGTTGGCGGGATATGCAGTCGTTGTACACGCTTTACCACCTGTTGCATCGTCTACCTCTGGCAGAGAGTTGATTCCATTCCCAGGCAGGGCACTTGCAAGGCCATCGCCGATTAAAATCGGCGCTAGGGGCGCCTGTGGGCGCCAGCAAGCCCCTGCGGGGCAGGTGCGTCAGTCCCGGTGGGACTTCCTGGCCGAGGGCCACGCAGCGCCGA
>CAZFWN010000066.1:22692-24895 GCA_964522745.1 uncultured Ktedonobacterales bacterium
TTTTAATCGGCGGGCGGTTGGCGCTAGAGATTCTGGATAGTCAGACCCTCGAAGGTGACGGAAAAGCCCGTGCCTTCGGGGGAGGCGCACATCAGCCCGACGCGCATGGCTTCAGCCGGCGAGAAATAGGTCTGGCGGAGCAACTGGTAGCGCTCGCCGTCCAGGGAATAGTGTACCTCAATGGTGGCCGCCTGCCTGCGCAGGCGCAGCCAGAGCGCGGGCGGGTTTTCGGGCAGCGGCGCTACCGACCAGTCCGAGTATTCATGGGTGACGACGGCGCTGGCATGCTGGACGCCATTGACAAACTCCACGCCACACTTGATCCAGGTGGCCGGGTCCACGCGCACCATCAGGCCAGCCTGGTCGTAGACGGCGCTGTAGCAGCCGCTGATCTTGACCTCGGCCAGAAAGTCGCCCTGCTGGCGGTGATAATAGAAGTGGCCGTTATCGCGCAGGGCGCCATCGGACGGGCGCCAGAAGTCCGTCTTTGGGCCGGCCTGGACGGTCATCGTGTCGTCGTGAATATCCCAGATGGGCGGTTTGTTATACCAATCCATCGCTTGTTTCCTTTCCACTAGCAGCGCAGGCTGGTCTTCAAGCGCCTCTGCTGCCCAGGGCATCACCGATTACGCCGCCAAACAGAGCTACCAACACGCCTACGCCATTGAGGGAGACTACGAGGAAGAGCGCCGGGAAGGCGAGATAACAGAACAAGCAAGGACATCGAAAGACCCTGTATATTACTACGCTCATCTTTCCACCAGACTCACAGATCGCCACCTTGCAGCGGAAGACTGACGCGAGCAAGAATACCCAGACTGAAGATGATCTGTTTTGTGTTCTTCGGCTTGTCCGGCGCGCTGCCCTCTGCTATAGTAGAGACCTGCACACCCCATTGGCCTGGAAGATGGAGATGATGAGGCTAAGCAAAGCAGAGTTACTAATTCGCCAGGACAGACCACGCGAGGCATTGGAGGCGCTCGGCGGGGGCGACGCGCCTCCTAAAGACGTGCCCAGGCGGCAGCGCCCAGTCTGGTACGCGCTGGCCGGTTGGGCCTTGGCGCTAGATGGGCAGGCTAATGACGCCTTGCGCGTGCTGGAGCGGGGCATGCAGATGGCAGAGGCCCTGCTGGTCCGGGCGCCGCGCTCCCGACAAGCCAGCCTGGCAGAGTTAGTGGAGCGGCTGCGCTGTTACCAGGGCATGACCTATTGCACGCTCGGCCAGACAGGGCAGGCGCTGGCCCTGCACCGCCGGGGGCTGGTGGCTATCGGCCAGAAAATTATTCTTGATCCCGAACTCAAACTGCTGATCTATAAAGGGCTGGGGAATGAGGCGCTGGCGCTGGGTCAGTTTCAGGATGCCATTTTCTTCTACGAATTAGCCGCCAGACAGGCCGATGATCTCAACACTGATCGCCAGCAAGGGCTGACCTATTGGGGCCTGGGTCTGGCCTATCAACAGAGTGGCGATCTGTTGCGAGCCAGGGCGAGCTACGAGCAGGCATTGGCGGCCCTGGAGCGGCATGGAAACCGGCAACTGCTGACGCAAATGCGGTCAATCTATGGGCAGTTGCTGTCGAAACTGGGACATCACGAGGAAGCAGAGCAAATGCTGCACATCTGCCTGGCCGTTGCCCGCTATTTTGGCGATGTTCGCACCTGCGGGATGGTGCTGGTGGATCTAGTGGAACTCTCTATCTTCAGGGGCGAAACGGACCAGGCTATCGAGGAAGCGCGCGAGGCGCTGCCGATGCTGCAAGAGAGTGGAGAGCGCCGAGGCGAAGGGCAACTACATCTAACGCTGGCTGCGGCCTACGAGGCCAGGCAGGACGCGACCAGGACTGAGCAGGAATTCAAGGAGGCGCTGCGTCTCTTTCAGCAGATAGGGAACCACGATATGATTCGCCTGGCACACGAGCGTTACGCTTACTATCAGGCACACCAGGGAAACTTCCAGGAAGCCTATACACAGATGCGCCTGGCCTACATGACTCCCATCCGCTAAACCAGCCCAAAGCTCGCAAGCGCTCAGGCTGATATACTTTACTTGTACCGCCGGCATCCTTGCCGGCGTATTCCTCAGTCCCAGAGGGGAACCAGGCCGGCGCGGACGATCTCCAGCACGTCGTCGGCGCCGCGCTGCTCCAATTCGCGGCAGAGTTGGCCCAAGCGCGTGCCGTGCATCGCCAGCCGAAAGTTGCGC
>CAZFWN010000067.1:0-16843 GCA_964522745.1 uncultured Ktedonobacterales bacterium
CCCTGGCAGCGCGCCCGCCCCGCAGCGGATGCTGCCATCCGCCAGCAGGAGTAATAGAAAAGACCGCGTCTAAAGCGCGCCCCTAGAGGCTAAAAGCCACGAAGCCGGCCTACGCCGGCTAGGACGAAAGCCGAGTTTCGTTCCAGGCCGCGAAGGCGGCCTGGGTGGCTCCTGGCCTCAAGGGGCGTCTTCAGGCGCGGCCTCGTCCTTGGGAGGATGCCAGCCGGCGGTTACCCAGAGTTGACGAGCCTGCACCAGCACTCGCCGGTTCAGCTTCAGGGCGACGGTGGTTGCCCGACCAATGGCCGTCAGGCCGATCATCGTATCGCCAGCCTGGTTCCAGGCAAAATGATCGCGCCAGCGCTGCTGGCGGGGGTTGAAGAGTGGGACAATCTCCCTGGTAGCTGGGTCAAGTGCGGTCACGCGCTCGCCATTGAAGCCATTGCAATCTCGACACGCCAGCCAGAGGTTCTCCTCTTCAGTTTTGCCGCCCAGCGCCTCTGGGATGAGATGGTCTATCTCCATCGTCTGGCCGGCAATGGCTTCCGCTGAGAGGCAATAGCCGCAGCGCGCGCCAGCCTGCCTGGCGACGCGATCACGCAGCACTTGAGGAATAGAGGTCTTGCTCATGGGCGCTGGAGCAAGGCATCCACATTCTGGCCGCGCGCTCTGAGCAGGGCTGCCGCCTGCGCCCGCAGCAGCATGGCGCGGTGAGAGGCGTACATCAGATTAGCCAGCCGCTCCTCCTCCTCGTCGGTCAGACGCTCGCCCCGCTGTCGCTTGAAGTGAAGCTGCTCAATTTCCTGCTCTTCCTCGCTGGAGAGCCGGCTGCGCTGTGCAACCTGCCAGAGGGCAGCATCATCCTCCGGCTTGAGCGCTTCCATCGCCGCCGTGATCTCTGTTGGCAGTTCGTCTTCCTCGATAGTAGCGGTCACGATGTTCAGCAACTCATCTTCGATAGAGCGCTGCGCCCGCCCTGCTCGCGCTTTGAGCTGCTGATAGACATGCGCTGGCAGATGCACTGTGAGCGTTTCTTGTGCCATACATCACCTCGCTTTCTTCTCTTGTATCTTATCACACATCCCTACAGCGGCCAGACGCTCAGGCCCTGAGCCATCGCTCATCCGCCCTCTTGACGCATCGAGCGCCAGTCTGCTATTCTACGCATCAAGCAGCACGCGCGAGGCTCTGATGCGGAAGGATGGCGTTGCATGGCAGACCAGAAAGACCCTGGCACGGTGTTTATCAGCTATAGCCACAAGGACAAGACGGCGCTGGAGCAGTTGCAGGAGTATCTGCGGCCCTATGTGCGCTCTGGGGCCGTCCCGCTGTGGGACGATACGCAGATCAAGCCCGGCGACGACTGGAAGCGCGGCATCGAGACGGCGCTCTCGGCGGCAAAGGTGGCGATCCTGCTGGTCAGTGTCAGTTTCCTGGCCTCCGAGTTTGTGGCGAAGGAGGAACTGCCCAAACTGCTGGCCGCCGCCGAGCAGCGCGGCACACGCATCCTGCCGGTGATCCTGACGCCCTGCCTCTTCCGGCGCACCAGCCTGAGCCGCTTCCAGGCAGTCAATGACCCGGCCCGCCCCTTGAGCGGGCTGAGCCAGCACGAGCAATATCAAGTCTGGGAGCAGGTCGTCGAGGCCGTGCTGGACGCCCTGGACACACCAGAGCCGTCCACCCCCACCCCGCCCGCCGGCCAGCGTCCGGCGGTACACGCCCCCGCCCCTGCCGCCGAGACGCCGGCGCTCCAGGCTGCCGTACCGCCGGACGCTGGCCGGCGCTACAGGTTCTCACCGACGCCAGCGCGCCCGCCGCTGGGCACGCTGCTCGCCACCTGCCAGGGCCATACCGGCCATGTGCTTGGTGTGGCCTGGGCACCCGATAGCGCCCGTCTGGCCTCGGCCAGCGATGATACCACCGTGCGCCTCTGGGATGCCGCCAGCGGCAGCCTCCTGCGCACCCTGGAGGGCCATACCGGCGTGGTGTTTGGTACAGCCTGGGCGCCCGATAGCTCCCGCCTCGCCTCGGCCAGTGAGGATAAAACGGTGCGCGTGTGGGATGCCGCCAGCGGCAGGCTGCTGCACACCTTGGAGGGCCATACAGACACGGTGTATGGCGTGGCCTGGTCACCCAATGGCGCCCGCCTGGCTTCTGGCAGCAGTGATACGACTGTGCGTGTGTGGGACGCTACCAGCGGCAGGCTGCTGCGCACCCTGGAGGGCCTTACCGGCTGGATGCCTGGCGTAGCTTGGTCGTCCGATAGCACACGCCTGGCCTCGACCAGCCATGATAAGACGGTCCGCCTGTGGGAGGTCGTCAGCGGCAGGCTGCTGCGCACCCTGGAGGGCCATACAGACAAGGTGTTGGGCGTGGCCTGGGCATCTGATGATGCCCGCCTGGCCTCAGTAAGCAGTGATACGACTGTGTGCCTGTGGGATGCTGCCAGTGGCACGCTCCTGCACACCCTGAGGCGCCATACAGGCGCAGTGTATGGCGTGGCCTGGTCGCCTGATAGCACCAGCCTGGCCTCGGCCAGCGATGATAAGACCGTGCAGGTGTGGGATGCCGCCAGTGGCAGGCCGCTCTTCACCTATCAGGGGCATACAAGTTCTGTGAATGCCGTCGCCTGGGCATCCGATAGCGCCCGCCTGGCCTCGGCAGGCGATGATATGACGGTGCAGGTGTGGTCGGCGGGGTAAGGCGATTCGCCGAATGAATTCGGCGCCAGGGGTCTTCGGCCACCATGTCCCGCAGGGACAGACCGGCGCGCCGGTGACGTAATCAGTCCCGCAGGGACTTCCTGGCGCCACAGGCGCCCTTAGCGCCGAATTCATTCGGCGAATGGCCGCGCGCCTCGTGTTCCATCGCGCCTGTCTTGCAAGTTGGTTTCCCCCAGCGCGGCGGTAAAGTAGCTTGCTCCGTTTTGTTGCAGGAAGAGCGGCGCCTGGTACAGGGCCGAAAGGGACTCCGTCGTCAGCACCTCACGCTTGGGTCCATCCTGAAACACGCGCCCGTCTTTGAGCAGAATGACCCGCTCCAATTCAGGAAAAATCTCTTCGACGTGATGCGTGACCAGCACAATGGTCGTTCCGCCGCGCGCCAGGGTTCGCAGGGTGTCCAGAAAGCGATGGCGAGCGAGCAGATCGAGGCCAGTCGTTGGCTCATCAAGCAGGAGGGCGCGTGGACGATGCACCAGGGCGCGGGCAATGAGCAGGCGACGCGCCTCCCCCGTTGACATCGCGGCGATGGATTTCTGAGCCAGATGGGTCGCTTCCATCTGGTCCAGCGCTTCCATCCCCCGCTGACGCATGGCTGCCGTCACCTGATGATGCGGAAAGAGGCCGGTACTGGCAAAGAACCCTGAGACCACCACATCGAGGCCGCAGATCTCCGGCTGCACGAATGACTCGATAAAGGCGTTATGGAGGTCAGCCGAGACAATCCCTAAGCGGGTACGCAGGGCAACCACATCCCAACGCGCTTGTCCATACACCAGCAGGGCCGGACTGCCATCGGCATGGGCGAGCGGGTAGTCCTGGCGGGTGAGGAGGCGGATGAGCGACGACTTGCCAGACCCATTCGGCCCCAGTATCACCGTCTGCTCGCCTTCTCGAATAGAGAAACTGATGTCATCCAGGACACGCTGGTGATTCCCTTTGATGACGGTTGCCTGATGTACCTGAAGAAGCATTGGCTCGTTACAGAGTCTCTGGTCCACTAGATAGCTCCTGTTACAGAATAATGGGATAGATACTCCTCTATTATGTCTCAGCCGGCGGCTGATGAGGTTTGACACATAAAACAGGTCTTCGTCCTCACCAGGCCATCGCCGATTAAAATCGGCGCCAGGGGCGCCTGCGGCGCCATCAAGCCCCGACGGGGCTGGTGCGTCAGTCCCGAAGGGCCTTCCTGGCCGAAGGCCCGTAGCGCCGATTTTTATCGGCGAATGGTCGGATGGTGCGCTGGCATCCTTGCCGGCAGGGGTGGGGTGATCAGGCCCAGCGGCGGGCCAGGGCGTCCTTGACCTCCTCCAGCACGTCAATGTCGAAGCGCGTTTCTAACTCTCGCCATAACTGGCCCAGCCGGGCGCTGTGCATCGCCAGATAGGCATTCTGCCGGGTGCGCGAGAGGCGCGTCTCCAGCGTGCGCAGCGTCTCGCGCACCTCGTCATCCAGCCGCCAGCGCACGCGCACCGTCCCTTCGGGCACCAGCGTCTCGCCCACCACGCCAAAGCGCTCGCGCTCGATGGGCTGGCCTGCGTTCAGCGAGCAGGGCTGCTCCAGCAGGGCGCGGAAGCGCAGCGTCTCTACGAAGTCGGAGAAGACCTCGGCGCGCTGCTGCTCCGGCAGCGCGGCCACCACCCATTCCAGGCAGCAGCGCAAGCGTGGCGAGATCGGCCTGGGGCCACGAGGCGGCACCGGCTGCGGCTGCGCCTGAGCAGGCGCCGGGCGCGTGGGCGGCGGCGGCCCGCCCGGTGTCGTCCGCACCTGCGGCTGGGGCACGGGCGGTGGCATGCCGGCGCCACACCCCACCCCAGCCGGCAGGGATGCCGGCGGTACACCCCGCCCGCCTGGAGCGCTGGCATCCCTGCCGGCGCTCCAGGTGGCGCCGGCTTCCAGCCGGCTGGCGTGGGGCGGCGGGGTGGGCTGCGGCGGCCAGGCAGCAGGCCACCAGGACGGGAAGGCGGCAGACGGCGCGGGCGGCCAGGCAGCGGGCCGCGAGGTCGCTGACGCACGGGGCGGGGTGCTGGTAGCGCCGGCAGGGATGCCGGCGTTCGGCGCGGCGGGACGAGCCGGCGCGGCAGTGGGCGCCGGCGTCGGATGCCAGAGAATGCGCCCCGCTTTGGGATCAATCGAATCGGCGGGGGCGGAGCCGGCGGGCAGGGGGGCGCGGCCCAAGAAGCCGCGCCAGTCGGGGGAAGTCAGGGATGCCATCGAGCAGTCCTCCTTGGGCGCCGCGCAGCGCGGCGCCGTTGTACTGTGTTGATTGCGCAACAACAGAACAGCGACCTATCCCGTGTAGCTCGCTCAGGCCGCTTTGGGAGCGGGCCGAGAGCATGCTGCTTAGATGGTCGCTGAGGGGTCTCGATGGTAACATGGCCTCAGCCCCACCTCCTGGATTCGCCAGGACTTGGGGATAGTAGCGTGAGCAGGCGTTGTTTCGCCGCCGCGCTATGCCGTTATTCGGTTGGAGGCGCCCGCACAATCGGACGCTGAGAACAATGGTAGCATACTTTCGCCTGGCTGTCAAGGCGTTTAGCCGGTCAAATTTTCCCCGGTTCATGACGTTTGGCTTTTTCATGGGGGTAGTGCGTGGCCGGCCAGGAGCCTGGCGACTAAAGATCGCGGCTTCTTGACCTGCGGCCACCAAACCCGCCTTCGCAGGTTGGGACGACTTTCTGTTCCCATCGTTCCCATCGTGCCCACTTTCCCAAGTTTCCCAAGTTTCCCAGGGTTCCCTGTTTCCCCACCCGCTGTACCCCAGGGGCTAGCGCACTTTAGTTTAGCCCTAAACCCTCAACGGTCAAAAAACGCGGTTTAGGGCTAAACCCTCATTGAAACGTCGTTTCGCGCTTCCGAGGGCAGGGTGGGAAAAGTGGGAAAAGTGGGAAAACTTCGCGGCGCCCGAACGCCGGCAGGGATGCCGGCGCTACAGGCAGGGACGGGCGGGCGAGACGCCCGCGCTACAGGCAGAAAGGCCACTGGGAGCGCCGGCATCCCTGCCGACAAACTAGACGAGCCGGCTGGAAGCCGGCGCTCCCAGTGGGCAGGCCGGCGCTGTGTTCAGGCGAATTAGCCCACTGTGCCGCTAAAGGTGCCCTTTTCGGGGTCTAACGGAACAGTGATCTGTTGCCCATTACTCCCGGTGCAGACGAGGCTGGTGCCATCAGAGCTGTACGTGCCGCTCGCGGCAGTAGCGCTGCTGAACGTACCATCCAGCTTTTGGTTCACAAATGACCCGGTGGAGTTGCAGACGACGCCATTGCTGTAGGCGATCTGGTAGCTTGAGGCCGTCTCGGTATAGGAGAGTTGGCCGGCCTTATAGGTGCCGCTGCATTTGAGGATGATCGTCTCTTTATAGCCAACGCCATCGCTGGTGGTTCCAGTGTCGACATGCGGCTGACCATCATCAAAGCGGTTATCACAGACCGCGCCGTTGTTGATGGTGAGTTTGTCTGTGAAGGGATTCAGCCCGCTGCCATCCGTAGCATCTTGTCGCTGAACCTGGGCACTGAGGGTAAAACCCAGCGTATCGGTGGGCGCGCCGTTGGGACCGGGGGTGCCACAGTCGCCCTGGGCGCAGATGGCAATCGTCACGCCCGCCTGGGTCTCGTAGTTACCGGCATCTTTGGCCTTGATGACGTGGTTGCCCACGTTCCAATCAGCCGACACCGTCAAGGTTGCCTTGATAGTGCCATTGGCATCGCTCGTCACGGGTGAGGCGCCTGGGGCGTCTTTTTCATCCAGCAGGAAGCTGACCGCTGAGTTACTGCTGAACTTTGAGCCGGTGATCTGGAAGACCGTCGTGGTCGAGCCGGCGTAGGTTGATCCTGACTTAAATGCGCTGCTGACGGTAATCACCGGCTTGGGCCGAGTCAGCAGATAGGCAGCAGTGCCACCACCACCGCCCACCAGGACGAGCAAGACGATCACGATAATAGCGATCCGCAGGCCATTCCCAGATTTTTGGGGTGGCGGCTGCGTTGGCGGACTCATCGGAGGCACGCCAAATCCGCCCACCGGCTGGCTGCCAGGGTAGGTGGGCGCCGCGCCAGGGTACGTGGGCGGCGAACCGGGATAGGCGCCCTGCGGCTGGCTGCCAGGGTACGACGGGGCCGCGCCTGGATACGCCGGGGCCGCGCCTGGATAGCCTCCCTGCGGCTGGCTGCCAGGGTACGACGGGGCCGCGCCTGGATAGCCTCCCTGCGGCTGGCTGCCTGGATACGACGGGGCCGAACCCGGATAGGCATTCTGGGGCTGGCTGCCCGGATAGGCCGGAGCCGAACCAGGGTAGCCACCCTGCGGCTGGCTGCCTGGATAGGGCGTCTGGTAACCGCCAGCGCCAGGCGCGCCGGCGTCCTGGGGATAGAGCGAGCTTGCCACCGTTGGGGCGCTCTCCATCGGCGGCTGTGGGCTATAGACGGTTGCTTGCTGGCCGCCACCATAGCCAGCGGCAGGCATGGTGCCATACGAAGCGCCTGAGCCTGGTTGGGTTGGTGGCAGTGGATAGAGCGGATTCGCGCCTGGGGCCGCCCCCGGAGCGCCAGCGAGCGCTAACCCGCAGGTCGGGCAAACGGTTGCGCCCGGTGGCACAAAGTTTTGGCAGCGCGGGCAGCGCTGGTCAGATGGATAGGACGACATCTTTTCCTCCTTTGAGGTCTACTTATCCTACATCCACCCAACGTTCCTGGCCTCGTGGGCGGAAGAGTTCCAAAAGCGCTACCAGCATAACATAGAAGCGCCTTTCAGGCAAGGGGGGGTTGCACCCACTGTCAGCGTGCTTGTAGTACTTTGGTCCTAAGACGGGCAGACGGCCATCTGGGCAATATGATATTGTTAAGCAAGACAACATTCCGCCACATCGCTGTGGCGCTAGCGAGGAGACAGTATGGCAAGGCGAAGCGCGCAAAGACCTGTGCAGGATGCGCCACAAAGCGGCGGACGTCGAGTGCTGAGTTTTCTGGTTGGGCTGATTAACCCGCTGCATGACCCCAGCCTTACCGTCGCCCTGATCCTGACCGTTATTGTCGAGCTTGGCTCCCAGGACACGGTCCCTATGATCCTGCTGCGCTTTGTGCTTGATTGGATAGCCGTCAAAGCCGTCGTCTGGCTGGTCGTCAATTTTGCCTTTGCGCTGGTCTTTCTGGCGCGCAAAGCCCTCTGGGCGATGAAGAACCCGAAACTCGCCTGGCGCGTCCTGGACGCGCTGGGCACAGAAGATATTATCGTGGGGCCAATTCGTGAACTGCTCGGCCAGGAGGGCGGCATGGCCTTGAGCGAGAACGGCGTGATGGGGGCGCTGCCAGCGCTGGGTGGCCTCACCGGCGGCATGCAGCGGCTGCCACAACAGCAGATGTACATCGACCAGCCGGACAACTATGGGCAGTATCAGGATCAGCAGTATCATAATCAACAAAGCGCCGAAGAACTAAACCAACTGCGCGAAGCGCTGGTCACCTACGCCCGGCTGGTGGCCGACTGGTCAGCAGCAGCGGACGAAAAATGGCGCACGGTCAGCGATAGCCAGTTAGGCTGGAAGCCGCTGCGAGGCCGCTGGGGCAATTGGGATGAGATCTACGCGGAAAGTTTTGCTGCCCACACCTCTGACCCGATTGCGGCTGAAGCCGCCCGGTCGGCGGCTGAAGGCACCAGCCGCCGCTTTGAGACCGCCCGTGATCGCGGGTCGGCTGCATCGGCGGTGGTATGCTTCTTGCGAGATTTAGATACGTTGCGTCATGCAGTCAGTTTGCTCGACCTGCCGGAAGAGGCACAGAGCAGCCCGCCAAACAACAGCGGCATGTTCCCGGTGCCGGGGCGCGGCAACACGGCTGGGCGCACGCCGCTCATCCGCCGGCCCGCTCAGATGTACGTGGATGCTGAGTAGGCAGCTTGTGGGGTCGCGTCTGAGCGTGGCGCGACCTTTTTTCTCACACGAGCAGGGATGCGCCTCTCGCCTGTCCCTTCTTGCTATCTGGGCACTCTGCAAGTGATTTTTTATCAGGGGATACGTTTATAAGATAGAACAATGTGGGCTACTTCATTGACGGCAGGGCGTGTTGCTGGCTATAATAGCCCTGTCGAATAGTTGAGCCTTCTCTGATATGGGAACCAGAAACCTTCTCTTGCCTGTCTGTGTTCGTGCCACTCCAGCCACGCCCAATACACTATCCCTGCCGGTAAGGAGTAATATGTATGCAGTCACTGAAGTGCGGTACTGTGCCTGTGCGTCCAGAGCTGGAGCGCGTGGCGCCCTATGAGCCGGGCGAATCGCTTGATGCGTTTAGTACCCGCGTTGGCATTCCAGTTGAGCAACTGATCAAGCTGAATAGTAATGAAAGCCCCTATGGTCCTTCCCAGCGTGTGCTGGCGGCGTTGGGCAGCTATACGAGCTATAACCTCTACCCCGATCCGGCTGCGCCCGTCCTGCGCCCGGCCCTGGCAACCTATACCGGCGTGCCGGTTGAGCATATCTTTGTCAGCAACGGCAGCAACGAACTGATCCAACTGCTCTGGCAGGTTTTTCTTGGCCCCGGCGACAGCATCTTGCTGTGCCCACCGACCTGGAGCCTCTATACCACCGCTACCACCCTCTGTGGTGCCAGCACGATCAGCGTGCCGCGCCGTCCAGACTTCAGCATTGACCCGGAGGCCATTTGCGCCGCGCTGCTCCCAGAAACCCGCGTGATTATCCTCTGCTCGCCCAATAACCCGACGGGCAACCCGGTGCCGCTGGCCGATATTGAGGCGCTGCTGAAGACAGGCCGCATCATCGTCGTCGATGAAGCCTATATCGAGTTTAGCGACGTGGAGCGGCTGAGCGCGGCCCGGCTGGTCCCACACTATGAGAATCTGGTGGTACTGCGCACGTTTAGCAAGTGGGCCGGGCTGGCTGGCTTGCGCGTGGGCTATGGCCTCTTCCCCACCTGGATAACCCCTCACCTGCTCAAGCTGCAACTGCCCTTTGAGGTCAACGTGGCCGCGCATCTTGCTGCCGTAGAGACGCTGCTCGATCTGGACGCCGTGCGTCAGAAGATCGCCCTGATCGTCGCCGAGCGCGCGCGCCTGTATGATCTCCTGGCTGCCCAGCCGTTCCTGCGCGCGCTGCCCTCGCAGGCCAACTTTATCCTGGCCTATCTGGCGGACGAGCAGTTGCAAGTCAGCGATATTCGCGCCGCGCTGGAGGCCGAAGGCATTCTGGTGCGCTTCTTCCGCACTCCCGAACTGGCCCGCGCCTTCCGGGTGAGCGTTGGCACCTCCGCCGATACCGACGCGCTGGCGCTCGCGCTGGCGAAGGTCCGACCTGCCTGAGAGCGTCTCTCGCTCTCAGGCTTCTTGTTCCTCAGCGAAGAGATTGCCGTCACTTTTGACAAATCTTCACCAAATCTTAATCTCTTCAACACCACTTTTTCGCGTTTTTTCGGCTACTACTTCTTACAGAGCAGGCGTTTTTCTGCTCGAATGCTCCCTCATGCGCTCTCCCTAGCCAAAGATACCCTGGCGTTATTCCTTCGGTACACATCGTTTCTTCATCTCGGCCTCTACACATGCAGGAAGAAAGGGGGTGCCAGCCGCAGATCATACGACGCAACGGAGCGTTTTGTGAGACTGTTTTGCTCGATTGCTCAACGAGTCAGGCCGGTATCGCCCGCCCCCAGCAGATCGCTCAGGCATTTAACATCACTCCGCTGTTCAACGAAGGCATCACCGGCAAAGGCCATACGGTAGTTATTATCGATGCTTTCCAGAACCCAACCATGCAGACGGACCTGGCCGCCTTCGATCAGGTCTTTGGGCTGCCTACTCCCGATTTTGTCCAGGTGGCCCCCGATGGCCTGACGCCCTTCGATCCCACCGATCCCAATCAGGTCGGCTGGGCCGGCGAAATCGCGCTGGATGTGCAGTGGTCGCACGCCATCGCCCCAGGCGCCAAGATCGAACTGGTGCTGGCGAAGTCCAACCAGGACGCTGACATTCTCAGCGCAACCAAGTGGGCCGTTGACCACAACGCTGGCGATGTCATCTCGCAGAGCTTTGGCGAGAATGAGAACTGTGTCGATCCCCAACTGCTCAAGCAAGAGCATCAAGTTTTTAACGAAGCGACCCACAAAGGGATGACGATCCTGGCTTCCTCTGGCGACCAGGGAGCATCGCAGCAGACTTGCGACGGCAATTCCTGGGTCCAGGTCGCCAGTTCCCCCGCGTCCGATCCACTGGTCACCGCTGTCGGCGCGACTGAACTGTTCGCGGCGCCCGACTGCAACACCGCGCATCCCTGCCCGCCAGACCATCCCACGCCGGGCACCTACAATCATGAGATCGCGCTGAACGAGCCACCGGGCCTCTTCACCGCCGGCAGCTTCTCCACTGGTGGCGGCTACAGCGACCTCTATACCCGCCCTGGCTGGCAGGTCGGCCTCCCCAACTCGCGTGATGGAAAACGCGGCGTGCCGGATGTCGCCTTTACAGGCTCGATCAATCATGGGGTCCTGGCCTCCTGCGGCGCCTGCGCGGGCGTCAGCACGCCAGCTTTCTTTATCTTTGGTGGCACCAGCGTTGGCTCCCCCTGCTGGGGCGGCCTGGTGGCGCTGGCCGATCAACTGGCCGGCCATCGCCTGGGCTTCATCAGCGAAGCGATCTACAAGATCGGCAAGAACGGCGAGTGGTATGCCAAGGCGTTCCACGACACCACCGTTGGCAACAACACCGTGCAGGAGCCGGACGCCACGAACACGCTGGTGACGGTGCAGGGCTTCAATGCCACCACCGGCTGGGATGCAACCACCGGCTGGGGCACGCCTATCGCTTCGTCCTTCATTCCCTTGTTGGTCCAGGTCGTCTCTGGGCATTAAAGATAGCGAGCGCTCATCTGCGGTTGCTATGACCACTCTTCTAGCAGCGCCTCCCTCAGTTGAGGGAGGCGCTGTTCTCTCTAGAAGAAAATAACCACCAGTTTGGCCGAATCTTCACGAGACCATAATCTCTTCAACACCCCCTCACCAGCCCCTTTTCAGCTACTCTTCCTGGTAGGCATGCGTTTCTCTGCCTGCATCTTCCCCTGCCTGTTTTACGCAGTACGGAAGACATGCTGGTCCTCATGATCGCTGTTTCGTCCCGTTGTCTGGAAGACAGGCAACTGGACCCATCCAAGGGAGGTGGTGCCGGCTCGTATTCGTCCCTATTCACGCGCGTTCAAATCAATCTGTCACTGACGACGAAGAAATTTTTTGAAAGGTAGTCACCGTTTTATGCACTTCTCGAAACGATCACTACTGATCGCGGTGAGCGGTCTGACGCTGGTGGCGCTGCTTGCAGGTGGCTTTTTCCTGTATTCCAACAGCACCAAGGCCGCGCCAAGAGCGTTGACGTTGCAGCATTTGACCGCTGCTGGAGTGGCGAACTTTGCTCAAGGTGGCGTGAGCACTGCGACAGGCGCCCCCTCGTATGAGCTTGATACCCGCGACAAAGATGTGGACCCCAAGACCAATGCGAGCCAGCAAAGCGGGTCATCGGGTGTGCCTACGGAGAACCCCAACCCCAAGGGCAATGGCTTTGCCAACAACAACCCTGGCTTCTCTGGCTTTAACGGCCTTTCGCATGCTGACCAGCGCCTGGCCGGAACGGGCAAGTATGCCAATACCCAGTTCAGCCTGGAGCCGCCCGACCAGGGCCTGTGCGTCAGCGGCGATTATGTGGTTGAGGGCGTCAACAACGCGATGGCGGTCTATTCTAAGACTGGCACTCTCCTTGCCGGGCCAACCGCGCTGAGCCAGTTCTTCGGCTTTACCCCAGAAATCAACCGCACGACTGGCTTTGTCGGCCAGTTCGTCAGCGACCCCAAGTGCTACTACGATGCGCAGACCAACCGCTGGTTCTTGACCGAACTCATGATTGATAACGGCACTGGTGGCAGTGGCCGCGCGTTCAATGTCATCGCTGTCAGCCAGACCAGCAACCCGACGGGTCCCTGGTCGATCTTCACCTTTGACGTGACCGATGATGGCAACAACGGCACCCCCAACCACGCTGGCTGCCCGTGCTTTGGCGACCAGCCGTTGATTGGCGCTGACTCCTACGGGTTCTACATTTCCACCAACGAGTTTGGCGCTGGATTCAATGGCGCGCAGGTCTACGCGATCTCCAAGCAGCAACTGGTTGCTGCTGCCGAGCATAACGGCGCGCTGCCCGCCGTCGTTTCGATCAACGCGGGCGCTATCCCAACACCCGATCAGGGCGGCATCTGGTATTCCGTTCAGCCCGCCACCTCACCCAAGCTGGGCGATGAGCCAAACAATGGGACTGAGTATTTCCTGAGCGCGTTGCAGTTTGGTCCGGCTCCCCTGGATAACCGCATCGCGGCCTGGGCGCTCACGGGCACTCGCTCGCTGGGCAGCGACAACCCCAGCGTCAGTCTCTCGGTTCAGGTGCTGGGGAGCGAAGTCTACGGTCAGCCAAACCCCGCCTCGCAGAAGGCAGGCCCCACGCCGCTGGGCACGGCTCTTGGCGACGCAGAAGAGTTCATCAACACCAATGATGACCGCATGAATCAGGTCGTCTTTGCCAACGGGCTGCTCTGGTCTGGCGTCAACACGATCATTGGCGATGGCAGCCGCACCGGCATCGCCTACTTTATCGTGAAGCCAGGCTGGAAAAATGGCAAGCTGGCGTCTCATATGGCAGCGCAGGGCTATGTCTCGCTGGAGGGTCAGAGCGTCTTCTTCCCGTCCATTGGCGTGAATGCTGCTGGACAGGCTGTGATGGCGTTCAGCTTCTCCGGCCCAGGCTACTTCCCCAGCACGGGCTATGTAAGCCTCGGCGAAGATGGCAGTGCTGGTAAAGTGCATGTGGCTGGCGCGGGTCAACTGCCTGATGACGGCTTCACCGGCTACCCCCAGTATACTGGTGGCAACGTTGCTCGCTGGGGCGACTACAGCGCGGCGGTGGCTGCGCCCGATGGCTCGATCTGGATGGCGGCTGAGTACATCCCTAACGCGCCACGCACCCTGCTGGCAAACTGGGGCACGTTCATCAGCAACGTCACTCCTGGCAACTAGGATGCCTGACGCACCGAACGGCTTTCCATGTCTCTGAGCGAGCAGAAGCAGTGGGCGCTAGCCAGCGCCCACTGCAACCAATCTCCTGGCAACGCCGCTCCCGGTTGGGAGCGGCGTTGTGTTGTCTGTCATGCTGGCCCAGCTTGTGCTACAATGCAAATAAGCGGTTGCTGCTTAGAGCGCATCTGATACTGTATTCCCAACCACTGGCTATGACGAAGATTCAACAGACCCTCAGCATTGAAGCGCCTCTTGAAGAGATTGCTGCCTATACCAGCGACCCTACCTCTCTGCCCGAATGGAGCAAGCTGATCGAGCGGGTCTGGGATGTCCAGCCGACCCCAGAGGTCGTGGGCACCACCTGGAAGGTGCAGGTACGCGTGATGGGCGCCGAATATCAGGTGGCTGCGCGCATGTGCGCCTATGACCCGCCTGATCGCGTGGGCATCGAACTGTTGGGCGGCGTGCCGGGTCTGCCGGGTTTGACGGCCAGCCTGGACGTTGAGGCCAGGCCAGCGCACGCGACGCCCGACGCCCCTGCCAGCAACAGCACAGTCGTCACCTGCACACTCACCATTGGCTTGCCAGCGCGCATCGGCGGGGCCGCGCTGGGCGCCGTCCTCTCCCCGCTCATCCGCGATCAACTGCGGCAGGGCATGCTTGATCTCAAGCGGGCGCTGGAGGCCCGCAGGCAAGAGACTGGCAAGTGAGAGCCAGCAGTACCCACCTCTCCCACCTGATTGACAGGTCATTTCTCCTCAGGTACACTGCACACGACACATGGGAATACCCATGCAAAAACTCGTCAGAGAGGGGATTTGGGGATGGACCACGCAGGCACTCAGACAGGCACCGACCTCGATCAGCGCTTCGCGCTGGCGGTTGAGTTAGAGGGACAGGGGCGCATTCAGGAAGCCATCACACTCTATGAGAGCGTGGTGCGCCAGGCGCCCGGCTATGGGAAAGCGCATTTTAACCTGGCGATGTTGCTCACCGAGCGGGGCCGGCTGGAAGAGGCCGAGGGGCACTGCCGCGCCGCCACGCAGGCGCTTCCCGACTATCCAGATGCCTGGGGGCTGCATGCCTATCTGCTCTCGCTGTTGCAGCGTATCCCCGAAAGCCTGGAATCGGCGCACCAGGCGGTACGGCTTGGCTTTCCGCGCAAGCGCCTGGCAGGATTGCTGAAATTGGCGCCGGCGGCACTCTGATTCGCTCTTCAGCGAATATCTAGACACCCGCCCTTGCTGAAAAAAATCAAGAAACCATCAATTTTTCTTTGCAACACGCGCATCGGCCCAGACGTAGAGATAGATGGAAAAGCCAAAGCGGTCAAACTGGCCCGTGCGCTTGCGCCACTCTTGGGTTATAATCAAGGACAGAATTGACAAGAGAAGGATCTCGCGCGGGCTGGTTGTATGAGTGATAAGCAGACCCGATGATTGGCGGGGAAGGAAAGATTGAGAAAAAACGATGGATCAAGCACGATATTACCCTGGGGTCTTTGATGTGACCCAGCTTGCCATGCAGCTTGCGTCCAATCTCCAACTACGTGCCTATCAGGCGCAATGGTTTGGCGCGAGCAATCAGATCATGGTGCAGGTACGCAAGGGCAGCGATGCCGGCAAGATTTTTGGCGCGCAGGCAGCCCTGACAGTCATCCTGACGCAGCACCCCACCGGCCTGCTGGTCACCCTTGGTCAGCAGCGCTGGATGGACAAGGCGCTCGTGGCGGGCGTTGGCGTCGTTGGCGCGGCGTTCTTCCTCTGGCCGCTGCTGATCCCGGCGGCAGTGGGCGCGGTGCGGCAGTCAGCCTTGCCATCGGAGGTACTCAACCTGCTGGATACGCTGGTTCTTCAGCAGAATCCGCTCGCCATGCCCAGTGCGGTGCCGGTCTATCTGATGCCCCAGGTACAGGGCATGTATCAGGCCGCGCCGTCAAGTGTGACCATGACCGTGCCACAGATCCTCTGCCCGGCCTGCAATCAGATGAATAATACCGGAGCGACCTTCTGCCAGCATTGCGGCACACCGCTCGACGCCAGCGCGGCTGCGGCCAGCCCGACGCAATCTGCCCCAACGATTGTCTCTACGCCCGCACCGGCGCCTGCTGCCCCGGCAGCGCCAGCCGCGCAGCCAGCGCCTGCTGCCCCGCCCGCCAAGCCAAAGCAGATGGCCCCAGCCACCACGCGCGTCAGCCGGACGGCTCTTCCCACCGAGCGCGTGACGGCGCCGCCGAAGCCGGCTGGACCAACAGGTGTCTTTGCCCTGCCAAGTGGCCGGCGCGTGCCAATGGTCACCGAAGAGGCGATAGTCGGGCGTGGCAACCCCGATGGGACCGATCCCGTTGAAATTGATATGACCACCGAGGCCGAGAGTACCACCGTCTCCCGGCGACACGCCAAGATTACCCGCTCCAACCAGGGCTTTGAGATCGAAGACCTGAACAGCGCCAACCTGACCGTCCTCAACAATGAGCAGATGAAGCCAGGCCAGCGCTATCCACTGCGCAAGGGAGATGTCGTTGAGTTTGGCAAGGTGAAATGCACCTTTAGCATCCAGGGAACGAGTACCCAGGGAAATGCTTGAGTGAAAGCGCAGATGCAGGATGATAATCGCTATCGCGGCGCAACGCCCACAGTGGAGACCCCGCCGGGGCGAAGCGAGCGCGTCTGGGTGGAGCGCCCGGAGCAACTGGCCTCAGCCATTGAACGGCTAGCGGCGGCTCCGGTGGTCGCTATTGACGCCGAGTTTACCCAGGCACGCGCCAGCGACCCAGAGACCCCGCGCCAGCGGTTAGCCCTGCTGCAACTCGCCACCGGGCAGACCTGCTTTGTCGTCGATGTGCTGCGCCTGGCCGATGTCTCGCCGCTGGCAGCAGTGACCGAAGACCCGTTGATCCTCAAGCTCTTTCACGGCATTGGCGCCGACACCTATATGCTGGCGGCTCGCGGCCTGGCGGTTTCCCATACCTGCGACGTAGAGGCGGCCAGCCGCTCGATCTTCGGCCAGCGCGAATCCGGGCTGGCGACCATGCTAGAGCGGGCGTTTGGCATCCACCTGGATAAAAGC
>CAZFWN010000067.1:16943-24431 GCA_964522745.1 uncultured Ktedonobacterales bacterium
GGCCTGGCGCTGGCGCAGTTGCACCATCCTGGCCGCCGCGCCCGCCTGATGCGCCTGATGAGCGATCTGGGACTGGTGCAGTTGGCGCCTCAACTGTTGCCGGCGCTGGCCGCGCCAGCCGCCGAGGAGCGCGCCGCAGCAGCGCGGGCGTTAGGCCGGCTGGCAAAGCTGGGCGCGCCCGATATGGAAGACGTTGTGGAGCGGCTGACGGCCCTGCTCGAAGACCCCATAGCCGAGGTGCGCAAGGCTGCCCGGCTCGCCCTCGACTGGCTGACTACTGAAAACACGCCAGGCCAGCGCTATGTCGTTCGCCAGCCGGGCGCAGGGCCGGCCTCCTGGACGGTGGGCGGCGAAAGCGCTGAAGTCGGCGCTGGCGCCGCGCCCGACGACGACTGGCGCGCTGCCCTGCGCGCCGTGATGCAGGTCTCAGACGACGAGGCTCCTCCCGAATAGCCTGGACGCTTTCCCAGCCAGGAAGTCCTGGCTTCATCCTGTTTACGCAGGACCGTGTACCCTATATGGTATACTAGCTTCTCGTGAGCATCCTATGCTTCTCTCGGTGATCGCTATCAAGTGGGATAGTTGCGCTCGTAAGGGCAGAAAAGGATGAGGGCGAGTATGCGCTTGCGGCCTGATGGGGGAAATCAACGCGGGCAAACGCCTGGCGAGCGTTTTTTGCCATCGTCTCTGCCGCTCGCTCCTGTACCAGTCTCCCGGCCAGGGCCACGTCTGCTGCGGCGCTCCCGGCTGGTGATAGCGCTGGCCGTGCTAATAGTGGTGGGCATCGCGCTGCCGGTGCTTGGCGCAGGCTTTGGCGCGCTGGCCTTTGACCTGCTGCCCTCGCAGAACACTGCGGCCCCCGGCGCCTCCTCTTCAGGGCTAACAGACCTGGCAAGCGCGACTCAGACGACCACAACCGCGCCCACTCAGCCACCGGCGACGGTGACGGCTATCCCAGCTTCACCTACCACAACGCCAGCACCTCAACCAACGGCAACAGCGCTCCCTCCCACTGCCACACCCAGGCAAAGTCCCGCGCCGGCTATGCAGTATTTCATCCAGAAATACGGCTTTGACCAGCCCAGAACGGTTGGCCCGATCTCTCAAGAAGAATGGCAGCGCCTCAAACAGATGCTTCCCGCCGCGCTCATCGCTACGGCGCGCTATAACGCCCGCTTTCACGCGCATGTCGAGCCGGAGATGCTGCTGTGGTGGACGCACGCCGAGCAGATTGGCGCCCGCATCAACTATAGCAACTGCGCCAACGAAGCGCCGCCGTCGGGGAGCTATTTCGTCTCGATCACAAACTGTGATCGGCCCGATTTCTGGCAATTAGGCTATGGTAACCAGTTCGGCAATATCTGGGTGCTGAAGACCGCCTTCGCCGATCTCTACGGCAATCCAAACGACGCGGCGTTCGTGCAGCGAGTGGGCCAGTCGGTTCTTGACGCTGACCGCTCGCAGCACACCACGCCGGCCTGCGGTGGCTACTCCTGCACCTTCCCCAGTATGACCATTGACCAGATCATGGCCGATGTGCATTACCAATCCGGCGACCATGCCGAGACGACCTCCAACTGGTGGGCCTCGGTCCTCTCGCGTGACCCGCGCATCAATTCGTATATGCTGGCGCTGGCGCTCACCAGCTTTAGCCACGCCCAGACGCAAAACTGGGTCGGCTGCTACTATCAGGAGCCATGCTGGCAGTATGAATCCAACTGCCTGGCGCAAATCCTGGCAATCTGGCAATCGCTGGGCGCGTCCTGAAGCCCGTAGGGCGGGCGTCCCGCCCGCCCTACCAGTTTGCCAAGAGAGATGACAGCGCTACAGGCAGATACGCTTTATTATTCCACGTCGGTTGAGGCTTGCCGGCTCAGCACGCGCAGCGTCACGCCCAACGCCAGAATCACGGCGGCGTTGACACCGAGTTCAATCATCGCCTCTTTGAAATCATCTCCCGTCACGTGCGTAACGGACAACCGCGCGCCAATTGCCAGCACGCCTCGTGTGGCCGAGATCATGCCGATAAAGAGGAAGGGCTTGAGCGAGGTGGCACGCTCGCGCAGATAGTGCAGCACCGTGCCCAGTACCTCCATAATAATCAGCACCAGCAGCAGGTCACTGACCAGATTGATGATCGCCTGGGCGATGTTCGTCGGGTCATCAGTGGGAATGGCGGTTCCATTAGGGTTGGTAAGCGTCGCAACCGTCAACTGATGGAAAAGGTGATAGAAGGCATAGCCCAGGGTAAAAAGCGCGCCCAGGAAGAAACAAATGCCGACCAGCGCGTAAATCAGGTTATCGCCGCGCTCCAACCAGAGCGCAGCCCAGCCTTCTTCCTCAACCTCGTGCCCCCCCTTTTTGTTGCGCGGGGTCGCAGCCAGCAAGCTACTTACGCGCCGAGGCGTCGTAGCGGTTGCCGTCGTTGTGGATGGACCCTCTTCGTGTTCACTCATCTGCACCTACTCCAGATACAAAAAATGCGGCTTGCGCCGTCCGGTCAAAAATAGCAGTGCTATTTTACCTATTGTACCGAAAGGATGCAAGCGGATGAGCATCGCTCTGTGAGAAACCGCTTGACAGGCCGTGCCAGCTTTTTCGCAACCTCCTTGCTGATAGCTCGCTTACCGCTGAGAATCTCCGAGATTTCCACTAACAACGAGAGGCTAGCAGAGCGCGCTTCTGCTTGGAGCGCCGGCGCGCTAGCGATGGTCTATTAGACGTCTCAGATGATACAATATCCTGAGCGCTTTATAAAATACGTAAGATAGTTTAAGATAGATGGATTATCAATGAAACCGCTTGTCGCCATCGTTGGCCGGCCCAACGTGGGAAAATCAACCTTTTTTAATCGCATGATCGGCCAGCAAATGGCGATTGTCGAAGACCTGCCCGGCACCACTCGTGACCGCCTATACGGCGACGCCGACTGGAACGGACGCGACTTTACTCTCATCGATACCGGCGGCCTGGAACTGGGCGCCGCCGATGACATCACCTCGCGCATCCGCGCCCAGGTGGAACTGGCAATTGAAGAAGCAGATGTGATTGTCTTTATCGTGGACGCGCACGCCGGCATCACCGAGGCGGACAGCGACGTAGCCGATCTGCTGCGCCGCTCCGGCAAGCCAGTCGTGCTGGCCGCCAACAAAGCCGACAACCCCACGCGCCGCCAGGAAGCTGTTGAGTTCTACACGCTGGGTCTGGGCGAACCGATCACCATGTCCTCCAGCCAGGGCACCGGCACCGGCGATGTACTTGATGGCATCACCGACGCACTGCCCCCAGCGGAGCAAGAAGAAGAGGCCGAAGGGGAGATTCCGCGTGTTGCTATCGTAGGCCGGCCCAATGTGGGCAAGTCCAGCCTGCTCAATGCCGTACTCGGCCAGGAGCGCGTGATCGTCAGCGAGGTTCCTGGCACGACCCGCGACGCGATTGATACTGCCGTCGAACATAACGGCCAGCCGCTGGTGCTGGTCGATACCGCTGGCATCCGGCGGCGCGGGCGCATCGGCCCCGGCATCGAAAAATACAGCGTCTTGCGCGCCACCCGTGCCATTGACCGCTGCGACGTGGCCCTGCTGCTCATCGATGCGACAGAGGGTATCACCGCGCAGGATACGCATATTGCCGGCGTTATCCACGAGGCCGGCAAGGGCGTGGTGGTAGTCATCAACAAGTGGGATATTCTCAAAGAGAAGCGCGCCCAGCATCGCGCCGGCACGGCGCCGCCTCTGGAAGACGAGCCGCCCGACGCGCAGGACTTCAAAGAATCCGTCAAACGCGACCTGAAGTTTATCCCCTACGCGCCGCTGATCTTTGCCGCCGCCAAGACACGCTACCATATCGCGCCAATTCTGGATGCCGCGCTCAAGATTGCCGAGGAGCGCAAGCGGCGCGTGCCAACGGCAAAGCTCAACGAGATCGTCAAGACGGCGCTGATTCGCCACGCGCCGCCGAGTGTCAAGGGCCGCGCGCTGCGCGTCTACTACGTCACCCAGGCGGAGATCAGCCCACCCACCTTTATCTTCTTCGTCAATGACCCGGAACTGCTGCACTTCTCCTATCAGCGCTACCTGGAGAATCAACTGCGCCTGGCCTTTGGCTTCGAGGGCACGACCATCCGCCTGCACTTCCGTCCACGCGAGCGCCGCGAACGCGAGGAGGAGTAATGACTATGCGCCAGACGCCAGAGGCAGCCGAAACCAGAAGGTGGCGCCCTGGCCTGGCACGCTCTCTACACCGACCTGCCCGCCGTGTCGCTCAATGATCGCCTTGCAGATGTAGAGGCCCAGCCCCAGCCCAACCCCGCCGCCGCTCTTGACGGGGATCGTTTTCACCCGATGAAAGCGATCCCAAATCTGCGACTGTTCTTCCAGTGGGATACCTGGCCCCTCATCGCGCACCAGCACCCGCGCCTGCTGGCTGTTAACCTGCAACGTCACCGCGACGGGCCGATCCGACGAGGAGTATTTGAGCGCATTCGTCAAGTAATTTGTGACTACCTGGCGAAGCCGGTCAGCATCAGCCAGCACGAGGACGTTGCTGGCCGGAAGGGTTAGTAGAATCGTTCGGTTCGGCCAGATAAGCTGCTGCTCCTCGGTGGCCCCCCGAACCACGCCGGCCAGTTCACAAACGTCAACATGTAGATCAAGCTTCTCTGCCTGGATACGCGAGACCTCAAGGAGATCGCCGATGAGCCGGTTCAGGCGTCTGGTTTGCTGCTCGCCTCGGTCCAGGGCATCCTGGAGCGGCCCTATCTTCGTGAGCCAATCCGCCTGTGTCTCTGGCGGCTCCGCCAGCAAGCGTTCCAGGCGGCGCCTTGCCAGTTGCAGATGCCCGCGCAGCCCGGTCAGCGGCGTGCGCAGTTCGTGCCCAGCCAGACCCAGGAACTCACTCATCTGGCGCGTCGATTCTTCTTGTAAACGCGCCATATCCAGGTGCGCGCCAATACGCGCCAGCAACTCGCGGCCAGAGAAGGGCTTGACCAGATAATCATCGGCGCCCGCTTGCAAGCCCTCGGTGATCGCCTCCTCACCAGCGCGCGCCGAGAGCAGGATAATGGGAACGGCAGCAGTAGCCGGCTCAGCGCGAAGGGCGCGCAGCAATTGAAAGCCATCCAGACGCGGCATCATCACATCGCTCAGCACCAGATCGGGCCGCTGCCTGCGCGCCGCCTCCAGGGCGGAGGCGCCATCAGCAACGGCGACCACCTCCCAGCGCTCGCGGAGCAGGCGCTCCAGATAGGCGCGCATATCGGCGTTATCGTCCACCAGCAAAATGTGCTGGCGCGTCTGGCGCTCAGAGTTAGATGCCAAGCGAGCTGTGGCTGCGATGGCAGAAGCAGCACCCTCTCGTTCGTCCGAGAGACCGGCGCTCACCGACAACAGCGCGTCTTGCTCCGGCTGATCTGGCAGCCAGCGCAGAGCTTCCTCGACATAAGGCGCGGCGCCCAGCGCCGTTGACCGCAGCGTGCGCGGCGCCTGCAAGCGATCAGCGGGCAGATGGGCCGTCCCTAACGGGAGCGTGACGGTGAAGGTAGTGCCTCGATCAACCTCACTTGCTACCTGAATCGTGCCGCCATGCAGCCGCACCAATTCCTGCACCAGCGCCAGGCCGATGCCGCTCCCCTCGTGTGTACGCGCGCGCGCGCCGCGCAGGCGATGAAAGCGCTCAAAGAGATGCGCAAGCTCCTCAGGCGGAATGCCTGTGCCGCTGTCCTCAACCGTCAGGGCTACCTCCTTACCAGCCAGACGCACCCGCACAAGGATGCGCCCCTCGAAGGTAAACTTGAGCGCATTCGACAGCAGGTTCAGGACGATCTTTTCCCACATCTCCCGATCTATATAGACCGGCTCCGGCAGAGGCGGGCAATCAATCTCCAGGCGAAGGCCGGCGCGCTCCACAGCGGAGCGAAACATGCTCGCCAGTTCAGCCGTCAGCGCGGCCAGGTCGGTGGGTTCATAGACCGCTTCGATGCGGCCCGCCTCAATGCGCGAAAAGTCCAGCAGCGTATTGACCAGCTTGAGCAGGCGCAGGCCATTGCGGCGCGCCAGGTCAATACGTTCGCGCTGGCCGGGCGAGAGCATATCGTTGCTCTCCACCAGCGCGTCTTCTATCGGCCCCAGCAGCAGGGTCAGCGGGGTGCGAAATTCATGGCTGACATTGCTAAAGAACGTGGTCTTGGCCCGATCAATTTCCGCCAGCGCCTCGGCGCGTTTGCGCTCCTCCTCATAGGCGCGCGCATTTGCCAGCGCGGTGGCAACCTGCCCGGCCACCAACTCAAAGAAGCCGCGATACTCGTCATCCAGCGCGCGCCGGGGATTCACCCCAGCCACCAGCAAGCCCGCCAGGCGCTCCTGCCCAGCCTGGGCGACTGGCAGCACCAGCGCCCGCTGCGGCTGTAGCTCTGCCTGAATCCTGAGCGGACCGAACCTGCTGCTCAGCGCATCCACGAGCCTCATCAGGCTGCTCTGCACCACACACGCCAGCGGCCAGCCCGCTGCGCATGCTGCCGCGTCCTCCAGATCAACGACACGCGGGCTGGCCGGCGTCTCTGGCTCCAGCCCGGCTGTGCAGGCCAGCCGGGCGTGCTTCCCATCGGCCTCCAGCAGATACAGCAGGGTAAAAGGAAGATCGGCAGCGTGGCGCCCCAGCACGCGCTCTGACAGCACGCAAGCCTCTTCAGTTGTCCTGGCCTGAGCCGTCGTGGCGCCCAGATCGCGCAGCGTGCGCAGCCGGCGCTCACCCAGCACTCGCCCGGTTGTTTCGGTCACAGCGGTGAAAATACCACCCACCTGCCCGGTCTCATCACGAATCGGGCTGTAGGAGAAGGTGAAATAACATTCCTCGACATACCCATTGCGGTCCAGCAGCAAGAGTTGATCTTCGGACCACGTCGCTGTGCCCGTCGCCAGCACGCCTTGCAGCATTGGGCCTATCACGTCCCAAATCTCCGGCCAGCACTCGCGCCCGCGCTGGCCCATTGCTTTAGGGTGCTTGTTGGCTCCCAGCATAGGGCGGTAGGCGTCGTTATAGAGCATCACCAGCTCTGGCCCCCACCAGAGCAGCATGGGAAAACGCGAGGCCAGACAAATATTCACAGCGGTGCGCAGGCTTTGCGGCCAGCCTGCCATTGGACCAATCGGCGTGGCCGACCAGTCTATCTCACGCATCAGCGCCCCCATCTCACTGCCCCCTACAAGCATCTCTGCGGGGCCTGCCCCAGAATGTTCTGGTTCAGAGGAGCGCTTTCCTTTGGGTGTTCTTGGCACTGACATCCCACCGGGTGTTCGTCGCTACGGCTGCTGCACTGCATCAAATGAAACCAACATGCGGTGCCATATATCATAGCACATCAGCGTGTCTCATTGCTGGCGCACCCAGGATATACATAGCATACGGCGCGCCACCATCTAAGCAACTTCTAAGCCGAATCTCATGTCCAGCTAATCTTGCCAGCTTATATTTTTCAACGAATACATAGAA
>CAZFWN010000068.1:0-24337 GCA_964522745.1 uncultured Ktedonobacterales bacterium
GCGGTGCGCTTCTCGGTCCATGGTTGCCTCCTCTGGGGGATGGTTGTCCCAGAGGATAGCACACGTGCTCGTCTCAGTCTATCTGCGTGTGCAGGTCAGGTGGACAGAATCCCTGCTGACGTTTGACTTCGAAGCAAGCTAGACCCTGGACGAGGTCGAGCCGCGGATCCTCTAGGCGGGTAGGAAGGCGATGCAGGAGTCACTCGAGCTGGCCGTCCGCGAGCTCGAGGAGTCGTCTTGGAGGAGCCAGGCTTGCGGCGGGGAGGTTCGGATCCAGGGCAGCGAGGCAAGGGTCGTACTCGCCACCGTCGGGAGGGTCGTTCTGCGGCTAGGACGTCTGGCCTGCCTCGAGTGTGGGGTCAGCTTCCGACCCGCTGAGGCGTTTCTCGCATACCTTGAGGGAGCGAACGTCTCGGGGAAGCTTCGAGAGGCGGCGCTGTTCGCCGGCAGTTCCTGGCCCTACAAGACCGCTGCCCGAGTGCTCGGAACGCTTTTGGGGGCCGAGATCATCCACGAGACGGTCCGTCAGGTGACCATCGAGACAGGACAAGCCGAGGTGGGACGGCAGCTTGCGGGCAGGCATCAAACCCTTGTTCCAAACCGCCTAACGCTAAGGATGATTTATGACCAACTCTCGATTAAGCACGATGACCCCGGCAATTGGTGGCCAGATGGAGAAGGGAGCCAGCACCAGCCAGCACATGGGCGGTACGGGTGCTGGCCGGTGGTATTGTGCTGGCAAGCCTCCAGAAACAGTACGAAAGGGCTGTGGACCAGAGAAAACCCTGAGCCACAGCCCTTGCAGGTCCGGACTTCTCACTTACTACGCCGCTGCGATCAGGTCGGGAAGCAGGTTTGCCACGTTCGGTGTCCCCAGGCCGGTGACGGCATCCCAGCCCGGCGAGGCAGAATAACCAGGGATCGAACTGGTCTGGTTGTTGCCCACCGTAACATCATAGAAATCATTGGCATACATGGTCGGATTGGCCGCGATCTGGTAAAGCGCTGGATTGATGTAGCCCAGATCATGGCCGGCCATCTGGTCGGCAATAGCGATCAGCCCTGCCCACTGCGGTGAGCCTGCGCTGGTGCCCCCGATGATAAACCAATTTCCATTCAGGAAAATCAGCACGCCCGTGCGCGAACTGGCCTGATAGGCAATATCCGGGACGCCGCGCATATTGGTGTTGGGTCCGGGCGCGCCCACCGAACTGCCGACGAACGTGCTGCCCGCTGGCAGGGTGTTCTGGAACGCGGGCCGCGAGAAGAGGATGCTGTAGCCGCCGCCAGAATCAATCCAGCCGACCTCGCGGACACCAGGATTATTCTGGCAGGTGCTTGGGGGCGAGATGCTATCAACAGACAGGCCGTCATTAGCATTGGTACAGAGGTAGGTTCCCCCGACCGCCGTCACCAACGGGTCTGAAGCGGGCCAGCCGACGCTGGGATAGGGAATTACATCTGGATTCTTCACCGGCTCCTTGAGGGAGTTGGTTGTTCCGCCATCGCCTGAGGAAGCGAAGACGGTGACATGGTTGGCCTGCGCATCCACGAACGCCTGGCGCAGTGGATCAACCGCTGGAGCCAGTCCGTCGTGGAACGCCGCTTCGCCCGTCCCGAAGCTCTGAGAGATGACATCAGCCAGATGGTTGTCGACAATGTACTGCTCGGCGTTCATCATCTGCGGGAGCCCCTGGACCCCAAGCGTCTCAGCGGTGGGCGTCGTGACCAGCAGAATATTCGCCAGCGGCGCGGTGGCGTGGGCCCACTCCACGTCAAGGGTGACTTCCCCGGCCCAGAGATCATGATTTTCCTGGCCGGTGCCATTATTGGGTGGCGGCGGGTTGGCAGGCGGTGCCCCCTGGACGGTCAGAATACTGAAGTTTGGCATCCCCGCGGTGCAGCTCGCCGGCGCAAAAGGCCCGGTTTCCCCACACATATGCGGCAGGGTAGATTCCGTGTCAAAGACGGCCAGGTCGCTGCTGATGGTCGCGCTCCCGAAGGAGTCAATGAGCGCAATGGTCTTGCCCTGGCCCTCGTGGCCCGCGGCTAGCAACGAAGCATAGTCATAAGAGTTGTGCATCGCAGTCGGGTTAAAGCAACGCCGACCAATGGCATTGCACTGTGCCTGGGTCGGCGGCGTTGTGCCGCTCGACACGAGCTGCATATCGCTGACGAGCGGATAAACTGCCGGATTGGCAGTGACTGCCGGAGCGCCGAGCAGCACAGGCACGATGGACGTCACGCCCAGGGCCAGCACGGCAAGGCGATGCAGCCCCGAACGCACCATTGTGTGGAACATACTCTCTCCTTGTGATTTCAGCGAGATACATTTCAGATAGACTGACACATCATGGAAACAAGCGTCTCAGCGGTTGTCGGGGTTCCTCCTTTCTATCGGTAGAAAAGGGCAACAACCATTCTAGTAAGGAAGTTGTCTCTTCTGCCCCACTGGTTACGGCCTCTAGGGAACAACGGAACGGGAAAACACGTTATGCTCGCGGAACCAAGTACTGTCAGACTTAAAAGCAGCCGAACGTGGTTCAACGAAAGGGGAACTTTTCTGCATGATGAAATGCTGAAGCAAACGACAAGGAGAACAAAATAGGCTGCTGAGTGCAAGAAAGCAAGTATCAGAGCGGGCTTAACAGACGTCTCGAGCGGAGCGTTCGGTGCCTCACGCATCACCTTCATGAGAACTCAGTGTCCCCCAGTCTTTCCGTGAAGGTGCTCCAGACGGCTCCTTTATCTCGATCACGGAAAGACCCTGGCTTCAAGCGTTCTGCCAGGGGACGTGTGCTTCCATCCTCGGTGATTGAGGTTCGGGCAGTGTCACTCTCACCCTATTGCGCGGAACGTGCAGGCCTCAAGCGACAACGTTTTGGCTTTGTGCCTGCTTTCTCGGCATGCTGCTGTCCCCTCTTCCTTTCGAATTCAGGGAAGCCGGTGTTCCTAGCATCTCCTTCAAATTCTAGCCGACTGCGTCGGCGATCTCATCGTGCGTGACATGGCGCACGTAGCCACCGCATGCCCAAGCTGCCAAACGAAACAATCCTCTGTCTCCAGAAGGTGCTGCCCAGAGAAGATGGCAGCTTGGAGGGTGTCGATCTTCTAAGCTGCCATCTTCTCCAAAGAGGTTCCCAAGCTGCCAAAACCGAGTGTTGCCCGCCTTCGCTGCTCCTATTCCTTAAACATGGCAGCTTGGGACGTTGGTGCTGCTGATGGTGGTTGCCAGATCCACTGCCCATGCCAGCCGGTATGTTCCGTCGTCACGCCCAGCACATCCTTGGCCCGATGGAGCGTGCGCTCCGCAATGCCAGCCGTATAGGCCGCTTGGAGGAGCGTTTTGGCAGGTTGGGGACCAGCCGCCAACCGCTGGCGTAGGAACGCGATGGCCTCTTCCAACCGGCGCAGTCGTTCCTCGGCGCTCACTCGTGGTTTTGGCAGCTTAGCGTTTGTGCGAGATGGCATCTTAGCGTTGCCGGCGAAAGGACCGATGCCCATTGCTGCTCCCCTCGCTTTCTGCTGTTTGGCTGGCATCGAGCGTCTGAAACTGAGCCGTGATAGGCTTGGCTCCGGCGCGCCCCGCCTTGCCCGCTTGGGCAGCTTCGCCGCCGGTCTGCCCCGCTGCCGGCAGTGTCTGCACCTCCACGGGCGCGCCCAACTGCTGCTCCACCTGGTCGAATGCCGCAAAGGCATGCTCGAACATCCTGCGCTCCAGGGCCGCGATGCGTTCGACACCGCATCAACACTTGGGGGACGCCCATTGGCAGAGACGTCTGGCAGAAAAACATGGCCTTCTGGGAGTACGAGGCTGCTCCACAAGGCTCATCACACCACTCATCAAGACTGGTTTTCTGCCACGCATCACCACCAGGATATGCTCCCCAAGGGTTGATGAAGTATCTGTTGGCCGCATTCAGCGCTAGCGCGCGCCCACTGCCACTGCCCGCGCCAGCCATCGTGGCGACGGGTCCAGGTCCCTGTTTCAAGCATACTCCCCATTCAAGAGGCCGCGTCGCTTCGTGCCATCGCTGATGTGCGCGCCCGGCGCCGCGCAAACTGCATGGTGCCGTCGTTCAAGCGCGACAGGCGCAAGTTGAATACATCCCGCACATAGTTCTGATAGGTCCGCCAGGGTTTGCGCGAACCCTGGTGGGGCAAGGTGTCGAGAGCGCGCTGCACATAGCCAGAAGACAGGTTTATCAGCGGCTCTTCGCTGATGGGGATGTGAGGTCGCTGGGGCCGACCTTCGACATACCCACGGCGATCCATATAGTTGAGTAAGCGGCAGACGTACTGCGCAATCAATTCGCACTTGAGGGTCCACGAGGCATTGGTATACCCAAAGGACGATGCGAGATTCGGCACGTCGCTATACATCATCCCCCGGTAACTCAGGGTCTTCGCCAGATCGACAGGCGCCCCATCCACCGTGAGCTGCACTCCACTCATCAGGCGCATGTTCAGCCCGGTGGCGGTGATGATGATATCCGCGGGCAGTTGGTTGCCCGACCGCAAAGACAGCCCCGTCTCGGTGAAGGTCTCAATCTGGTCGGTCACCACCGAGACTTTGCCTTGCTTCATAGCGTTGAACAGGTCAGCATCTGGCACCAGGCACAACCGCTGATCCCAGGGATTGTACGTTGGAGAGAAGTCTTTTTCGATAGCATAGTCCGGACCAAGCTGCTCGCGTATCATCTGCAAGATCGCCTCTTTGACCTGTTTGGGGCGCCGGCGAGCGAGGTTGTAGAAATAGATGCCAAAGGCGATGTTTTTCCCGCGCACCAGCCGATGGGCGAACTGTGAGGGAAGCACCCGATGCAGCCAGTTGGCGAGGACATCCTGCGACGGGCGAGCAACGATGTAGGTAGGCGAGCGTTGCACCATCGGCACATGCGTCGCCGTCTCAGCCATCGCTGGGACCAGCGTTACTGCCGTCGCGCCGCTGCCAATCACCACCACCCGTTTCTCCGCATAGTCCAGATCGTCCGGCCACTGTTGAGGATGTACGATGCACCCGGTGAAACGCTCGACGCCTGGCCAGTGCGGCGTGAAGCCTTGCTCATAGGCATAGTAGCCGGTACACATGAAGAGGAAGTTGCAGGTCAGCGTGGTCGGCTCACGCTCGGGTCCACGTTCCACCTCGACCGTCCACACCCCTGCTTCGGATGACCAACTGGCGCGTCGCACCTAGTGGTTGAAGCGGATCTTCTGGTCAATGCCAAAGGTTGCTGCCGTTTCGCGCACATACTTCAGGATGGCCGGTCCATCGGCAATGGCCTTTGCTTCTTTCCAGGGACGGAACGAATAGCCGAGCGTATGCATGTCGGAATCCGACCGCACCCCTGGATACCGAAACACATCCCAGGTACCTCCAATGGCGCTGCGGCTTTCGAGCAGGGCATAGCTCTTCTTGGGGCAGCGTGACTGCACATAGTAAGCGGCGCAGATGCCCGAGAGCCCCGCGCCAACGATCAGGACATCCTCATGTTGAACAGTCATCCAATTCCACCCGCTCATTGGAGCGCCAATGGGCCTGTAGGTGTCTTGCTGCCCACAAGATACAACGTGCGAGAGAAGGAACCGGCAGGAGCACCCAACGGCGGAACTGAAGCATCCGTTGGCAGCAGAGTGCTTGTTTCAGTTGGTAGCTTAGCGCTGGCGACGAAAGGACCGATGCCCATTGCTGCTCCCCTGGCTTTCTGTTGTCTTGCTAGGATCGAGCGTCTGAAACTGGGCGGTAATTGGCTTGGCCGCGCCCCGCTTCGACGTGGCAGCTTGGGTGGCTTCGCCCGTCTGTCCCGCAGCCGGCAGCGCCTCGACCTCCACAGGCGCGCCTAATTGCTGCTCCACCTGGTCGAACGCCGCAAACGCATGCTCTCGCACTGCACCTCCAACAACGCCCGCTGTTCCCGCTGCATGGCGAGCATGCGCTTCTCGGGGTTCTCCGTCGATTTCGCCAACACGAGGCAGCAGGCGGCTTCCGCCACATGGAACCCAAACGCTCGGCCCAGCACGACCCAGCCACCACTGTTGATTGCCTGTGCCGAGCAGAAAGCTGAGATCGCCAGCCCCAGCCACTCATCACGATGCACCACTGCTTCCTTGCGCGTCCACCATGCCCGACGCGCCTTTGAGCGGCACAAACGTGTCGATCACGTCCTGCGACTCGGCCAACACTTCTTCACGGAAGAGGTGCAACGTCTCCAGGACGGGTCGGTCACTGATGGCAAACAGGTCCGCGCGTTCGGACGCCTCGTGGTCCAGGCTCGCCCAGGAGGGAACGACGAAACTATCGCCTGGACCCCAGTCGAAGCACACCCCATTGATGATCGAGCGCCCGGCGCCTTGAAAGACCACATAGACGGAACTGCCCGTCTTGCGCCGGGTAGGCGTGCGTGCGCCGGAATAGAGGCGGTACATCTCGCAGGCAAAGGTACTGACCGCCGGCCCTCCAGTAAGCGGGTTGACGAACTCCAGGCTGCTCATCGGGCCGCCACGCGCCTGATGCAGCGCTTCGAGCGTTCGCTCGGTTTCGGCCCAGCGGTAGCGCAGGAGTGGGGAGTGACCGACGGGAGACCTGACACCCAGTTCGCGTAGTCCTACGCCGGCAAAGCCCTGTTCGGAGCGATTATGTCCCTCCACGGGCTGCAACTGGTTCGGGTGATTCTCGAAGAAAATGGACTCTAGTGTCGTTACCAGCGGCAGGTCCAGGCCATCGAACCAGACCATCGGGTGATCGCTCTGGTTGTTGTGGTCATGCCAGTTCCAGTTCGGCGTCAGGACCAGATCGCCCGGCTCCATCGCGCAGGCGTCGCCGTTGACGGTGGTAGAAACGCCGGAGCCGGTGAGGACAAACCGGATAGCGTTGGGTGTATGCCGATGGGCAGGCGCCGATTCATGCGGTCCCAAATACTGGAACGCCGCCCACAGCGTCGTACTGGTGAACGGCAGACCCCGCAGGCCAGGATTGGCGAGCGCGAGCACCCGGCGGTCACCCCCTCGTTCCAGGGTGATGAGTTCGCCCGCGCGTTTGGCGAGCGGCAACACGTCCGCCCACTTCCAGAGCCAAGCCTGGGTGGTGGGCAGGGGCACATCGGGCATCAGCTGCTTCGCTATTTTCCAGAGTGGCTTGAGATCACGTGCCGCCAGTGCCCCACAAAACTCGTCATAGCCGACCTCAACGGTCTGTGCCTGGCTGATGTCAAGGCTCATCGTCGCTCCTCTCCGGTTGGTAAGCGTAAAACCACTCCATATGGGTATAGTCATCATCGGCTCGCTTCGCGAGTACCTCATTGCGCCGCAGCGCCTCCGCGCCAGTGCTGTGAATCATGTCGCCAAAGAGCCGCGCCGTGCGCTGGACGCGAGCCGTGCGCGGAATGCGCTCCGCCTGATAAGCAAGGAACGCCTGGCTCACCTCACCGTCGTGACGGGCCAGCGCCTGTGCCAGGCACACGGCATCTTCTAATGCCTGGCAGGCTCCTTGCGCAATATATTGGAACATCGGGTGCGCCGCATCACCCAGCAACGTGATATGATGGCGGGTCCAGGTGTCGATGGGCAACCGGTCATACATCGTCCAATGACGCTCTCGTTTGATTTTGAGCAGGGCTCGTCGCACGCGCTCGTGTGTCCTGGCAAAATGCACTTCCAGCTCGTCCTCTGTGCCCCAGTCGTCCGAGTTGGGGCGATAGCGCTCGCTCTTGAAGACGGCGACCTGGTTATAGAGTTCGCCGCGCCGCAGGGGATACTGGATGAAATGCAGATTCGGCCCAATCCAGTACCGAATCGTGTCCAGGCCCCCATGCTCAAGCACTTCCTCTACCGGAATGGCGCCCCGATAGGCCACAAAGCCCTCGCACAGCGGCTCCTGGTCGTCAATCACCAGCGTGCGGACGATGGAGCGCAGCCCATCAGCTCCGATCAGGGCATCGCATTCATACAGGGAGCCATCGGCACACCTGACCAGCGCCCCATCGCCCAGATCCGCAACGGCGACCACCTGCCGATTGGTCTCCAGGGTAATCTGCTCGCTGTGACGGCAGGCCTCCAGGAGGATAGTCAGCAAGTCATTGCGGTGCATCATCACATAGGGATATCGAAAGGCGTGCAGAAACGGCTCGCCCAGGTCTGCCGCCGTGAGCGTCTCGCCAGAGAGGGCGTCCACTAAGAACATCTGCCTGGGATAGACGGCGCACTGGCTGATCTGACTCAGGACGCCAAGCTCGTCGAGAACGCTCGAAGCATTCGGAGCAAGCTGAATCCCCGCGCCAATCTCACCAAAGGTGGAGGCTTGTTCAAGCAGCTGAACCCGATAGCCTTTGCGCGAGAGCGAGAGGGCCGTTGCCAACCCGCCAATGCCACCCCCAACGATTAACAACGGAATGCCGCGCCGCTGGCCCATGTCTTCCCTCCTGAGGATGGTCCCTCCTCATCGCTGGCTTGCAGCCCTGGTGAATGTGAAGAACGTGCTGTATGGCAGCATCCCAGCAGTTGGTATGATGAGCTGCTGCGGAAGGGATGTCGCCCTAAAGCGGGCCGACACGACGACAGTAATAATTCCAGACGTTCTGCATCGCCTGGGGCGTATAAATGCTCGCCCGCTTTCTCAGACTCTCCTCGTCAGCTGTCCAGTGAACCGTCTCGTGCGAGGCCGAGGCCAGGAGTTGTGCCTGGCTTGCCCGTTCTAAATTGATTGCAGCCACGACGGCTTCCTCAATCGTCGTCGCAGCCACGACGATGCCGTGATTTCTGAGATAGCATGCCAGGGAGCTTCCCAACGTGGCGGCCACGGCTGCGCCGAGTTCACGGGTTACAATCAGATCGGAGGTCTGGGTAAAACGGGGCACATCGGGAGGGGTAAACTGCGTGCCTTCATGCGAGACGGCCCGGAGCGGCTGGTCAGCAGCCGCGAAGGCGCTGGAAAAGAGCGGATGCGTGTGAATGACGCAGGTCACTGCTGGTCTAGCTCGGAAAATCTCGGCGTGAATAGGGTATTCGACGTGCCGGGGGAGCGTCCCTTCGAGGACCGTGCCATCCAAATCTATCTGGATGACGGTCTCTGGCGTTATTTCATCGAGGCCCAGTGCGGCTGGCTTCATCCAGTAGCGCTCTGCCCCAGCCTGCCGATGACTCACATGACCATAGATCGTATCCTGCTGGCCGTTGGCCGCCAGGATACGGCAGGCATAGGCGAGCTTGCGCCGCAGGTCCAGACTCTCTGCCGAGAAGGTCATGAGGTGCTCAACTCATCCATCGTGAATGGAAGGCATTCGTCTATAATGGACAAAACAATCATACGGACTGGAAAGGAATCTGTCAAGAGCGTCAGGCTCGGGAGCAGAATGCCTCCGAATGGGGGGTGGAGACGACTCAACACCTTGGCTCCATCCTTGGCAGCTTGGAGGTCAGGGTGGTTCTCACTGCCAAGCGACACACCTCCGTCTATCCAGGGGGAGCATCCATGAGCCAGGAATATCTTGCCCACCTCATCCATGCACAGACCGCCGCGATTGCGGACCTGGAGGACCGAATCAGAGCCCATGAGGCCATCCGGCGCATCCTGCCAGGGTCTCGCGCCACTTTCCGTCTACGCATCTAGACAGCACTCCTACGCTCTGCTAGACTATGGCCACGGGTTGCCGATGGAGGCCTGAAAGGAAGAGGACCATGCCGACGATCACTCCCGACCAATGCCGTGCGGCCAAGGCGTCCCTCCTGGCCGACCTCCAACGTGGGTACTCAGTGCTGGAGGCTCACAGGCGAGTGACCATCCCGCTGCATCGAACCACCCTCTATCGGTTCCGACGGCGCATGCAAGCCGACCCCGTGGCCGCGCTAGAAGGAGAAAACAACTATGCTCATTCGTCGCTTCAGCGCCGAACTTAAAACCAGGTTGCCCGGCGGGCATCAGGGGGTCTACGGCGTGCCCATTCAGATGAACAGCGCGCTTGTGCCGCCAGAGCAGCGGGAAACCCTTGCCCGGCGCGTCAATGGCTTGCCGCTTCTGCTCACCGTGCCGATGCAGGTGGAAGCCATGTATTTTGACCCGCACGCCGCCCTCGATGAACACAGCGCCCCCAACCACATCATCTTTGTCGTCATCGCGGGCAGCGGCTTTGTGCGCCTCGGGGGCCCCAACGGCGAAACGCAGCCCATCCGGGCGGGCGATGCCATACTCTGGCCTGCTGGTCTGGCTCATACGGTCTGGACCGAAGACAAACCGTTGCAGGCAATCGTCGTAAACGCGCCAGAGGTGCCAGCATAAGCGTCTCGTGAGAAAAGAGGCACAGGAGCGTGTCACACTGGCAACACTTGCGCGCGGGGCCGCCCTGCGCCTGGTCTGAATGCAGCGCAAGCGTAACACCCCTCCCGTAGCTGTCACGCTTGCACTCTGTTTCCACCGAGCGCCGGCGGCTAAAACCGCGCCTGGAGGCTGCGCCGCAGAGCTTGCCTATGCGGGCTGGGACGAACGCCAGGCGTGTCTGGGGCGGGGAGCCTGCGCAGGCAAGCTTGGTGTGGCGCCGCAGCACCTCTAGCCGCGACCTTCAGTCGCCAGGCTCCGCTACCCGCGGAGCGCGACCGTCCAGACGCCGTTGTGATAGTGCAAGATGCTGGCGTTTGCCTACGAAAGGTCTCAGGTTCTCTGGTGGGCCATCGGCTCCTGCTTTCTGATCAGTCACTTTCCTTCCAGTCGCTTCTTCCCGATGTTGGTGGTCAACATTCATGAGGAGATGGATGCTTCACTGTGCTTTTGCTTGCATGGGGACGACCATCTTGACAAATGGTCTGGAAAAATGGTATATATTGAACATGACAGACCATACGAATTATCCAGACTATCAACTTGAAGAGAGTCTCGACCTGACCACCCCAGCACAGCACAAGGCGCTTGGCGACCCGACGCGCCAGAAGATGTTGGCGATGCTCGGGCAGCAAGCAGCCACCACCAAGCAACTTGCTGAAATGCTGGAGCAGCCCAAGGGGACCATCGGCCATCATCTCAAGGTCTTGGAGGCAGCGGGCCTGATTCGCGTGGTGCGCACACGTCCTGTCCGCGCCATCACCGAAAAATATTATGGGCGCGTGGCGCGCGTCTTCCGAACCTCCACCTTTGGGGTTCCTGATCTGGTCGGCACCCCACTCTACCAAAACATGCTCGGACTTGGCTTGCGGCAAGCGCTGGAGGAGATGGCACGCTCAACGGACCCCGATGACCCCTCGATGGACCTGATTGTCCACGCGCGCATCCCTGCTTCAGCCGCCCGACGCTTTGCCAGGCGCGTCGAGGAACTGGCTGAGGAATTTCGGCAGCAGATGGTTCCCGGGGAACACGTCTATGGCTTTGCCGCCAGCGTCTATCTGACCAATTGGCCCGAGGTTCCGGAGTCAACTGCATCAGAGGATGGCGAGGAGACAGAAAGCGAGGAATAACGGATGGCACTTGATGCGGCACAACAACAGCGTTTCCAAACCTGGTTGAGAACTCACCAGGTGCAGCTCACTTGTCCGGCGTGTGGCACCACGAATCAATGGGAGGCCGGCTCGGTGGTTACCGCCCCGAGAATGGAGGCGGATGGGACGCATCTGGATGATCGTATGCTCCCCATGATCCAGGTGACGTGCCAGCACTGCGCGTATATCTTACTGTTTTCAGGCCTCCTGATGGGCATCCATCCCAGAAAAAAGCGTGCCTAGCGAGTTGCCACTGAGAGGCTTGGTGCTCTGGTGGTACCCACCTGTTGTGAGGAGGGGGCACCCCCACCGCGTGGACGCGAGTGCAGCCGAAAGCAGGAACAACATGACCACTGCCAACGATGAACCCCTTGAGCAACGCACCACCAGTGAAACCGTGCTGGCGGCGGACCAGGCGGCCCCGCCACAGTCTGCGCCGTCGCTCTGGCGCAACCGGGATTACCTGCTGCTCTGGAGTGGACAAACCATCTCGAGTTTTGGCACGCAAATCTCCGGCTTTGCCTTTCCGCTGCTGGTCCTGTTTCTGACCGGTTCGCCTGCGCAAGCAGGCGTACTCGGTGCGGTGCGCAGCCTTCCCTACCTCTTCTTGAGCCTGCCGGTGGGCGCGCTCATCGACCGCTGGGACCGCAAGCGGGTGATGATCCTGTGCGATACCGGGCGAACGGTGACGCTGGGCAGCATCCCTGCGGTCTATGCCCTCTTGGGGACGGTGCCCCTCTGGCAGTTGTACCTGGCGGCGCTGATAGAAGGGACGTTGTTTGTCTTCTTTAATATTGCCGAGGTGGCCTGCCTGCCGCGCGTGGTCTCCAAAGAGCAGCTGCCTGCCGCCAGTGGGCAAAATCAGGCATCGGAGATTGCTGCGGTGCTGGCTGGTTCGCCGCTAGGCGGTGTCCTCTACAGCCTGAGCCATCTGCTGCCTTTCCTGGCAGACGCCCTCTCGTATGGCGTTTCCGTTGGCTCACTGTTCTTCATCAGGACCGCCTTTCAGGGTGACCGCACCGCGCCGCGTCGGAAACTGCGGGTAGAAATTCTGGAAGGATTGCGCTGGCTCTGGAATCACCCGCTGATTCGTTTTATGGCCGTCCTCACGGGCGGGCTCAATTTCGTCGGGGGCGCGCCCCTGATTATCATTGTGATTGCGCAGCGTCAGCAGACCTCGCCAACGAACATCGGTCTGATCTTTGCCATTGGCTCGATTGGCGGCATCGTTGGCTCCGTCATTGGCCCCTTCATCCAGAAGCGGTATCGCTTTGGCACGGTCATTATCGCGACCCTTTGGATTCAGGTGCTGGTCTGGCCGCTCTATGCCTTCGCCCCCAATCCGCTCTGGTTAGGGGTGATCTCGGCGGTCCTCTTTACGACCGGTCCGGTCTATAACGTGGTGCAGTTTAGCTATCGGCTGGCGCTCATTCCCGATGCGTTGCAGGGACGCGTGAATAGCGTCTTCCGTCTGCTCGCGTTTGGCTTCATCCCGGCTGGACAAGCGCTCACGGGTGTGCTGTTGCAATGGGTGGATGTGCTGCCCACGGTCCTGGTCTTTGGGGCGTGTCTCCTGGTGCTGGGAGGGCTCACGACGATCAACCCCCACGTGCGCCACGCGCGCCCGCTTGAGGAGGTCGCGCCTGCCTGAGCGTCGTCTGCCCTGGTGCATGGCAGCTTGAGCACTCCTCCCAAGCTGCCATGCAAGAACCCCCCCTCAAGCTGCCATTATTGTTCAAGGATGGCAGCTTGGGACACCAATCTGGGCGCCGGAGGCCGCCAGACCCACTCTCCATGCCAGCCCGTATGTTCTGTGGTCACCCCCAGCACATCCCTGGCCCGATGGAGCGTGCGCTCCGCAATGCCTGCGGTATAGGCCGCTTGGAGCAGCGCTTTGGCAGGTTGGGGGCCAGCCGCCAAGTGCTGGCGCAGGAACGTGATGGCTTCCTCCAACCGACGCAGGCGCTCGGCTGCGCGCAGCCGCTGTTTTGGCACCTTGGCGGTTGTTCCACCTGGCAGCTTAGCGCTGGCGACGAAAGGACCGATGCCCATTGCTGCTCCCCTCGCTTTCTGCTGCCATGCTGGCATCGAGCGTCTGAAACTGCGCCGCGATGGGCTTGGCCGCACCCCGCTTCGACGGGGCAACTTGGGCAGCTTCGCCGGTCTGCCCCGCTGCCGGCAGCGCCTGCATCTCCACTGGCCCGCCTAATTGCTGCTCCACCTGGTTGAATGCCGCGAACGCATGCTCGAAGATGCGCCGCTCCAGCGCGGCGATGCGCTCGAACCGCTGCACCTCCAGCATTGTCCGCTGCTCCCGCTGCATCGCCAGTATGCGCTTCTCCAGATTCCCTATCGAGTTTGCCAGCACGAAGCGGCAGAGCGTCTCGGCCATAGGGGAAAACACCTGGGTCCTGGTGTAGCACAAGCAGGATAAGCCGTGGGAGGGATGTCAAACGGTCTCGAGATACTGCACACTGAAGAACTGCTGTGGGTCTGTCCACACGCGCTCAACACGAAAGCCCGTTGCGCTTGCCAGTCGAGCAAACTCCTCCAATGTGTACTTATAGGAACTCTCCGTCCAGATGCTCTCGCCCAGTTTGAAGCCAATCTCGACCTCTCCAACACGAACCACCTGGTTTGTCAGGCTGACCAGGTGCATCTCGATGCGACTCTGCCCCGGATTATAGAAGGCGTAGTGCTCAAACTGGTGCAACTGGAAGGTGGCATCCAGTTCCTGGTTGATGCGCTCAAGCAGGTGCAGATTGAACCGCGCTGTGATGCCTTGGGCATCGTTATAGGCGCGATGCAGGATATTGAAGTCCTTCTTCAAATCCGCCCCGATCAGCAGGCCACCCCCCGCGCAGGTCTTGGCAATCTGCTGGAGAAAGCGTTGCGCTGGCTCGCGGTCAAAGTTGCCAATGCTCGATCCGGGGAAGTAGGCGATGTTCCGTGAAACTGGCTTTGCAGGCGTGGGCAAGGCGAAATCACTGGTGTAATCCGCACACACCGGCAGCACTTCCAAGGCTGGATAGGCAGTGGCAAGGGCTGTCGCTGAGCGGAGGAGCTGCTCCTTCGCAATGTCGATTGGCACATAGCCCGCCGGCTCATACAGAGCATCCAACAGGATGCGGGTCTTGGTACTGGTGCCGCTGCCATACTCGATCAGCAAGCAACGAGGCCCAAGCAGCGAGACCATCTCCTGGATGTGTGTCTGCATGATGCTGAGCTCGGTACGCGTGAGGTAGTACTCATCCAGTTCACAAATGTGCTCGAAGAGCTGCGAGCCGGCGTCATCGTAAAAGTACTTACTGGGCAGTTCTTTGCGCGTATCTTGCAACCCCTGCAGCACCTCGTCGCGAAAGGTCTGGCGCTGCGGCTCAAAGTCGGAGAGCCTGAGCGGATGTTCTTGCTGCTGCTGGATATCACACCCCCTTGGCTAACCGGATGCCCATGAATTGCCACTGGGCATTGGCCGGAAAGAAATTGCGGTAGGTAGGTCGGATATGCGACAGGGAGGTCGCGCAGGAGCCACCACGTAGGACGTACTGATTGCACATGAACTTCCCATTGTATTCTCCGACGGCCCCCGGACCTGGCTTGAAGTTGGGGTAAGGCGCGTAGGAGCTCTGGGTCCACTCCCACACGTCGCCGTACATCTGCGCCAGCTTAAGAGGAGGCGTGGAGGCGGTGAGTGGCGTCGGGTGGTACAGGTCGCTCTCCACAAAATTTCCAGCGACCGGCACCTCTTGTGCGGCGACCTCCCACTCAGCCTCTGTCGGCAGGCGGGCATCCGCCCAGCGTGCGTAGGCATCGGCTTCGAAGTAGCTGACGTGACAGACCGGCTCAGCCTTGTCGACCTCGCGCAACCCGGACATGGTCATCATCCACCAGCGCCCATCGCGCTGTTCCCAATACAGCGGCGCCTTCCACTCTTCCGCGCGCACCGTGGCCCACCCTTCGGAGAGCCACAGGAGGGGATTGTCGTAGCCACCGTCTTCCATGAACTCCAGATAGTCCCCGTTCGTGACCAGACGCGAAGCCAGTTGGAACGGCTGCACGAACTGCCGGTGCCGGGGGCCCTCGTTGTCAAAAGCAAACCCCTCGCCTTCGTGGCCGATCCAGGAGATCCCTTCAGGAAACGCCACCCACTCCACTGGAGGGACGCTCGACACCCGCACAGGTGCTTGGACTCGATAGACCGGGTGGAGCGGATTGCACGAGAGGACATGCTTGATGTCGGTGACGATAAGTTCCTGGTGTTGCTGTTCGTGATGCAGGCCAAGCGTGAAGATGGGTGCGAGCTCTGCCAGCCGGTGCTCATCGAGCGTTTCCAGCAGTTCAAGGACGTGCTCATCGACGTACCTCCGATAGGCATACGTCTCCTTCACGGTCGGACGAGAGATGAGTCCTCGTTTCGGTCGGCAGTGCCGTTCTCCCAGGGAGTTGTAGTAGGAGTTAAAGAGATACGCATACTGAGGATGCAGCGACTGATACCCAGGAACGGCGGGAAAGAGCAAGAAGGTTTCGAAAAACCAACTGACGTGGGCGAGATGCCATTTGGTTGGGCTGACATCTGGCATGGACTGAATGACATAATCTTCGGTGACCAGCGGTTCGCACAACTGCTCCGTAAAGCGGCGAACGCGCTGGTACTGCTCGATGAAATCCGCACGAGATGCCGTCTGCAGGTTGAGCGGACGGGATTGGACAGACTGTGCCATGGTCGTTTCCCTTTCTGCTGGCCAGGCCAGCTGCAAAGCTTGGTCGAGGCAACGCCACGTATGGCTTCCTCGGACCTCAAAAGGCATCAGCTTGAGCACGAACTCACCTCTGCTTATGATGCAGAGGTGCTACGAAGCGTCTGCCCAGCATATGGTGAGATGCCCAGGCCATGACCCGTCTTGAACCAGATGGCATCAAACATTGCTGGCATAGACACCTCTCCTTCCTGCAGGACAGATTATATTGCTAGGCATATGTCTTTGAGGGTCTGCACAGGGGATGCCAGGGCGGGATATAGTGAATGAAGCGGCTCTCCACCTGCCTTCGTTGCATGCGCTATACAAGTGATATGTTGAAGAAAAAACGTTAGGTCGGTTGCACGATATGGCGTGCTAAAAGGTTGTCGGGTGAACCTCCTTCAAGTACCAATGGTTGGGCCAATCCAAGTCGCTTCCAACCAATGTGCTAAGCTGCCATTTCTTTCCACCGAGCGCGGTGATTGCCGCAGGTAGTTGAGCGCTCAGATGCTATTGCTGTGTTCAATGCCATCTGAGCGGAGAATCACTTTAAAAATAGGTGGAGGCGCTCAGATGCCATCCCTGGTTTTTGGCATCTGAGCGCCGAGTGGTGCGGGGAAAAAGGCAACTGTTGATGTAAATGGCTGCTTAGCCGTGCTCACCGGTCAGGACGTCCAGAGGAGCAGAGCGAGCAGATGCACTTCCTCCTGCCGCTGGCGGATACCAGATCCGCTGCCCATGCGCGCCATAGCCTCCAGAGCGTTCGGGCCTGACGCCGATGGCATCTTTGGCGCGATGCAGTGTTCGCGTGGCAATCCCTGCGGCCCTAGCCGCTTTGAGCAGCGCCCTAGCCGGTTGAGAACCTGCTGCCAAGTGCGCTCGCAGGAAGGCTTTGGCTTCCTCCAGCCGTCGCAGCCGCTCCGCGGCACTGCTGCGCTGGCTTGGCATCTTAGCTGCTGAGTCCAATGGCATCTTAGAAACAGGGCAAAAGAGGAGCGAAATCGTCCGCATTCTGGCATACACTAAAGAAAACGCCACGGCAGAATGAATGCTCCCAAAGCAAGCGTAGAAAGCAGGTACAACTATGACCGACCTGAGCCAGCAGGTCCCCCCCTCTTCGCTCGCGTGGACTTGCCCCACCTGTGGTCGACGCTTTCACCGCACCGGGCAATCGTACGTCTGTGACACGACGACCGTCGAGGCTCACCTGCACGACTAGGACGCGGTGCTCGTCGCCCTCTTTCACGCCTTCGCTCAGGCTGTTCAGGACGCCGGACCTTTTGAGTATGCCCCCATCAAGGCCCAGGTGGGCTTTCGCGGCCCGCAGCGGATTTTTGCCGGTGTGCATCTCACCAGACGCGGCTTGGAAGGTTATCTCGACCTGCCGCACAAAGTCGAGAGTGCGCGTTTCCGCCACGTGTCCCCCTACATGCGGCGCCTGTTCGTGCATCACTTTGTCCTGACCGCTATCGACCAACTCGACGAGGAGTTCAAAGACTGGATTCGTGAAGCCTCTCAGGTCGGTCAAGGCCGCATCTAGCGTTTACGCGATCGGAGCCTGGATGTGTGCGTGCACATAGCAGGGTGAGAGACAGCGCCCGCTGGTTTCTTTGCCAGAACGTACAACGAGAAATACAGTGGGGAAGGGGTCAATGCACTAACAGCCTATCCGAATAACCTGCTATACTGGGGATATGGACAAAAAGGCAGCCAACCACGAGAGCGAGAGCGGACGCCCAATAACCGGACTACGACGGGCTTTCGCATCTCCGCATGACCCTGGAGGTGCAGCCATCGACCCGGTGTTGGGACAGTCCGAACTGAAAAGAGACGCACCATGACCGGCCCGGAGTATCTAGAACGCATCGCGCAGATAGTGCTCCAGCACGGCATCATCCCCCAGATTACCGAGGAGGTGATGCGTCAGGCGAGCGAAGACCTGCACAGGCACGCGACCGGTCCATATCTGCAAAGGTGGATGTCGCCTGCCTGTTTACTGGAGGCGCTGACACCCTTTCTGGCTGATACACATGAACGCCTGGTCTGGTTCGACGCAGAAATGGATGCGACCACCTACGTGGACCTGGTGCGGCGCTTCGCGGCTGCTACGGACGGCGAGTGGTCACCTGAGCAGGTGGAGGAGGATGTTATCGCCGACAAGAACAGGCGCGACTTTCATTTCACCGTAGACCTTGACGTGCGCGGCGCAGCGATTCATGGGGAATGGACCACTTCCAGCCTGAAGTGGGTCGCCGAGGACTTTCTCGACCTGATTGAGAGCGTGGCTCAGACCCATCTGAGCGGAGAGTTCGTCGATATCCCTATGCACGACCAGACTAGGCTGTTCGCCTACTTGCCGCACCCCTGTGTCCAGGATCTCCAAGCCCTCCTCGATCAGCTTGAGCACGAGTACCCCGATTTCGTGACGTTCGCCCACACGTTCTAACCGTCTATCCGAAGACCCCAGCGGCCCGAAACGCAATGAAGCCACAAGCGAAATGCAGAAACGCGAGATAATTCTGGGGCTTCTTGTCCCAGCGGAAAAGCCTCCGGCGAAACCGGTTCATCCACGAATGCGCCCGCTCGACGACCCAGCGACGCGCCTTGAAACCTGCTGATCGCTTGATCGCTTTGGCCTCTTCTCCACGCGGGCGGACATGAGCGGTAAAGCCGAACTCCTTCAAAATTGCATACACCTCATCATAGTCATAGCCCGCATCCAGGCACAACCCCTGTGGTCGCTCCTTGGTCGGCTTTGGCCGGTCAACCACCAAGCTCTCGATGGTGGCGCGCACCAACTTCATGTCATGCCGATTGGCGCCTTCCACCGCCAGACCGATGGGCACCCCCTGTCCCTCCGTCAAAAGGCTGCGCTTGACGCCGGACTCGGCGTCAGTCGGTGGGATTGGGTCCGGTTTTTTTCCCCGCCCAGCGGAGCCTTCGTCATGGCTCCGTCCATTGCCAGCCAGTCCCACTCGATCCCGCAGAGTTCATCAAAGCGCTTGATACCTGCCTCCCAGAGCTTGAGAAAGACACCTGCTTCCACCCACACTTGGAACCGATCGTGCGCCGTTAAATGGGCGCACAGTTCGGTCTGGTCCAGCGCCCGCCACTGGCAGCCGGTGCGCAAGACGAAGAAAATGGCATCGGCACAGGCGCGATCAGGCACCCGTGGTCGTCCTCCCCCAAAACGATGCGTGTTCACATGGACGGGCAGGAGCGGCTGAAGGACGGCCCACAACGCATCAGAAATGCGGAAGCCCGTCGTGGTGCGGTTATCGGGCGTGCGTGGGCGGCTGCGTGGTTGTGGTTCTGCGTTGTTCATACCTCTATTGTACACCCGTTATTCGGACAGGCTTTTAAGATGCCATTGATCCAAACAATGGCATCTTAGCGATGTGATTGATACCCCAGAGGGGTTGCCCACCATGTGGCATCTTAGCAAGAACGCCAGTCAGTAGGTTGCACAAACCTGCCTACAATGGCATCACCTTTACCCGCCTAGCTGAGGTGGGTGGAGCGTACTTTGATGCCTCATGCGGATACCACGTCCACTGTCCATGAGCGGCGTAACCACCAGCGCGCTCTGCCCTGACGCCCAATGCATCCTTGGCCCGGTGCAGTGTGCGGGTGGCAATCCCTGCTGCTCTGGCCGCCTTCAGCAGTGTCTTAGCCGGTTGCGGGCCTGCTGCCAAGTGCTGATGCAAGAAGGCTTTGGCCTCCTCGAGTCGTCGCAGCCGTTCTGTTGTGCTGATGTGCTGGCTTGGCATCGTAGCTGCTGAGCCCAATGGCATCTTAGCGTTTGTTCCACTCAGGAGCAAGGCGCCAGCCTCGTTTGGCAGCTTAGCGTTTGTGCGAGATGGCATCTTAGCGTTGCCGGCGAAAGGACCGATGCCCATTGCTGCTCCCCTCGCTTTCTGCTGTTTGGCTGGCATCGAGCGTCTGAAACTGAGCCGTGATAGGCTTGGCTCCGGCGCGCCCCGCCTTGCCCGCTTGGGCAGCTTCGCCGCCGGTCTGCCCCGCTGCCGGCAGTGTCTGCACCTCCACGGGCGCGCCCAACTGCTGCTCCACCTGGTCGAATGCCGCAAACGCATGCTCGAAGATGCGCCGCTCCAGTGCCGCAATCCGCTCGAAGCGCTGCACCTCCAGTAGTGCCCGCTGCTCGCGCTGCATCGCCAGCATCCGCTTCTCCGGGTTTTCGGTGGACTTCGCCAACACGAAGCAGCAGGCCGCCTCCGCGACATGGAACCCAATCGCCCGGCCCAGCACGACCCAGCCCCCACCGTTGCTCCCTACCAGCCAGCCGATGAGCGGCACCCCATCGAGCGCGCCAGGCGGGATGTGTGCTGCGCCTTTCAGCGCATCCAACTCCAGGTACAGCACCTGGGCGGCAATCGAGATGCTGCTGAGGAGCAGCGCCGCTACCAGCGCGGCCACAAAGTGCCACCTCGCCCCGCCCCAGAACGCTTTGGCGGCTGCGAAGAAGCACGCCAAACACACCGCCTCCACCGCAAAGCCGCCGCCATACGCCATCACGCCTGGCACGCTCCAACTGAATCCCTGAAAGCCGGCAAAGAAATACCCGACTCCCAACGCCAGGATGGTTGCCAGCACAAACGGCACAACCGCCGCCACGAGGAAGATGTAGCCGTTCTTGGCCCCCTCGGCGCTGGTTTGTGCCTTGGCGGAGCTGAAGAGCGGCTGGTCCGGCGCGCTCGCTGCCGGACGGCTTGCGGCGCCTGAGCCTGTGCCCAGGTGCCAGTTCCAACGCTTCATCGCGATTATCCTTTCCGAGCCACGCTGGGGCGGCCACAACAAACGGCCAGGCGCACCGCTCCCAATGGGAACAGGGGCACCTGGCCGGAAAGGCACAGTTGCTGCTGATTCGGCCTGGGGTAGAATAGACCTCAGGCCGCCCTGCTGAACCCAGGGTGCGCTTGGTGTGCCAGCGATGTCACTACATTAGCTGGCACACGCCCTTTTTCAGGCTCTTGACTCACTCCTTCACGATTCGATGGCGCTGCTCCGGTGAGGGGCTCCTCAGATATGCGATACTATACACGCCTCTGCCACCTCCGCTCCTTACGGATGGTAGAGGTTGGTTCCAACAGTGCTGCTTAGCGGGCTTCCGCTAGGCGGCGCTGTCAATCGTGGTCTGCTCCGGTGGTCCCTCCTCTAACAACCGCTGGACCGGCAGGTCCAGGGCTTTGGCCAACTTGTAGAGGGTCAACTCATTTGCTTCGCCCCCCCGCTCCAAGCGCACAATGGTCATCTCGCCGACCCCTGCCGTTTGCGCCAGCTTGGCTTGGCTCAGGAGGCGGTAGACGCGCCAGGCTTTCAGGTGCGGCAGTGCGCGCCGATGAGAGGCACGTTCTTGGGTCATCACTCACTCCTTCCACAGGCGGGGTGCCTTTCCAGCTCAATGGTATCATATACCACCAAAAATTGCAAGACACCCTTGAAAACTATCAAATTTTATGCTATACTCCCATCAGATGGTATCAAACACCATCATAATTTATCTGCGCTCTGTTTGGAACCCAGGGTGCAGGCCGTAAGGAGCATGACCATGAAGCGATCCAAGGTACGAAAGCGGACGACGACCACCTCGGCTCAAGGCGTCCGACCACGCGCTCCATTCGCAGTTTCCCACCCAGCACCGCGCACGCCCCAGGAAGCCCAGCAGCTTGCAGAGGACCTGCGGCGCGAGCGCGCCCTTCCCTGGACGGACGACAAACCCTTTAGTATGTGGAAGTCCTAGCCAGCCGCGTAGGACAGCCAGGCTCAGAGGTGGACCGGCTGGTCCACCTCATGAGTCGGCTGTCCCCAGCACAAGGAAGGGAAACGAGCATGACGATGCATCCACTGCTGCACCGCCAGCACCACCTGCTGGTCCTGGCCATCGAGCGGGGGGCGCTGCCCCTGCCAACGAAGAGACTCCTCCTGGAAGTGCTGAGTACCTGTGCGGAGACGGCCCGCCAGCAGCAGTCTGAGCGGACGACCATGATCATCCTGGGGTGCCAGGTGGACCTGGCGCGGTGGGCCGAGCGGCTGAGTCTGGAGCCGACGACGCTGCGGCAGGCGCTCCAGGGCCTGATGGAGGAGGGCCTCTTCCACTGTGAGCCCGATGGGCCAGTGGCCGATGGAGCCTGGCTCACCTGGAATCTGGCCTTTGATACCTGGCCTTGCCTGGCGCCTCACCTCCACCGCAGGCCCGCCAGGCAGGTGAGCGTTTCTCCAGAGGAGACCGACCTTCCCCTGGACACGGCAGCGCCGGCGCCCTGTTCGCCGCAGGAGGTGTTTGCCCGGCGCTGGAAAGGGCGTCCACCTCGGTCGGTCTGGTGGGTGCTGCGCCAGGCGGTGCTGGAGCGGGACGAGTACACGTGCGTGTATTGTGGCCGACGTGGTGGCCGGCTGACGCTGGATCATGTCCTGCCTGTTTGCCGAGGAGGGACCAGTGACCTGAGCAATCTGGTGGCGGCGTGTGTGCCGTGCAACAGCGCCAAGGGGACCAGAACCCTCCAGGAGTGGCTCGCGGCCTTGCAGCGCAGAGTGGGGAGGTAAGCCATGGTCTTGCCGATGACGACCGAGCGGGCGGCAAGCGCCGCCCACCCCTTCCAGGTGTTGGAGCGGCAGCCAGCATCTGAAGCGCCTGGAATCGCTCCGATCCTACCGCTCGTCGGCTGTATGACGGGCGCGGCCAATGCGGTGAGTGAGCAACTTGCCCGCATCGATCTGCCGCCCAAGGTCAGCCGTTTTCTGCGTTGCCTGGAGCGGGCCACCTTCGGTTGGGCGGGCGTCCACCGAGCGCACGGACACGCGCAGCCGGGAGCCTGGTGTCCGTTTGAGCTGGCCGAGTGGGTGGAGCGCACGCAGATGAGTCGCAGCCAGATTCTGCATCTGCGGCAGCGCTTGGTCGAGGATGGGCTGATTTGGTATGAGCCAGACGAAACGGTACGCGGGTGCGGGCGCATCGGGTGGAATCTGGACTTTGCCAATTGGAAGCCCTTGCAGCCAGGGTATCGCCGCTGGGGTGGCGCACGCCCTGGCGCGGGACGCCCACGCAAGCAGGAATCAGCAGGAGGAGTTGTCAACTTGAAAATTGTGCATGATGACCCATTGGGGCGCGAACTGCCAGCAGCCTCGGTGCCTGGAGGAAATTCAAGTTTACAACAGGCGGTACCAGGTGAACATTCAAGTTTACGACAGGCGGGAAATTCAATTTTACAACAACCAGTGGAGTCGCAGGATTTCAAGATGACAACTCCTCTCCCTGCTCAGCCCCCTCCGGGAGCGACCTCAGACAAGAGGCTAAGAAGAGAGTTACGAAAGAAGAAGACAGAAACTCCGTCAGGAGTTTCTGAGGGGGCAGGCCCCTCACTTGAGGCATTGCCTGGTTCTGCTCATCGCCTTGGTTCTGTGGCTGTTGACGCCGAAGACGACCAACCAGTGCTTTCCTCAGATGGGAACAAGAGGGCGATGGAGCAGATGGCATCCGCTTCTGCCCCTCCCAACCGAGAAGCTTCGTGGCCGCCCCGTCAGGGATGGGAGAAGACTGACCTGGACTACTACCAGCGGGTCTTGCGCGAGCGGGAGAAGGAGCGGGTAGCCCTCTTGACGCGGCTGGCACACGAACGCATTGGCGTCCCGCTGGAGACGGCCAGTTATGCCCGCATCGGGGCGCTCGCCAAGCAGTGCGGGGGCGCGCTGCTCGTCAAACACATCCTGCTGGCAGCAGCTAACCACATCGATGGTGATCCTTTGGATTATCTGACCAAGCTGGCGCGCGGCCAGCAGCGGAAGGAGGCAAACCATGCCACGCGATCTCCAGAGCGAAGGAGCAGCTATCAGCCCTACAGCGCCGAAGAAGCTCGCACGCTCGTCTGGAACACCCTGTAGCCTGGGCGAGGCCGCGGCGCAGTGGTCGCGCCAGCGCGGGCGACTGCTGGGGGCTGCACTGCGTCCAGCGACGTGCGAACGCTGTCGGGATACGGGGTATGTGGGCTACACACCCGAAGGCGGCGACGAGTATTGCGCCTGCCCAGCCGGGCGGGCCGAGGAGGAGCGCATGCGGCAGTGGTATGACGAGATGCACGCCGAGGAACGAGCGTGGCGCCGGAAGGTGCTGGAGGAGCGGCTGG